>NZ_LT607412.1:3314198-3615488 GCF_900091455.1 Micromonospora coriariae | reverse complement strand
GACCGGACCGGCCTGGAGCTGATCCGCACCCTCCAGCAGAAGATCGTCTCGCTCCAGCAGGAGGACCTCCGGGAGTTCGGCTCGTACGACGCCCGGATCAGGGTGTTCTCCGAGACGACCATCACCGAGCTGCTGCTCGACGGTGACCGGGTGGCCGGCGCGTTCGGCTACTACCGGGAGTCCGGGGAGTTCATCCTCTTCGAGGCGCCGGCCGTGGTGCTGGCGACCGGCGGCGTCGGGCGCTCCTACAAGGTCACCTCGAACTCCTGGGAGTACACCGGGGACGGGCACGCGCTGGCGCTGCGCGCCGGGGCGACTCTGATCAACATGGAGTTCCTCCAGTTCCACCCGACCGGCATGGTCTGGCCGCCCTCGGTGAAGGGCATCCTGGTCACCGAATCCGTACGCGGCGACGGCGGCGTGCTGAAGAACTCCGACGGCAAGCGGTTCATGTTCGACTACGTCCCCGACGTCTTCCGCAAGCAGTACGCGGAGACCGAGGAGGAGGCGGACCGCTGGTACACCGACCCGGACAACAACAGGCGTCCGCCGGAGCTGCTGCCCCGCGACGAGGTGGCCCGAGCGATCAACAGCGAGGTCAAGGCCGGCCGGGGCTCCCCCGCCGGTGGCGTCTTCCTGGACATCGCCAGCCGGCGCTCGGCCGACGAGATCCGCCGGCGGCTGCCCTCGATGTACCACCAGTTCAAGGAGCTGGCCGACGTCGACATCACCGCCGAGCCGATGGAGGTCGGGCCGACCTGCCACTACGTGATGGGTGGCGTCGAGGTGGACCCGGACTCCGGTGCCGCCTTCGGTCACGTACGCGGGCTCTTCGCCGCCGGTGAGGTCTCCGGCGGCATGCACGGCTCCAACCGGCTGGGCGGCAACTCCCTGTCCGACCTGCTGGTCTTCGGCAAGCGCGCGGGTGGGCACGCGGCCAGCTACGCCGACGGGCTGCCGGCGCGACCGAAGGTGGCCGTCGACGCGGTCGAGGCCGCGGTGGAGACCGCGCTGGCCCCGCTGCAGCGGGACACCGGCGAGAGCCCGTACACGCTCCAGCAGGATCTCCAGGCGGTGATGGGGGATCTGGTGGGGATCATCCGCCGGGAGGGCGAACTGGCCGACGCTCTGGGCCGGCTGGCCGAGCTGCGCGAGCGCGTGGCGAAGGTGAGCGCGGCCGGTGGCCGGCGCTACAACCCCGGCTGGCACCTGGCACTGGACCTGCGCAACATGCTTGTCGTCTCGGAGTGCACCGCCAAGGCGGCGCTGGAGCGGCAGGAGTCGCGCGGCGGGCACACCCGGGAGGACTACCCGGCGATGGAGCCCAAGTGGCGGCAGGTCAACCTGGTCTGCGCGCTGGACGGGGACACCGTGCGGTTGACCCGCAAACCGCTGCCCAAGATGCGGGCCGAGCTGATCGGCCTCTTCGACCGGGCGGAGCTGGCCAAGTACCTGACCGACGAGGAGCTCGCGGAGTTCGACGCCCTCGCTGAGGAGGCGGGCAACTGATGGGAACCAAGAGGCAGTTCCGCATCTGGCGGGGCGATGAGAACGGTGGCGACCTGCAGGATTACACGGTCGAGGTGAACGAGGGCGAGGTCGTCCTCGATATCATCCACCGTCTCCAGGCCACCGACGCGCCGGACCTGGCCTGTCGGTGGAACTGCAAGGCCGGCAAGTGCGGCTCCTGCTCCATGGAGATCAACGGCATGCCGAAGCTGGGCTGCATGACCCGGATGTCCACCTTCACGGAGGACGAGACGGTCACCGTCACCCCGCTGCGTACCTTCCCGGTGATCCGGGACCTGGTCACCGACGTCTCGTTCAACTACGAGAAGGCTCGGGAGACGCCGGCGTTCGCCCCGCCGGCCGACGTGGCCCCGGGCGACTACCGGATGCAGCAGGTCGACGTGGAGCGCTCGCAGGAGTTCCGCAAGTGCATCGAGTGCTTCCTGTGCCAGACCGTCTGCCACGTGGTCCGCGACCACGAGGAGAACAAGCAGGCGTTCTCCGGACCCCGGTACTTCATCCGGGCGGCCGAGCTGGACATGCACCCGCTGGACACCCGGACCGACCGCAAGGAGTACGCGCAGGCCGAACAGGGCCTCGGTTTCTGCAACATCACCAAGTGCTGCACCGAGGTCTGCCCCGAGCACATCAAGATCACTGACAACGGGATCATCCCCATGAAGGAGCGGGTCGTCGACCGCAGGTACGATCCCCTTGTGTGGCTTGGTAGCAAGATCTTCCGTCGGGGCGAGACGCCCCAGACCAGCGTGACCACCGCCCGTCAGGGCTCGGCGACGCCGCCGGGTACGAGCCGGGGCGGCACTCACTCGCACGCGGGTGGTTCCCACGACCCGCAGGCCGAGGCGCAGGCGCAGAGCGGCGTCAACTGGCACCGGGAGGTGCCACACCCGACCGCGCCAGCGGTCGACGACCGGGGCCGGCTGCCGCTGACCGAGCTCACCTTCGACCGGGCCGCCGCGCCGTCGCCGTTCGGTGACGACGTGACCTTCCCGCTGCCTCCGGAGCACCTCAACTTCGCCCACCCGGAGCAGGACGACAAGCACTGAGCACGACCACCAGGACGGGGGCTACCGGCATCGCCGGGGGCCCCCGTCCCCATACCCACCCCCTCCCCCTCCCCCTCCCCCCAACCTCCCACCCCGTTGATCATGAAGTTGTTGCCGCTCTGATCGGCGTGTCGCAGCAATAACTTCATGATCAACGGGGGCAGCGGGGGGCAGCGGGAGGCGGAGGGGGTCCGGGAGGGTCCGGGAGGGTTGGGGGTCAGGAGGTGGTCAGGAGGGAGCGGAGGGCTGCGACGATCGGGGCGTCGGCGGGGAGCCAGGTGACCGAGTCCAGTTCGTCGGCGGAGAGCCAGAGCAGCCCCGAGTGCTCCAGCGCCTGCGGCTGATCGTCGTGCAGCAGCCGGGCGGCGTACACCTTGAGCACCGAGCGGCCGTGCGCCATCCGCACGTCGCGGCCGACCCGGTCGCCGATCTCCACGCGTACGGCCAACTCCTCGGCACACTCGCGGACCAGCGCGTCGGTCTCGGCCTCCCCCGGCTCGACCTTTCCGCCCGGAAACTCCCACATCCCCGCCACCTCGGGCGGGGCGGAACGGGCACAGGCGAGCACCCGCCCATCCCGGATGATCGCCGCTCCCACGATCACCTTCAGGTCCCGTCGTTCAGCCTGCCCGCCACCATTAGCCCGTTCGGTCCGCACGGGCGTCCAGGGTGCCAGATCAATCGGCGGTTTGGGTACCGTCGCCGTCCGCTAGGCCAATAGAACACGGAAGTGTGGGCGTGGACACCCCTTCCGAGCGACGACAGACTAGAGGGCACCGACAAGACACGGGATGGCGACGATTTGGCCACAAGCCGGCAACGGCGCTTGGGGGGTGCGGTTATGCGCGTGCTGTTCAACAGCCGGGCCAAGCACGACTACCTTTCCGACGCGTTGACCTTGCTATCGGGTTGGACGCGTGAAGGCGAGCAGATTCGACGGACTCTGGAGATCGACGATACCCAACACGCGGCGCTGACCGAACGGGTGAAGGTCGTCGCCGACGCGCTGCGTCTTCGTCCCGAGATCAGCCGCCGGTCAGACAGTACCCAGATCCGGGTCGGGCACGGTAACGGCGAGCCGCTGACCGAGGGCGAGGTCCTGCTGGCGGCCCGCATCGAGGACGCGTACCGCGCGGTCACCGAGTCCTGACCGCTCGCTGCGACGGCACCGACCACGTCGAGCACACCGGTCAGCGACTACTTCGCCGCCGACAAGGCCTGGTGGTACATCACCCTGCTGACCATCGGTTACCTGGTGAGCCGCGGCCTGGCCAAGTCCGGCAGCCGCAGCGCCGACCACGACCCGCGCAGCGACCACTGACACACCCCGGAAGCCCCGCGCTTCCCCGTCGCGTGGACGGGAAGCGTGGGGCTTCCGCGTGGTCGGGCTCATCCGTCAGCGCGGCCGTCCTGCGGGTACCAGCGCAGCTCCACCGAGTTGCCGTCCGGGTCGCGCACGTAGATCGAGGTTGCCGAGCCGCGGGCACCGAACCGGTCGACCGGCCCGGTCAGCACCGTGAAGACGCCCGAGGCGATCACCTGCGCCCAGTCCAGCGGCGCCACCACCAGGCAGAAGTGGTCGACGTTCGTGCCCTGCGGGTCGCCCCGGACGAGGTCGATGATGCTCTCGGAACTGATCCGCACCGACGGGAACGGGACGGTTCCGGCCCGCCACTCGTCGACCCGTACCGGCGCGAGCCCGAGCCGGCCGCAGTAGAAGTCCAGGGCCCGCTCCACGTCCGTGACGGTCAACACCAGATGGTCGAATCCCGTCACCCGCACCGCGCTCACGCCTCCTCCAGCGCGGCCGCCGCGCGCAGCCAGTCGGTGAACAGGGCCGGGTCGATGTCCGCGACGCCGTGCAGCTTCACCACCGCCATGGCCCGTGCGGCGGGCACCAGTCGCCCGGACCGGTCGACGATCTCCTGCCCCCGCCAGAGCCCGAAGGTGACGTAGGACCCGTACCCCTTGACCAGGCAGACCGGGCGCTGGCCGGGCCGGCCGCCCAGACTCCACACCGGGTGGCCGTGCCACATCGCGCCGGTCGCCCCGGGCAGGGCGTCCGCGATGACGGGCGTCAGCTTCTCCCCGATCTCGCGGAGCGGGCCGGCCAGACCGGCCAGGTAGTCGTCGATGCTCATTTCGCAGCCTCTCAATCGGCGGGTTCCTTGCCTGCTCCACGATGCGCCGACGGGGGCAGCGGACCAAGATCGGTTGCCGCTACGATCGTTGACCACAGGTCAACGGTGGGAGCGACGTGCTGGAGCGGTACGAGGTCGAGACCTTCCTGACCCTCGCCGAGGAGCTGCACTTCGGCCGGACCGCCGAGCGACTACGGGTCAGCACCGGCCGGGTCAGTCACGTCATCAAGAAGCTGGAGCGCCAGATCGGGGCACCGCTGTTCGCCCGGACCAGTCGGGTCGTCCAGCTCACCCCGATCGGGCGGCAACTCGCCGACGACCTGGCCCCGCACGTGGCCGGGATCGACGAGGCGGTCCGCCGGGCGGTCGACGCCGGCCGGGGCATCACCGGGACGCTGCGGGTGGCGTTCCTCGGCGAGTGGACCGCGCCTGTGCTGCTCCGTGCGGTGGCCCTGTTCTCCGAACGGCACCCCGACTGCAAGGTGGAGGTGCACGAGGCGCAGTTGTCCACCACCCGGTCCGGGCTGCTCGACGGCTCGACCGACGTGCTGATCGCCTCGTACCCGTTCGACGGGATGGTCAACGGCCCGGCGCTGCTGTCCGAAGGCCGGATGCTGGCGGTGGCCGCGGATCACCCGCTCGCCCGGGAACGGTCCGTGTCGCTGGAGGTGCTCGCCGACCATCCCGTGGTGCAGTACCCATCTGTGACGTCTGCGGAGTTCAAGCGGGACCGGACTCCGGAGCACACCCCGTCCGGCCGGCCGGTGCCAAAGGGCCCCGCCGGGAACACCTTCTCCGAGATGCTGACACTGGTGGCGATGGGCCGGGGCGTGCTGCCGGTGGGCGGGCACACCCCCCGCTACTACCCCCGCCCCGACGTGGCGTACGTGCCGATCCACGACGCGCCGCCCATCGAGCGGGGCCCCGTGTGGCTGGCCAGCAACACCACCAACCGGGTACGGGAGTTCGTCCGCGCGGCGACCGACGCGAACAGCGCGGGCCGATGAGACACGGCGAGTTCCGACATCCGCGACTGGTCCAGGTCTACGACGCCGAGTGCGCGTGGGGGCCGGACGACGACTTCTTCCGGGCGGTGGTCGACGAGACCCCGGCCGCTCGGGTCGTCGACCTGGGCTGTGGCACCGGCCGCCTGACCGTCGCCCTCGCCGCCGCCGGCCACACCGTCACCGGTGTCGACCCCGCCGGCGCGTCGTTGGCCGCCGCCCGCGCCCGGCCGGGCGGCGAGCGGGTGACCTGGATCGAGGGCACCTCGGCCGTGCTGCCGGCCGGGGCATTCGACGTGGCGGTGCTGACCAGCCACGTGGCGCAGTTCTTCGTCGACGACGCGGAGTGTGCGCGTACCCTCGCCGACCTGCACCGGGCGCTGGCGCCCGGCGGCCGGCTGGTCTTCGACGCCCGCGACCCGGCGGACCGCCGCTGGGAGCGCTGGAACCCGGTGGACTCCCAGCGGCTGATCATGCTGCCGGACGGCGACGAGGTCCGTGCGTGGACCGAGGTCACCGGGGTACGCGACGGCACGGTCAGCTTCACCCACCACTACCGCTTCGTCGACGGCGAGGAGTTGCTCAGCACGGCGGATCTGCGCTTCCGCTCCGAGGCGCAGCTGCGCGACTCCCTGGCCGCTGCGGGCTTCACCGTGGACCGGATCCACGGCGGCTGGCACCGCGAGCCCGTCGGCCAGGGCGACGGCGAGTTCCTGGTCATCGCCCACAGCGGCGGGCTGGCGCCGGTTACCTAGCCTGGTCTGCATGGCGAACATCGCGTACGACCGCAAGGAGCAGGTCCAGCAGATCGAGAGTGGGCTCCTCGACGGTGAGCAGATCATCGCCGTCTACGACGCTGTCGGCACCGGCACCGGGTTCATCGGGCTGACCGACCGGCGCGTGATCATCCAGGACCGCTCGTTCGTCGGGAAGCGGCATGCGATCACCAGCATCCCGTACTCGAAGATCACCAGCGTGAGCGTGGTCAGCAACAAGTCCTGGGGCGGCACGTTCTTCTCCACAGGCGCGATCGCCATCCACGTCGGCACGCACACCTACGAGGTGGAGTTCCGTGGCGCGCAGAAGAGCCACCACGTGCACAACGTGATCCTGCACCACATCTCCTGAACCGCCCGGGCCGCCGGGTCGCGCGAGGTAAATGCCTTGCCCTGCTCCGGCGGCCTCTGGTGTCCTCAGCCGACAGCCGCGTGAAAGGAGCAGCCGACATGCCCCACTCGACGAAGTTCCTCCGCCCGAACGTCATCCGACCTGAGGAATCGAGGCTTCGTGAGCAGATCCGCTCCGACATCCGCGTCGCGGGAGAGCACCGCTGACACCCTGACCACCCCCGGAGGCCGCTGATGTCGGTCTTCGACGATCCCGGCCTCTTCGGCCAACTGTGGGCCGCCGGCTACGACGACGGACCGAATCCCGACCCGGCGCCGGCCGTCGACTTCCTGGCGGGCCTGGCCGACGGCGGTCCGGTCCTCGAACTGGCGATCGGCACCGGCCGCGTCGCGCTGCCGCTGGCCGAGCGCGGCCTGAGCGTGCACGGCGTCGAGGCGTCCGAGGAGATGCTGGCGCAACTCCGGGCCAAGCCCGGCGGCGACCAGATCCCGGTGGTGGTCGCCGACATGGCGGACGTACCCGTGCCGGGCCCGTTCCGCCTCGCCTACCTGGTCTACAACACGCTGTTCAACCTGGTGGACGCCGAGCGGCAGGCGGACTGCTTCCGCAACGTCGCCCGGGTGCTGTCGCCCGGCGGCGCGTTCGTCGTCGAGACCTTCGTGCCCGACCCGCGCAGCTTCGACCGGGACGAACAGGTGCAGGTCCGTGCCGTGACCGAGGACTCCGCGACGATCCGACTGCACAGGTACGACCGGCCGGCGCAGCGGTTCATCCGGCAGACCATCACGTTCGACGGCAACGGCGTACACCTGAAGCCGTTCGCCATGCGGTACGCCTGGCCGCACCAGATCGACGCGATGGCGCAGCAGGCCGGGCTCCGGCTCACCGAGCGGTACGCCGACTGGCACCGGCGACCGTTCGAGGCGGACAGCACGGCCCACATCTCCGTCTACCGGGCGGAATAGCGGCGATTGATCGACTCCGGGGCCGGGAGGCCGGTGGTCTCGATGTGTCACTGTCGATGACACCCGACCTTCACGGAGCCGGAGTCGATCTCCGCCGGCGGAAGCGAGGTTCCCGCCATGAGCAGACGCAGCCGCCTGATCGTCCGGGCACTCTCGGCGATCCTGCTGATCGTGGGCCTGCTCGTGGAGGAGGCCTCGGACGGCACGGCGTACTGGATCGGCTGGGCGCTGGTGGCCCTCGCCTGGGCGGGCGCCGTCGTCGCCGACATCGGCCCGCGCCGCCACGCCGCACGCGAGAACGCCCGGCTGCGGGCGGCGCTACTCGGCGGCGAGACTCCATCGAGAGCGGCCCTGCGTCCGGACCGTCCTCGCGTCGAGGACGACCGCCCGGACCGGTGATCCCGGCTCACCGGTGGGTGTCCTGGCCATGTCGTACCCGGCGGGCACGATGCGGAGCATGTCCGAGTCATCTCCGCACCGACACCACGCCATCGACTACATCGAGTTCACGGTCACCGACCTCGACCAGGCCAAGCGCTTCTACGCCGAAGCGTTCGGCTGGCAGTTCAACGACTACGGGCCGGGGTACGCCGGCATCCGCAGCCCCCACGGTGACGCCGCAGCCGAGGTGGGCGGTCTGCGTGCCGACCAGGAGGTCCGGGCCGGCGGTCCGCTCGTGCTGCTCTACTCGGCGGACCTGGATCGATCCGCGCAGGTGGTGAAGGACGCCGGCGGCCAGGTGGTGAACGGGCCGTACGACTTCCCCGGAGGCCGTCGGTTCCACTTCACCGACCCCAGCGGCAACGAACTGGGCGTCTGGTCCGAGCTGTAGCGGGCGTGGACGGCGAACTACGGCTCAGTTCCGCGTCAAGGTCCGAGACGCTATCCTCCGCCTGCTCACAGGGCGTCGCGCAGCTGTCCCCCGAGCGCCCGCCGGGCGGCCTCGCCCATGGGGTCGTCGTGGGTGGGGAGCCCCTGGATGGTCGGCAGCACTTCCTCCTGGAAGACGCCGTGCAGCCGGCGTAGTTCCCGCGCCGGATGCTCGGCGTCGTCGACCCCGTACGTCCCAGAGCGGGTACGGCTGATCGCCGATCACCGTCACGGTCGCCGACCGTGCGCCGTGCCGGTCGCCACCGGTCTCCTCGCCGGCCCCGACGGCCAGCACGAGCCGCTCGGCCAGGTCGAGTTCTCGGCTGTCCTCGAACACCCGGACGATCTCCGTGAGGGTCTCCGGGCCCACCAGGCGGTTGCCCTGTACCGCGTAACCCGGCCCGGTGCGGTGTCCCGCCCAGGCGCTTGTCCGGGAGCCGGTGAACGCGTGCGAGCGACCCTGATGGTCGACCATGCCGACCTGTCGCACCTCCCGACCCGGGTCCCGGGCCAGCAGCTCGGTCAGGACTTCCTGCGGCGAGCGGCCCTCGCCGAGCAACGGCAGGCCGTCGTAGGCCAGGAACGGGTTCGAGGTGGCCTGGGTTGCCACCGCACCACCGCCGGAGTGAACGTGTGCGACGATCTTGCCGACCGCCGGCCTGGCCGTCAGGGCTCCCACCCCGAGCTGACCGGTACGCGGACACCGTGCGGCGATCGAAAAGGTCACGGTCGGCAGGTACCCGGACGAACGCCAGGCATGCCGGAGCCGGCCCCGGTTGCCCATGTTCGCCTCGACTGACGCCTGCCAGGTGGGAGACGCCCGGGTTCAGACGTTGAAGCGGAACTCCACGACGTCGCCGTCCTGCATGACGTACTCCTTGCCCTCGATGCGGACCTTGCCCGCCGCCTTGGCCGCCGCCATCGATCCGGCCGCGACCAGATCGTCGTAGGAGACGACCTCGGCCTTGATGAAGCCGCGCTGGAAGTCGGAGTGGATGACGCCCGCGGCCTCCGGCGCGGTGGCGCCGACCGGGACGGTCCAGGCGCGCGCTTCCTTCGGGCCGGCGGTCAGGTACGTCTGGAGCCCGAGGGTACGGAAGCCGACCCGGACGAGCTGGTTGAGGCCGGGCTCGTTCTGCCCGATCGACTCCAGCAGCTCGCGGGCCTCCTCCTCGGGCAGGTCCACCAGCTCAGATTCGATCTTGGCGTCCATGAAAACGGCCTCGGCGGGGGCGACGAGGGCGCGCAGCTCGTCGAGGAACGCGGCGTTGGCCAGTTCGGCCTCGTCGACGTTGAAGACGTACAGGAAGGGCTTGGTGGTGAGCAGGTGCAGCTCACGCAGGTGCTCCAGCTCGATCTTGGCGGCGGCGGCCCCGGAGTACAGGGTGGTGCCGCCGTCGAGCACCTCGATGGCCGCCTTCGCGGCGGCGACCGCGGCCAGGCGGTCCTTGCGGAGCTTGGCCTCCTTCTCCAACCGGGGCAGCGCCTTGTCCAGCGTCTGCAGGTCGGCGAGGATCAGCTCAGTGTTGATCGTCTCGATGTCGTCGGCCGGGGAGACCTTGCCGTCAACGTGCACCACGTTCGGGTCGGAGAAGGCCCGCACCACCTGGCAGATCGCCGAAGCGTCCCGGATGTTGGCCAGGAAGGCGTTGCCCCGGCCCTGCCCCTTCGACGCGCCGCGGACCAGGCCGGCGATGTCGACGAACGACACCGGAGCCGGCAGCACCTTCTGCGAGGAGAAGATCTCGGCCAGCTTCCCCAGCCGCTCGTCGGGCAGCCCGACCACGCCGACGTTGGGCTCGATGGTGGCGAACGGGTAGTTCGCCGCCAGCACGTCGTTCTTGGTCAACGCGTTGAAAAGCGTGCTCTTGCCGACGTTGGGCAGGCCGACGATGCCGATGGTGAGACTCACGACGGGCCAGCTTACGCCGGTGCCGGACCGGCCGGTCCACGCGGCTCGGTTTTCGACTCCAGCCGGCCCGCTCCGGAGGCGCTTGCGGGGGCGGCGGTCAGCCGAGCAGGCGCGGGGCGATGACCGCCTCCCGGACGCTGCCGTCCGCGCCGCGGCTGACCTCGTACGCCGAAACGCCCTCGCGGTCGGCGACCGCCTCGACCAGTCGGGTGCCCCGGTAGACCAGCCCCACCCCGTCGTCGGTGCAGTAGCTGGTCGGCAACGTCTCGTCGCCGACCAGCTCGTGCATCAGCGGTCGGCGCTGGCCCTCGCTGTCGTAGTGCACCCCGTTGCCGTACGGCAGCCAGCCCAGGCCGTCGGTGAAGCCACGCAGCCGGGGGCCGAAGCTGTCGGTGGCGCCACCCACATGCCAGCAGATCGAGCCGGCGGAGACGCCGCCCAGCACCACGCCGGCCTGCCAGCACTCGTGCAGGATCTCGTCGAGCCCGTGCACCCGCCACAGCGCGACAAGGTTGGCAACGCTGCCGCCGCCGACCCAGATCACGTCCTGGGCGAGCAGGTGGGCGCGGACGTCCTCGACGTTCGGCATCGGGAACAGGGCGAGGTGCGACAGCCGGAAGCGGGTGTCGGCGAACGCGCCGTAGATGGCCGTGAACGAGGTGGGCTGGTCCCCGACAGCCTGCCCGAGGTAGCAGATGCGCGGCTGCGGGCCGGCCTCGGCCAGCTCGGCGGCCAGCTCGAACACCGGGCCCGGGCGCAGGTCGGTGGGGCCGCGGTCGCCCCGGAAGAAGCCCATGCTGGTGGCGAGGATTGTCGGTTCGCTGGCGGGCATGTGGGTCCTTCCGTCGGTGCGGGACGGCTTCATCCTGCCGCAGCGGGCCGCCGGCCGATCACCCCGCCCGTGGTGGGGCCGATGCCCGCTCAGCCAGCGCGTCTCTGGCGGGGCACCAAGGCCGGCGCGTCGACGATCGTTCCGGTCGACTCGGTGCGCTGGCCCTCGGCCGGCTCGTCCTCCGGCCAGTGACCCGGGGGCAGTTCCCCGAACGGCCGCTCCTCCGGGGGCAGTTGCGCGGCGGCGGCGTGGGGCAGGGTGAACCGTTCGGCGGCGGCCGGGCCGGCCCAGACCGACTCGCGCAGCATCCAGCGCACCTCGTCGGCCGTCCAGCCCAGCCCCGGCCGGCCCGCGATCTCCCGGACCAGCCGCCGGCCAACCCGGGTGTCGTCGTCGTAGAAGCGCATGCACCAGTGGTGCGTCCACATGCCCAGCGCGCGCAGGCCCGCGTCGTCGAGTGAGCGGGCCAACCGGCCGCAGGCGGTGTCGGCGAAGGCCGGCTCGGCGTCGGCCGCCCGGTCCCGCTCGATCGCGCCGACGGCCGCCGGTGCCACGGCACGCATCCGGCGGTAGAAGGACTGCACCACCGCTCGGGGCAGCGGCGGGAACGCGTCCCGTGTCGATGCCGCCGCCCGACCCGCCACGCTCGCCATCACCGCACCCCTTCTTGAGTTGGTGGCCGGACGTTACCCGCCACGACCGACACTTCCGGGCGGAAAAGCGGCACGGATCGTGGATAGCGAGGATGACCTGGGGCGTCTGTACGGGTGACAACCAAACGGGGGTGGCGGGTGGACGACGACGAACGCGCCCGATTGGCCGAGTTCGTCGCCAGCCGGACTCCGGCGTTGCTGCGGGTCGCGTACCTGCTGACCGGGGATCGCAACGCCGCCGAGGATCTGTTCCAGTCGGCGTTGGCACGCACCATCCCGAAGTGGGGAACCATCCGGCACGCCGACCCCGAGGGATACCTGCGGGTGGTCATGTACCGCGAGCAGATCAGCTGGTGGCGGCGACTGCGGCGGTGGCGGGAGACGCCGCTCAACCCGGCCGACGAGCCGGTGGGCGCCGATCCGAGCAGCGGGTCGGACGTGCGGCTGGCGATGCGCGCTGCACTGCGCCACCTGCCACCGGCGCAGCGGGCGGTGGTCGTGTCGTGCCCAGCCTGCCCGCGCCCACCCCGTCCGGGCCGGTCGCCGTACCCAGTCCGTCCGGGCCGGTCGTCGTACCCAGCCCGGCGCCTCCGACGGTCGAGCCCAGCCCGCTCGGCCCGCCCGGCGTGCCGAGCCGAGTGAGCTGATCAGATCCGGTCAGATCGGGCGGTTGCCGCCCGATCTGACCGGCCCGGGCGAACGCTCGGTCCGAGATCCCGGTCACCCTCGCGCGGCATTTTCCGAACCGGCGCGCTCCCGCAACCCGACGAACAGGATCAGTGGCCAACGCGAGTTTGTCGGGGCCGGTGCGACCGCCCACTCTTGAGCGATGACCGACCACGGACACCGGCGCGCCGCCGCCCTGGCCCGGGTGCCCGACTCGCTCACCGGACAGATCGTCACACCCGGCGACCGCAGGTACGCGCAGCTGCGCTCGACGTACACCACGACGGCGTCGCCGGCCGGCGTCCTGCTGCCGAAGAACGCCGCGCAGGTGGTCGCCGCGATCCGGTACGCGCGGGAGCAACGGCTGCCGATCGCCGTCCGCAGCGGCGGACACGGCCTCTCCGGCGCCTCCTCCAACAACGGTGGTCTGGTCATCGACCTGTCCATGCTCAACCGGGTGCAGGTTCTCGATGAGCGGTCCGGGGTGGTCCGGGTCGAGGCCGGCGCGCGCTGGGCGAACGTCGCGAAGGCGCTGGCCCCGTACGGTCTGGTGATCAGCTCGGGTGACCACGGCAACGTCGGCGTCGGCGGCCTGACCACCGGCGGTGGCGTCGGCTGGCTGGTCCGCTCCTACGGCCTCACCATCGACCGCGTCCGTGCCGTGGAGGTGGCGCTCGCGGACGGGACGCTGTTGCGCGCGGACGCGGAGCACGAGCCGGAACTGTTCTGGCTGGTGCGGGGCGCCGGCCCGGGGGCGGGAATCGTGGTGGCGTTCGAGATCGAGGCCACCGAGCAGCGCAACGTCGGCGTGGCGCAGCTCGTCATCGAGGCGCACCCGGACGGCCGCACCGTTCGGGAGTGGGCGAACTACCTGTCGCAGGCGCCCCGCGAGCTGTCCGCGGCCGCCGTGCTGTTCGCGGAGGGACGGTCGGCCCTCATGTCCGTCACCGCCGTGGTGGCCGCCGAGAGCCTGCGCCGGGCCCGGCCCCTGGTGGAGCCGCTACTGGCCATCGGGAAGGTGCTCGAACACCGTGCCGACCTGCTGCCCTATCCGACCCTGGTGCCGACCGCGCACCTGCACCCGAACGTCGGGCAGCAGCGGGGCACGACCACCAACGGTTTGTTCACCGAGTTGGGCGAGGCCGGTGCGCGGGCGGTGATGCGGGCGGTCACCGGACGGGCGGTGATCCAGCTCCGCTCCATGGGTGGAGCGGTCAACGACATCGCCCCGGAAGCGACCGCCTACCCACATCGGCACCAGCACACCCTGGTCATCGCCTCGACGTTCCCTCCGCAGGGCGGTGCGGCGTTGGACGCCGCCTGGCGGGGCGCCGCCGGCCGGGCCGACGGCGCCTACGTCAACTTCGAGAGCCGGCCGGACCCGGCGGCGTTCGCCCGGATCTACCCGGGTGAGGCCGGTGCCCGGGTGCGTCGGCTGTGGCGGCGGTACGACCCGGACGGCGTGTTCCGGCCGGCTCTGCTCACCGGCCAGCCCGCCCGATCCGGCCAGCCGACCCGCTCCGGCCAGCCTCATCGGCGCCGCCGCTGAGCCGCCAGCGCCACGGCGCCCCCGCCGCCGGCCGGCCGTTAACAAGGGGCCCTTGCTATGCAGCAGGCGTTAATAAGGTGCCCTTCCTTACGCCCGCACCCGTTTGCTCCCGCACGGCCGCGTCCGATTTCCGCCAGCCGATCGCTCGTGGAGCGGGGCATCATCGGTGACGTGGAGATGGACTTCGAGCGGTGCTACCGGGCCGTGGACAGCCGTGACCAGCGGTTCGACGGCTGGTTCTACACCGGCGTGACGTCGACCGGGATCTACTGCCGGCCGTCCTGCCCCGCGACCACCCCCAAGCGACAGAACGTCCGGTTCTTCCCGTCCGCCGCCGCGGCGCAGGGTGCCGGGCTACGTGCCTGCCGCCGCTGCCGTCCGGACGCCGCACCCGGCTCGCCCCACTGGGACGTCCGCGCGGACGTGGTCGGCCGGGCGATGCGGTTGATCGCCGACGGGGTGGTCGACCGGGACGGCGTCCCCGGGCTGGCCGCCCGGCTCGGCTACACCGAGCGGCACCTGCACCGGATGCTGCGCGCCGAGATGGGCGCCGGGCCGCTCGCGCTGGCCCGGGCCCAGCGGGCGCAGACCGCCCGGATCCTGATCGAGACGACCGGCCTCGGCATGGCCGAGATCGCGTTCGCCGCGGGATTCGGCAGTGTGCGGCAGTTCAACGACACGGTCCGCGAGGTGTACGGCGTCGCACCGTCCGAGCTGCGGTCCGCCCGTGGCCGGCGCCAGGCTCCGGTCGGGGCGGGGACGATCACGCTCCGGCTGGCGTACCGTCCGCCGCTGCACGCCCGGGCGCTGCTGGACTTCCTCTCGGTGCGGGCGCTGCCCGGGGTGGAGGAGGTCCGCGACGGGACGTACCACCGGGGGTTGCGGCTGCCGCACGGTGCCGGCGAGGTGGCGCTGACCCCGGCGGACGGGCACGTGGCGGCGACGTTGCGCCTGGCCGACCTGCGCGACCTGGCGCCGGCGGTGGCCCGCTGCCGCCGGCTGCTCGACCTGGACGCGGACCCGGTCGCCATCGACGCCACGCTCGCCGCCGACCCGGCGCTCGCCCCGGCGGTCGCCGCCGAACCCGGCATCCGGGTCCCCCGTGCGGTGGACGGCTTCGAGCTGGCGGTCCGCGCCATCATCGGCCAGCAGGTCTCGGTCACCTCCGCCCGCACCACCCTCACCCGCCTGCTGGCCGCCCGAGTTGATCATGAGGTTGTTGTCGACGATGCCGGCGTGTCGCGGCAACAACTTCATGATCAGCGGGGTGGGTTGCGGGGCTTTCCCACCGCCGAGGAGCTGCTGGAGGTGCCGGATGAGGGGTTCGGGATGCCGGTTGGGCGGCGGGAGACGGTGCGCGCTCTGGCGCGGGCGGTAGCCGGCGGGGAGCTGGACCTGGCCTCGGGCGGCGACCGGGAGGAGACCGCCCGGCGCCTGCTGGCGCTGCCCGGCATCGGCCCGTGGACCGCCGGCTACCTGGCGATGCGCGCCTTCGGCGACCCGGACGTCCTACTCCCCACCGACCTGGCGGTCCGGCGCGGCGCGGCCGCGCTCGGCCTGCCGGACACCTCGAAGACCCTCGACGCGTACGCCGAACGTTGGCGCCCCTGGCGGTCCTACGCCACGATCAGACTCTGGAGAGCGGCATGAGCATCGACAGCACCGTGCTGAGCACACCGACCGGCCCACTGAGCATCATCGCCGGTCCGGACGGTGAGGTCCGGGCAGCCGGCTTCACCCCCGACCCGGCGGCGCTGCTGCCCCTGGTCCACCCCACCCTGCGGGCGCCCCTGCGGCCGCGGGCCGACCTCGGCCCGGTCAGCGTGGCCGTCCGGTCCTACCTGGACGGTGACCTCACCGCCATCGACGCGGTGCCGGTGCGGCAGAGCACCGGCGGCGAGTTCATGGCGCACGCCTGGGAGGTGCTGCGCGAGGTCCCGCCGGGCACCCCGGTCACCTACACCGGGTACGCGGCGCTGGCCGGCCGGCCACCGGCGGTGCGGGCCGCCGCGGCCGCCTGCGCCCGTAACGCCGTGGCACTGTTCGTGCCCTGCCACCGGGTGCTGCGTACCGACGGCACGCTCGGTGGCTACCGCTGGGGGCTGGACGTGAAGAAGTGGCTTCTCGGTCATGAGCGGCGGTTGACAACAACCTGACACAAGCATCGACAGCCATTGACGCTACCGTCGGGTAGTGCCTGTGGAGAGCGACGGCGACCCGGCCGCCCGGGTCGCCGCGGGCCCCCACCCCGTGCACAACCTCTGGCGGCTGCGCCGCTACCTGCGCCCGTACGCCACCGAGTTCGCCTGGCTGCTGGTCGCCGGGCTCGCCGGCACCGCTGCCGGAATCGCCGTACCGCTGGTGGTGCAGCGGGTGGTGGACGGGCCGGTGGCCCGGCACGATCCCGCCGGCCTGCTCCAGCTCGGTGGCCTGGCGCTGCTGCTCGGCGTCGTCGAGGCGGTGCTCATCTTCATCCGCCGCTGGGTGCAGTCCTCCTCCGCGGTGGGCATGGAGGCGGCGCTGCGCGCCGACGTCTACGCGCACCTGCAACAGTTGCCGACCAGCTTCCACGACCGCTGGCAGTCCGGCCAGTTGCTCTCCCGGATCACCAGCGACCTCTCGGTGATCCGGCGGTTCCTCTCCTTCGGCGTGTTCTTCCTGGTGCTCAACCTGACCACCTACCTGGTGGTGGTGCTGCTGCTGATCCACCTGCACCCGGCGCTCGGACTGCTGGTGGCGGCCAGCGCGGTGCCACTGCTGCTGATCAGCCGCCGGTTCGGCCGGCACTACCACGCCGCGTCGCGCCGGATGCAGGACCAGCAGGGAGACGTGGCGACCCTGGTCGAGGAGACGGCGCAGGGCCTGCGCACCATGAAGGCGTACGGCCGGGGGGTCGAGCTGGCCGGCCGCTTCGCCGGCGGCGCCCGGACGCTGCACGACACCGGCGTGGCCAAGGGCCGGTTGCTGGCCAACACCGCGGCGCTGCTCGACCTGGTGCCCAACCTGACCCTCGGCGTGGTGCTGGTGGCCGGGGCTGCCGCCGCCGCGCGGGGTGCGCTCACCATCGGCGAGCTGGTCGCGTTCGTCAGCCTCCAGCTGATGCTGATCTGGCCGGTGCAGTCACTGGGTTGGATCATCGCCAACGGCCAGGAGGCGGCCACCGCCGCCGACCGGATCCAGGAGGTGCTGGACACCCCGCCGCAGATCGTGGACGCTCCGGGCGCTCTCGCCCTGCCCCGCGATGCGGTCCACGGCCGACTCCGCTTCGAACGGGTCGCGTTCCGCTACCCGGGCACGACAACGCCGGTGCTGCGCGAGATCGACCTCAGCATCGAGCCGGGCGAGACGTTGGCGCTGGTGGGCGCCACCGGCAGCGGCAAGAGCACGCTGCTCTCCCTGGTGCCCCGGCTGCACGAGGTGACCGGCGGCCGGATCACCCTGGACGGACACGACCTGCGCGAGCTGCGGCTCGACTCGCTGCGCCGACTTGTCGGGGTGGCGTTCGAGGAGCCGACGCTCTTCTCCATGTCGGTGTGGGAGAACCTCACCCTGGGGCACCCGGACGCCGGCGACGACGAGGTCCGGGCCGCGCTGGCGCTGGCCCAGGCCGACTTCGCGTACGACCTGCCGTGGGGGCTGGCCACCCGGGTGGGTGAGCAGGGGCTGTCCCTCTCCGGTGGCCAGCGGCAGCGGCTGGCGCTGGCACGGGCGGTGCTCGGTCGCCCGGCGCTGCTGGTGCTGGACGACCCGCTGTCCGCGCTCGACGTGCACACCGAGGCGCTGGTCGAGGCGGCGCTGCGGCGGGTGCTGCGGAACAGCACAGCGCTGCTGGTGGTGCACCGACCGTCGACGATCGCGCTGGCCGACCGGGTCGCCCTGCTCGACGGCGGGCGGATCACCGCGATCGGCAGGCACTCCGAGTTGCTGGCCACCGTACCGGCCTACCGGGCCCTGCTGGCTGCCGAGCCGCCGGCCGGGCAGCCACCGCCAGCCGGGGTCACCGGGCCCGCCGCGCCCACCGCGGGCGGACGGGGGCTGGTGCGTTCGTGAGCGTGCCGGAGCAGGCCGATCCACCCGGGGAGGAGCCGGAGCTGACCCGGTGGCGTGGGACGGCCACCGACCCGGAGGCCGACCGCAGCCGGGCCGAGGAGAGCACCCCCGAGGCGGTGACCCGGCTGCGCCGGCACAGCCGGGCACTGCTGGCCGATCTGCTCCGCCCGCACCGGGGGCGACTCGCCGCCGCGGTCAGCCTGCTGCTGGCCCAGAACGCCGCCGCGATGGCCGGCCCGTACCTGGTCATGATCGGCATCGATCGGGCCATCGCGCCGCTGCGGGCCGGCAACCCCGGCCCGCTCGCCGCCGTCGCCGGGGCGTTCGCCGCCGCCGCGGTGACCGAGTACGCGGCCCGGCGCGGCTTCCTCGCCCTGTCCGCCCGGATCGGCCAGGCCGTCCTGCTGGACCTGCGGCAGCGGGTGTTCGGGCACTTCCTGCGACTGTCGGTGGGCTTCCACGAGCGGTACACCTCCGGCCGGATGGTCTCCCGGCTCACCAGTGACCTCGACTCGATCGCCGAGCTGGTCGACGGCGGGATCGACAGCCTGGTGCTCGCCGGGCTGTCGATCCTGTCGGTGGCCGCCATCCTGCTCTGGCTGGACCTGCCGCTGGCAGCGGTGACGCTGCTCGCCTTCCCGTTCCTGTTCTGGCTCTCGCGCTGGTTCGCGCGGGCGTCGGCCAGCGCCTACCGGCGGACCCGGGAGGCGGTCGCGCTGGTCATCGTGCACTTCGTCGAGTCGATGCGGGGCATCCGGGCGGTGCAGGCGTTCCGCCGGGAGCCACGTAACCAGCGGATCTTCGTGTCGCTCGGTGACGACTACCGGTCGAGCAGCCTGCACGCGTTCCGGCTGATCGCCACGTACTCCCCGGCGATCAAGCTGATCGGCAACGTCACAGTGGCGGTGGTGCTCTGCTACGGCGGCTGGCGGGTGCTCGGCGGGCGGACCGAGGTCGGGGTGCTCGCCGCGTTCCTGCTCTACCTGCGTCGCTTCTTCGAGCCGATGCAGGAGCTCAGCCAGTTCTACAACTCGCTCCAGTCGGCCACCGCCGCCCTGGAGAAGCTGGCCGGGGTGCTGGACGAGCGGCCAGCGGTCGCCGAGCCGGCCCGGCCGGTGCCGCTGCCGAACGGCGCCGGCCGCGGCGAGCTGACCTTTCGCGCGGTCTCCTTCGGCTACCGCGCGGACACCCCGATCCTCGCCGGGCTGGAGCTGACCGTGCCGGCCGGGCAGACCGTCGCGCTGATCGGGCCGACCGGCGCGGGCAAGTCGACAATCGCCAAGCTGGTGGCCCGGTTCCACGACCCGGACGCCGGCACGGTCCGGCTGGACGGGACCGACCTGCGCGACGTGAGCGACGCCGACCTCCGCCGCGCGGTGGTGCTGGTGACCCAGGAGAACCACCTGTTCAGCGGCACCGTGGCGGAGAACATCCGGTTCGGCCGGCCGGACGCCGACGACGCCGCGGTGCAGGCCGCCGCCCAGGCGATCGGCGCGCACGAGTTCATCGCCGCGCTGCCCGAGGGGTACGACACCCAGGTGCACCGGCGCGGCGGCCGGCTCTCCGCCGGGCAGCGGCAGCTGGTCGCGTTCGCCCGCGCCTTCCTGGCCGATCCGACCGTCCTGATCCTGGACGAGGCGACGTCCTCGCTGGACGTGCCGACCGAGCGGCTGGTGCAGCGGGCGCTCGGCACCATCCTGCGGGACCGGACAGCACTGGTTATCGCGCATCGACTTTCCACGGTGGAGACCGCTGACCGGGTACTCGTCCTCGACGGGGGGAGGGTCGTCGAGGACGGCCCGCCCGCCGTGCTGGCCGAGGCCGACGGCCGGTACGCGGCACTGCACCGGCAGTGGCGCGAATCGCTGGTCTAGCCACGAGCCGCGTCGTTCTTCCCGGCCGGGCGGGGTGTTGGGCGGCAACTACGTGGCCCGGCCCCGAGGTGGTGCCTACGATCGCAGGATGACCGAAACGGCGAGGACGGCCCGCGCCGGCGTCCCCGAGCGTCCGAGTTTGGACGGGCTCGAGGAGAGCTGGGCACGCCGCTGGCAGGAGGAGGGCACGTACGCGTTCGACCGCGCGAAGGGACGTGCCGACGTGTACTCGATCGACACCCCGCCGCCGACCGTATCGGGCGAACTGCACATGGGACACGTCTTCTCGTACACCCACGCCGACACGACTGCCCGCTACCAGCGGATGCGCGGTAAGGCGGTCTTCTACCCGATGGGCTGGGACGACAACGGCCTGCCCACCGAGCGTCGGGTGCAGAACGTGTACGGCGTCCGGTGCGACCCGGCGCTGCCGTACGACCCGGTGTGGCGGCCACCGGCGACCCCGGTCGACGACGCCGCCCGCCGCGACCCCACCCCGATCTCCCGGCGCAACTTCATCGAGCTGTGCGAGCGGTTGACGGTCGTCGACGAGCAGGCCTTCGAGGCGCTCTGGCGGCGGCTCGGGCTCTCCGTGGACTGGTCCCTGACGTACACCACGATCGGCCGGGTGGCCCGGGCGACCAGCCAGCGGGCGTTCCTGCGCAACGTGCACCGGGGTGAGGCGTACCAGGCGGAGGCGCCGACGCTGTGGGACGTGGGCTTCGCCACCGCGGTCGCCCAGGCCGAACTGGAGGACCGGGAGCGGCCCGGCGCCTACCACCGGCTGCGGTTCACCGGACCGGGCGGGCGGGAGGTGCTGATCGACACCACCCGGCCCGAGCTGCTGCCGGCGTGCGTGGCGCTGGTCTGCCATCCGGACGACGAGCGGTACGCCGACCTGGTGGGCGGCACGGCGCGCAGCCCGCTGTTCGGCGTCGAGGTGCCGGTGTACGCCCATCCGCTGGCCGACCCGGCCAAGGGCACCGGCGTCGCGATGGTCTGCACGTTCGGCGACCTGACCGACGTGACCTGGTGGCGCGAGCTGCGGCTGGACACCCGGGTGGTGATCGGCCGGGACGGCCGGCTGCTCCCCGAGCCGCCGGCCGGGGTGCCGGCGCAGCCGTACGCGGCACTGGCCGGGCAGACCGTCAACGGTGCTCGGCGGGAGATCGTCGGCATGCTCGCCGACGCGGGTGACCTGATCGGCGAGCCACGCCCGATCACCCACCCGGTGAAGTTCTACGAACGCGGCGACCGGCCATTGGAGATCGTCTCGACCCGGCAGTGGTACCTGCGCAACGGCGGTCGGGATGCCGACCTGCGGGCGACGCTGCTGGCCCGGGGTGAGGAACTGCACTGGGTGCCGGCGCACATGAAGCACCGCTACGACAACTGGGTGGGCGGCCTGACCGGCGACTGGCTGGTCAGCCGGCAGCGCTTCTTCGGGGTGCCGGTGCCGGTGTGGTACCGGCTCGACAACGCTGGCGAGCCGGACTGGTCCCAGCCTCTCACGCCGGACGAGTCCGCGCTGCCGGTCGATCCATCCACCGACCCGCCATCCGGCTACGACGAATCGCAGCGTGGCCGGCCGGGCGGCTTCGTCGGTGATCCGGACGTGCTGGACACCTGGGCCACCTCGTCGCTGACCCCGCAGATCGTCGGTGGCTGGGAGACCGACCCGGAGCTGTTCGCCCAGGTCTTCCCCATGGACCTCCGCCCGCAGGGGCAGGAGATCATCCGGACCTGGCTCTTCGACAGCGTGGTCCGGTCGCACCTGGAGCACGGGGTGCTGCCCTGGCGGGACACCGTGCTCTCCGGCTGGATCCTCGACCCGGACCACAAGAAGATGGCCAAGTCCAAGGGGAACGTGGTCACCCCGCTGGCGTTGCTGGAGCAGCACGGCTCGGACGCGGTGCGCTACTGGGCGGCCAGCGGCAAGCCCGGCATGGACCTGGCGTTCGACCCGGCGCAGATCAAGGTGGGCCGGCGGCTGGCCACCAAACTGCTCAACGCGTCGAAGTTCGCGCTCGGGTTGGGAGCCGCGGACGCGCTGCGCGCCCCGGCGACCGCGCCGCTGGACCGGGCAATGCTCGCCGAGTTGGCCACCGTGGTCACCGCCGCGGGCGCCGCCTTCGACTCCTACGACCACACGGCGGCGTTGCAGGTGACCGAGGCGTTCTTCTGGCGGTTCTGCGACGACTACATCGAGCTGGTCAAGGAGCGCGCGTACGGCACCGGAGCGGCGGCCGACTCCGCCCGGGCCGCGCTGGCCTCGGCGCTGTCGGTGCAGTTGCGACTGTTCGCCCCGGTCCTGCCGTACGTCACAGAGGAGGTCTGGTCCTGGTGGCGGTACGGCTCGGTGCACCGGGCGCCCTGGCCCACCACCCACGAGGTGGCCCGGGCGATCGAGGGAACGGGCGAACCGGCGCTGCTGCGGCTGGCCGGCGACGCGCTGAGCCAGGTGCGGCGGGCCAAGTCGGAGCGGAAGCTGTCGATGAAGGCGGAGGTGCCGCTGGCCGAGGCGCTCGGCCCGGCGGCGCTGCTGGACCAGCTCACCCTGGTCGCCGACGACCTGCGCGCGGCCGGCCGGATCGGCAAGCTCGATCTGCTCCCCGACCGCACCCCGGAACTCGTCATCGCCTGCGCCTTCTGACCCGCAAGGAAGGGCCCCTTCTTAACGCCTGGTGCATAAGAAGGGACCCTTCCTAACAGCTCACCAGCCGCGCAGGAAGCGCAGGCCGAGCAGGATCGAGACCACCGCCGGGCCGACCAGCAGGGTGATCGCCTGAAGCCGGTACGGCATCCGGTGCCGGGTCAGCTCGACGGCGTTGCCCAGCACGATCGCCCCGGCCAGCATCAGGAAAGCGCCCCACCAGCCAGTCTCCAGGTGGATCAGATCCACCCGGATCAGTTGCAGGGTCAGACCGAGCAACGCGCCGGTGAGCGCGAGCAGGGCCACCGCCCGGTGCAGGCCACGGGCCAGCGGGTGGGCCGCCCGCCACAGGTAGGTGCCGGCGACCGCCAGGCAGGGCAACACCACCAGCACCGGCCAGCCCCGGCCCATCACACCGAACATCAGCAGGGCGCCCACCGCGAACACCAGCGTGCCGACGCAGGCGATGACGTAACCGGCGAAGGCGCGTCCCCCGCGCCGGGCCAGCAGCGGCCCGCCGCTGGCCGCGATCAACGCGCCCGGGATCAGGATGAACCCGGCCCACCAGTGGAACCGTCCGCTGCCCTGAGCCGCCGTCGCGACAGTGGCGCAGGCCAGCCCGGCGACCGCCAGGCTGGTCAGCCAGGGCCGGCTGCTCCGGGAGTACGGCTCAGCCAACGACATCCGCTCCAGTTCGACGCTCACGCCCACCAGCCTGGCCGGCGACGCCCCTGCCGGTCCATCCGGCCAGCCCTACCGCCGGGCGGTGGCTGGCCGGAACAGCAACTCGCAACCGGTTCAGCTCGTCTCGCCGGCCACGCTGAACGAGCGCAGGCGGTCGATGGCCAGCACTGTGAAGCCGACGCTGACCAGCGCGGTCATCACCGACGCCACCGGCACCGACACCGTGGTCTCCAGCAGCCCGGTGGGGGCGAGCCGGTCGGCGAGGGCGATCACGTACTGCTGGATGGAGAGCACCTTGGTGCCGCTGACGAAGTTGCCCAGCAGCCCCTCCCAGATCAGCACGTAGACCAGCCCGAGCAGCACCGGCCGCCTGGTGACCAGGCTGAGCGCGAGGAACAACGCCGAGTACGCCAGCGCGCCGAGCGCCGCCGCGACCGCCAGCGCCAGGCCGAGGCGTACCGAATCGGCGAGCACGCCCGCGACGTAGAGCGGCACCGCCACGGTGACCGCGGTGACCGCGGCGGCCACCGCGAGCTTCGGCAGCACGATCTGCCAGCGCGGCAGCGGCTTGGTCAGGATGTGCACCACAGTGCCGTCGTCGATCTCGGCGCCCAACACGCCCGTGCCGATGATCAGCGCCACCACCGGCAGCACCACGGCCAGCCCGAGGCCGACCAGCACCGGCGGCCCCCACTCGCCCGGGTCCACCCCCAACGACCGGCAGAGCACGGCCAGCCCGAGCAGCACCAACGGCAACGGAAGCAGCAGCAGGAATCGACGCCGGCCGAACAGCCCGCGTGCGGTGATCCAGCTAATTGTCGACATGTCAGGCCTCCACCAGGTAGGAGAAGACGCTCTCCAGAGACTCGTCGGACGGCACCAGCTGGCGCACCCGGATGCCTTGCTTGAGCGCGATCCGGGGTAGCGCCCGGGTGAAGGCGCCGTAGTCACCGGCCCGCACGGTCAGGCCGGTCGGGTCCAACTCGACCCCACTGACCGACGGCTCGGCGATCAGCGCGACGGCCAGGGCCCGGTCGTCGGTGGAGCGCACCGCGAACACGTGCGGGCGATTGGTCATCAACCGGCGGATGGTCCGGAAGTCGCCGGACGCCGCCAACCGCCCGGCCACCATCACCTGCACCGTCCCGGAGACCTGCTCGACCTCCTCCAGGATGTGCGAGCTGAACAGGATCGTCCGACCGGCGTCACCCAGGCTGTGCAGCAGCTGCATCATGTGCAGCCGCTGGCGCGGGTCCATCCCGTTGAACGGCTCGTCGAGCAGCAGCACCTGCGGGTCGTGCACCAACGCGGCGGCCACCCGGGCACGCTGCCGCATGCCCTTAGAGTACGTGCCGATCCGGCGGTCCTGCGCCGACTCCAGCTCCACCAGGTCGATGGCCCGCCGGGCCGCAGCCGCCGGGTCGGCCAGCCGGTGCAGCTTCGCGCTGGCCAGCACGAACTCGTACGCGGTGAGGAAACCCTGCACCGCCTCCCGTTCACTGACCAGCCCCAGCCGCCGGTAGACGTCGGGGTTACGCCAGGTCGGCTCGTCGTCCAGGGTCACGGTGCCCCGCGACGGCGCGAGGAACCCGGCCATCATGTGCAGCAGCGTGGTCTTGCCGGCGCCGTTCGGGCCGAGCAGGCCGGTCACTCCCGGCCCGAGCGCCATGCTGATGTCGTTGACGGCGACCACGTTGCCGTACCACCGGGACACCCCGGTCAGGCTCAGCGTGCTCATCAGGAGGCGACCTTCCGGTAGCGAGCCAGCAGGAGGGCGGTCGCGCCGGCGACCAGCAGCAGGGCGGCCAGGGCGTAGACCGGGCCGAACCCGCCGATCATCATCTCGCCCGGATCGCCCTCGACCAGCAGGTCACCCAGCGACCAGATGCCCACCCCCTGCACCAGCGTGGAGGGCGAGGCGAGCCCGGCCAGCTCGTTGGCGGCGCGCGACGGCAGGATGCTCAGCACCCCGACGATCGGGGTGGTCATCAGGAAGACCGCCACCACCCCACCGGCGGCGAAGGCGCGCTTGCCGGTCAGCGAGGCGACCAGCAGCCCGACCGAGGCGAAGACCACCGCCCACAGCCCGGCGTAGAGCAGCCCGGGCAGCAGGTCGAGCAGCTCGTTCCACACCCCGCGCATACCCTGCTTGGTGGTGAAGGCGGCACCCAGGAACATCAGCAACTGCGGTCCGCCGAGCAGCAGCCAGAGGGCGGTGACCAGCGCCAGCAGCTTGGCCAGCGCGTAGTCGGCGCGCGGCAGCGGCCGGGAGAAGTACAGCGGCAGCACACCGCTGCGCAGGTCCCGAGAGACCAGCTCCGGAGCGACGACCGCGACGAAGAAGATGACCAGCCAGCTCATCGCGTCGGCGAACTGGGCGTACGTGGCGACCGGCTCGCCGATCTGGCTGCGTACCGCGGCCAGGGCCACCGCGACCAGGGAGACGATGCCGACCACCAGCCACGGGAAGATCTTGGCCTTGGCGCTGCGCCCGAACCCGAACGCGGTGCGCAGACCGTGCAGGTAGAGCGCGCCGAAGACCTGTCGGCGGCCCAGCCGTGGGCCCTCGTAGCGCTGGTAGCCGATGTCGTGGATGACGCCCGTCGGCGTGGAGCGCCCGGCGGCGGTTGACAGCTCAGGCATGGGAGAGCTCCCTCGTGGCGAAGAGTTCGGCCACCCGGTGCCGGCGCTGGTCCAGTCGGTGCAGGGGCAGGTCCAGCTCGGCGACCGCGCCGAGGATCAGGTCGTAGGTGCTGTCGTCGGCGAGCGGTACGAGCAGCAGCCGGCCGTCCCGCGCCACCGGCAGGTCGAGCGCGGCGAGCCGGGCGGCGAGTTCCTCGGTGCCCTCGCTGACCTCCACGGCGAGCACGTCGGTGGCCGAGGTCATCGCGGAGATGTTGTCGGCGCGCAGCAACCGGCCGCCGTCGATGGCGATCAGCGTGTCGCAGATCCGTTCCACCTCGCCCAGCAGGTGCGAACAGACCAGCACGGAGATGCCGAACTCGGTGCCGATGCGGTGCACCAGCGCCAGCATGGCGTCCCGCCCGGCCGGGTCGAGCCCGTTTGTCGGTTCGTCGAGCAACAGCAGGTCGGGATCGTGCACCAGTGCCTGCGCCAGCTTGACCCGCTGCTTCATACCGGTGGAGTAGCCACCGACCGGGCGGTAGCGCTCCTCATAGAGCCCCACGTGCCGCAGCGCCTCCGAGGCCCGCTCGCGGGCCGCGGTGCGCGGCAGGCCGCTCATCCGGCCGAGGTGGGTGACCAGCTCGGCGGCGGACAGGTCCGGCGGGAGGCAGTCGTGCTCGGGCATGTAGCCGACCCGGGCGCGGACGGCCGCCGGGTCGGCGGTCGGGTCGATGCCGAGCACCGAGACCTGCCCGCTGGTTGGTGCGATCAGGCCGAGCAGGATCTTGATCAACGTGGATTTCCCGGCGCCGTTCGCGCCCACCAGGCCGATGATCCCCGGCTCGACGGCGACGGTGAGGTCGGCCAGCGCGGTGACCCGACCTCCGTACGTCTTGGTGAGCGACTGGGTCGCGATCAGTGTCACGGTGCCAAGCGTAGGGAGTCGATGCCCCCCGCGGACACCGGCGCGCCCCCTGCACTCCCCTGATCCTCGTGGCGGCCGACCCCTAGGGTGCGTTCTCGGATGCGCGCGGGCCGGATCCGCCGCTGACCGGCCGCCCGGGTGGTGGAGTGGCGGCCTCGACCGATCGGCGGTCGGCTGCGAAACTGTGTGCCGGTCAGCGAGTGGGGGGTGTGGATGAGCAACGGCTGGGTGCTGCCCGACGAGGTGCTCCGGGACGCGCCGGCGTACACGCCGCGTCCCGGTGAGCTCGCAGATCTTGAGCTGCTGCTGACCGGCGCGTACGCCCCCCTGACCGGCTTCATGACCCGCGCCGATCTGGTCTCGGTCAGCCGCCGCGGCCGACTGGCGGACGGCACGCCGTGGCAGGTCGCGGTGACCCTCCAGCTGCCCGCCGCGCTGGCCCAGGGTTTCGATCCGCGCGACCCGGCCCGCCGGGCGCTTGTGCTGACCGACGGCGAGGGCGCGCCGGTGGCAGCCCTGGACGTGGCGGACGTCTGGCCGGTACGCGAGGGCGTGGCCGGGGTGGGCGGCCAGGTCCGGCGGCTGGGTGACGGTGGCCACGGGCCGTTCCAGCGGTTGCGCCGCAGCCCGGAGGAGGTCCGCGCGCTGCTGCCGCCGGGCCGGGTGCTCGGAGTGATCGCCGACCGGCCGCTGCACCGGCCGCAGCTCGCCCAGATCGCCCACGCCGCCCGCACCCTGGCCGCGCACCTGCTGGTGATGATTCCGGTCGGTGAGGGTGGCGCCGGCGGGCTCCCGCCGGAGGCTCTGGTGCGCAGCATCTTCGCCGCCCGGGACCGGATGCCACCGGCCACCCTGGTCGCGGTGCCACTGTCGCACCGGCGGGAGGAGATCGCCGACGCGCTGCTGCGCGCCCGGGTCTCCGCCGCCTACGGGGTAACCCACCTGCTCTCCACCGGGGAGATGCTCTCCGGCGCGGGGCTGCGGGTGCTGGTGCCACGCGAGCTGGCGTACGACAACCGGGACGGGCAGTGGCGCTGGCGGGAGGACATCCCGCCGCGCAACCGCCGTCTCGCGCTGACGCAGGAGGAGATCGACGACCTGCTCGACCGGGGCTTCCCGCTGCCGGAGTGGCACACCCCGCCCGCCGTGGCGAAGGAGCTGGCCCGGGCCCGGCCGTCGCGCCGGCACCGTGGCCTGGTCGTCTTCCTGACCGGGCTCTCCGGCTCCGGCAAGTCGACAATCGCCCGAGGCCTGGCGGACGTGTTGCGCGAGAGCGGCGACCGGACGGTGACCCTGCTCGACGGGGACGTGGTGCGCCGGGAACTCTCCGCCGGGCTTGGATTCAGCAAGACGGACCGGGATCTCAACATCCGGCGGATCGGCTGGGTGGCGGCGGAGATCGCCCGGCACCACGGGGTGGGCATCTGCTGCCCGATCGCCCCGTACGCGGCGGCCCGTGCCACCGCCCGGGAGATGGCCCTGGCCGCGGGGGCCGGTTTCGTGCTGGTGCACGTCGCCACCCCGCTGGAGGTGTGCGAGCAGCGGGACCGCAAGGGCCTGTACGCGCGCGCCCGGGCCGGCCTGCTCACCGGCATGACCGGCATCGACGATCCGTACGAGGAGCCGACGGACGCCGACCTGGTGGTGGACACCACCGACCTGAGCGTGCCGGAGGCGGTGCAGGCCGTGCTGCACCACCTGACCGAGACCGGCTGGGTGGAGATGAAAACCGCGTCCGCCTGAGGCGTACCCCGTTCCTTCCACCGCTGCCGGCTACGCGCTAGTGTTCATCTTTGTTGGAACACGTTTGACCGCGTGAGACTACGTGGACCCCGGGAGGCACGGCGGATGCTCGCTCAGCAGCGGCAGGCGGCCATCCTGGAGCGGGTCCGGTCGACGGGCGGCGTCCGGGTGACCGAGCTGGCCATCGAGTTCGGCGTCTCCGACATGACCATCCGGCGCGACCTGGAGGCGCTGCACGAGCGCGGCCTGCTGGCCAAGGTGCACGGCGGCGCCACGGCGGCCGGCCCTAGCTCGACCGACGAGCCTGGCTTCCACGCCAAGTCGGTCCGCCAACTGCCCGAGAAGGCCGCCATCGCGGACCGGGCCGCCCAGTTGGTCCGGCCGGGCGCCGCGGTCGCGCTCTCCGCCGGCACCACCACCGCCGAGCTGGCCCGCAGGCTGGTGGATGTTCCCGGCCTGACCGTCGTGACCAACTCGCTGCCGGTCGCCGAGATCCTGCACGCCGCCGGTCGGCCGGACCAGACGGTGGTGCTCACCGGCGGCGTACGCACACCCTCGGACGCGCTGGTCGGCCCGCTCGCGGTCGGCACCGTCCGGACGCTGCATCTGGACCTGCTCTTTCTCGGGGTGCACGGCATCAGCGAACGGGCCGGCTTCACCACGCCGAACCTGATGGAGGCGGAGACCGACCGGGCACTGGTCGCGGCGGCGGACCGGCTGGTGGTGCTCGCCGACCACACCAAGTGGGGCACCGTCGGCATCTCCTCGATCGTCGAGCTGGCCGCGGCGCACGTCCTGGTGAGCGACGACCGGTTGCCTCCGCCCGCCCGACGGGTACTCGAGGAACAGGTGGGCGAATTGATCATCGTGAAGGCGACGGGGGCGGGCCGCGTGACGCGCACGCCGACGAGTGAGGGGACGGCGCAGTGAAGCGCACCGCGATCGACCTGGCCGACGGCCGGGAGCTGATCTACTTCGACGAGCGCGACGACGCCGTCCGCGACCAGCCGGACCGCCGGGACCTCCCGCCGCCACCCCCCGCGTCCCAACTGCGCTACGACCCGCTGACCGACGAGTGGGTGGCGGTCGCCGTGCACCGGCAGACCCGCACCTTCCTCCCGCCGGCGAACGAGTGCCCGCTCGACCCGTCGGTCGGCGACCGCCTGACCGAGATCCCGGCCCCCGACTACGACGTGGTGGTCTTCGAGAACCGCTTCCCGTCGCTGAGCGGCCGGGTGGCCGACGAACCCGGGGAGATCACCCCGTTCACGCCGGTCCGGCCGGGCCTCGGCCGGTGCGAGGTCGTCTGCTTCACCTCGGACCACAACGCCTCCTTCGCGAGCCTCCCCCCGAGCCGGGTCCGCACCGTGCTGGACGCGCTCGCCGACCGGACCGAGGTGCTCGGCGAGCTGCCCGGCGTGGAGCAGGTGTTCTGCTTCGAGAACCGGGGCGTCGAGATCGGTGTCACGCTGCACCACCCGCACGGGCAGATCTACGCGTACCCCTTCGTGACGCCGCGCACCCGGGCGCTGCTGGCCGCGGCACGCCGGCACGCCGAGCGGACCGGCGGAGGCAACCTCTACGCGGACGTGCTGGCCGCCGAACGCGCAGCCGGCGACCGGGTGGTCGTCGAGAACGAGCACTGGACGGCGTTCGTGCCGGCGGCGGCCCGCTGGCCGTTCGAGGTGCACGTCGCGCCGCGCCGCGTCGTGCCGGACATCCCGGCGCTCAGCGACAGCGAGCGGGACGCCTTCGGGCCGCTCTACCTGGACCTGCTGCGCCGCTTCGACGGGCTGTTCGACATGCCGATGCCGTACATCGCGGCGTGGCACCAGGCGCCGGTACGGATCGACCGCGAGCTGGGCCACCTGCACCTTCAGCTGTTCAGCATCCGGCGCGCCAAGGACAAGTTGAAGTACCTGGCCGGCTCCGAGTCCGGGATGGGCGTCTTCATCAACGACATCTCCCCCGAACGCGCCGCCGACCTCCTGCGCGCCGCCTGAGACAGGCCGGAAACAGGGCGCGGGGGGCCCGGGACAGGGCCCCCCGCAGGGAAGGGACGGCTGGCTGTGCTCGACACAGCCGGGAAGGCTGGCTGATCGGCACGCATGCCGCGGGTCGACCGCGGTCAACCTTCCTGGACGCGACTGGCATCTCGTCCACCCTGGTCAACGAGGCGCGCCGGTCGGGGTGACGCGGGCGGTGTGTCGACCGCGGACACGCCGGAGCCCGCCGGCGGGTGCCGACGGGCTCCGTTGCTGCGGTACGCGTGGATCAGGCGCCGATCTTGCGCGCCAGGTTCTCGTCGAGCGCGTTCATGAACTCGTCGGTGGTCAGCCACGGGGCGTCGCGCGAGATGAGCAGCGCGAGGTCCTTGGTCATCTGGCCGCCCTCGACGGTGTCGACGATGACCTGCTCCAGGGTGTTGGCGAACTCGGTCACCGCCGGCGTGCCGTCCAGCTTGCCCCGGTGGGCGAGGCCCCGGGTCCAGGCGTAGATCGACGCGATCGGGTTGGTCGAGGTCTTCTCGCCCTTCTGGTACTGCCGGTAGTGCCGGGTGACAGTGCCGTGCGCGGCCTCGGCCTCGACGGTACGACCGTCCGGGGAGAGCAGGACCGAGGTCATCAGACCCAGCGAGCCGAAGCCCTGCGCGACGGTGTCGGACTGCACGTCACCGTCGTAGTTCTTGCAGGCCCAGACGTAGCCGCCCTCCCACTTGAGCGCGGCGGCGACCATGTCGTCGATGAGCCGGTGCTCGTAGGTGATGCCAGCGGCGGCGAACTCGTCCTTGAACTCGTTCTCGAACACCTCGGCGAAGATGTCCTTGAACCGGCCGTCGTACGCCTTGAGGATGGTGTTCTTGGTGGACAGGTAGACCGGGTAGTTGCGGTCCAGGCCGTACCGGAACGACGCCCGGGCGAAGTCCCGGATCGACTCGTCGTAGTTGTACATGCCCATGGCGATGCCGCCGCCGGGGAAGTTGGCGACCTCCATCTCCATCGGCGCGCCGCCGTCGGCCGGGGTGTAGGTGATGGTCACGGTGCCCGGGCCGGGGACGACGAAGTCGGTGGCCTTGTACTGGTCACCGTGGGCGTGCCGGCCGATGATGATCGGCTTCGTCCAGCCGGGGACCAGCCGCGGCACGTTGGACATGATGATCGGCTCACGGAAGACGACGCCGCCGAGGATGTTGCGGATCGTGCCGTTCGGCGACCGCCACATCTTCTTCAGGCCGAACTCCTCGACCCGGGCCTCGTCCGGGGTGATGGTCGCGCACTTGACGCCGACGCCGTGCTCCTTGATGGCGTTGGCGGCGTCGATGGTGACCTGGTCGTCGGTCTCGTCGCGGTGCTGGATCGACAGGTCGTAGTAGTGCAGGTCGACGTCGAGGTAGGGCAGGATCAGCTGCTCCCGGATCTGCTTCCAGATGATCCGGGTCATCTCGTCGCCGTCGAGTTCCACGACCGGGTTGTTTACCTTGATCTTCGCCATCGGCCGGCGCTCCTCTCGGGGGACACGTGCTCAAGCAGTACGAGCGTACTGGAAACGAGCCGGCAGCCCCCAGCCGGCCTCGGCCGGCCGGCGGAAACCGGGCTGCACGGCGCAGAAACCTCCTGACATCATCACCCGATGCCACTGAGCCGCACCCTCGGGTCTATCACGGTCACCGCGCTCACCGACTCCGAGGGTGCCTTCTTCCAGCCCCGGACGGAGGCGTTTCCGCACGCCACGGCGGCGCACTGGCGGGAGGCCGACCGGCGCGACCCGACCTCCGTGACCGCCGACGGGCAGTGGTGGCTACCGTTCCGCAGCTTCGCCATCCGGGCCGGCGACGGGCCGGTGACCCTCATCGACGCCGGGATCGGCCCGGCCGACGCGCCCGCCGCGAGCTGGGCGCCCGTGCCCGGTCGGCTGCCCGCCGAACTGGCCGCCGCCGGCATCGACCCGGCCGACGTCGACACCGTCGTGCTGACCCACCTGCACAGCGACCACATCGGCTGGGCGGTGACCGGCAATCCTGGGCGGCCGTACTTCCCGAACGCGAGCTACCTGCTGCAACGCGCCGAGCTGGACGCCGCGGAAAAGATCAATCCCGGGCTGCCGGCCGGCCTGGTCGCGCCGTTGCGCGCCGCCGGCCAGCTCCGGGTCGTGGACGGCGAGACGGCCCTCACCCCTGCGGTACGCCTACTGGCCACCCCGGGGCACACCCCCGGCCACCAGTCGGTGCTCCTGACGTCGGCCGACCAGCGGATGCTGCTCACCGGCGACCTGCTGGTGCACGCCGTGCAACTGGTCGACCCCGACCTGTCGTACGCCCACGAGGAGGACCCCGACGAGGCCCGCCGATCCCGCACCACCCTCCTCAAGGCCCTCTCCCCCACCCTCCTGGCCACCCCCCACCTCGGCACCCCCTTCACCCCCGCCTAACCCGCCCCCGCCGCCCGCCCCGGGCCGGCCCGGCCCCGGCCCCGCCCCGGGCCGGGCCCGGCCCCGGCCCCGCCCCGGCTCCCGCCCGGCCCCGTTGATCATGAGGTTATTGCTCCGACACGCCGGACGGGCCGGCAACAACTTCATGATCGACGGGGTGGCGGAGGCCCGGGGCAGGGGGTGGGGGCCGGGGGGAGATGTGGAAGGGGCGCGCCGGCGGTGCCGGCGCGCCCCTTCCGGGTCTGTCTGGTGCGGTCACATGTTCGCGACGTCGCCCTGCTTGGCGCGGACGGCGTCGGCGGCCGCCAGGAGGCTGGCCCGCTCGTCGGCGTCCAGGTCGGTCTCGACGACCCGCTTGACGCCCTCGGCACCGATCTCGGCCTCGACGCCCAGGTAGACGCCGGAAATGCCGTACTCGCCGTCGACCCACGCGCAGACCGGCATGACCTCGCCGGAGTCCTCGGCGACGGCCTTGGCCATCCGGGCCGCGGCGGCGGACGGGGCGTAGTACGCCGAACCGGTCTTGAGCAGCGCGACCACCTCGGCGCCACCGTTGCGGGTCTTGACGACCAGCTCCTCGATCTGCTCCGCCGGCATCGCCTCGCGCAGCGGCTTGCCGTTGACCGTGCTCTTCGAGGGCACCGGGACCATGGTGTCGCCGTGCGAGCCCAGGGTGAGCGTCTTCACCGATGCGACCGGCACGTTCAGCGCCTCGGCGACGAAGTTGGTGAACCGGGCGCTGTCCAGCATGCCGGCCTGGCCGAGCACCCGGTTCTTCGGGAACTGGGTGGCGAGCTGCGCCAGCGCGGTCATCTCGTCCAGCGGGTTGGAGACCACGATGACGACGGCGTTCGGGGCGTACTTGGCGACGTTCTCGGCGACCTGCCGCACGATCTTGGCGTTGGTCTCCAGCAGGTCCATCCGGCTCATGCCCGGCTTGCGCGGCAGGCCAGCGGTGATCACCACGACGTCGGAGCCCTCGATGGCTTCGTAGCCCTCACCGTTCGGGCCGGTGGTCACGCCGACCACCTTGGTCTCGAAGCCCTCGATGGCCCGCGACTGGTTGAGGTCGAGTGCGAGACCCGCGGGCTTGCCCTCAACGATGTCGGTGATCACGACGGTGTCGAAGACGTCGTACTCGGCCAGGCGCTGTGCGGTGGTGGAGCCGTAGAAGCCAGCCCCGACGACAGTGACCTTCTTACCCATGGTCGTCCCACTCCCTGATACCAGTCGGTTTTCCGGACCGTATCAGTCATCCTGGCACCGATCAGGCCAGGGGCGGACGGTTACGGCCTCGGTGGGTTAAGAAGGGCCCCTTACCCTGCACCAGGCGTTAACAAGGTGCCCTTCCTTACACGTCAGCCGCGCTCGGCGCGCTCGACGACGTTGCTGAGCAGCATGGCCCGGGTCATCGGGCCGACGCCGCCGGGCATCGGGACGAGCGCGCCGGCCGTCTCGGCGACGCCCGGGTCCACGTCGCCGGTGTAGCGGCCCTTGCCGTCCGGGCCGATCACCCGGGTGATGCCGACGTCCACCACCACCGCGCCAGGGTTGATCATGTCGGCGGTGAGCAGACCCGGTACGCCGGCCGCGACGATGACGATGTCGGCGGCCCGGGTGTGCGACGCGAGGTCGAGCGTGCCGGTGTGGCACAGGGTGACCGTGGCGTTCTCACTGCGCCGGGTGAGCAGCAGGCCGAGCGGGCGGCCGACGGTGTTGCCCCGGCCGACCACCGCGACGGTGGCGCCGCGCAGCGCCACGTCGTGCCGGCGGAGCAGTTCCACGATTCCGCGCGGCGTGCAGGGCAGCGGGCCGTCGTACCCGAGGACGAGCCGGCCCAGGTTGACCGGGTGCAGGCCGTCGGCGTCCTTGGCCGGGTCGATCAGTTCCAGCACCCGTTGGGTGTCCAGGTGGGCCGGCAGCGGCAGCTGGACGATGTAGCCGTGGCACGCCGGGTCGGCGTTCAGCTCGGCCAGCACGTCGTCGACCTGCTGCTGGGTGGCGTCGGCCGGCAGCTCCCGGCGGATCGAGGCGATGCCCACCTCGGCGCAGTCCCGGTGCTTGCCGTTGACGTACGCCTGGCTGCCCGGGTCCGCCCCGACGAGCACCGTGCCCAGCCCGGGAGTGATGCCGCGCTCCGCGAGCGCCTTCACCCGTATCCGCAGCTCGTCCTTGATCTCCGCCGCGGTCGCCTTGCCGTCCAGAAGCGTCGCCGTCACGATCAGATCGTCTCACGGCTGCGGCCCACCATTCGGACGACCTCAACGGGCCGGCGGCCGAGATCCCAGCCAATCGCCGACAGTAACGAAGTGTGACGTGTTGCTCGTCACTGTCGGTGACGGTTTGTGGAGCTCGTCACCGCCGAACAGGACAGGTGGCGACGGACGACCGAAACCCGGCGGCAGGCTCGCAGCAGCCCTTTCGGGCCGAGCCCATCACACAAGGTACGTGAACCGGCCGGAGGATGCGCACCTCAGTGGCGGTAAGGCACGTTGGCGCTAGCAGGTTCCGGAGCACCTGGCAAGGGAGGGCACCCCGGACCGTTACGCAGCCGCAACCGGGTCGTTGTCGAAGCCCGTCGGCCGACCTACCGTTACCGCTTGTTGCGCAGCGTAAACCCAGCGTCGGGCTTGACTGCGCAGCGTGAGGAGATGAGGAGGCTCAATGCGAGTTCGTAGGCTCGCCGCCTGGACCGCCCTCCCGCTCGCGGTGACGCTGGGCCTCGCGGCCTGCGGCAGCGGCGGAGACGGTGGGTCCAGCAGCGGCAGTTCGACTGTCAGCATCCAGATCGCGGAACCGAAGCACCTGGTTCCGACCAACACCACCGAGACGTCCGGTGCGCAGGTGCTCACCGGCCTGTTCTCCCCGCTCGTCGACTACGACGCCCAGAACAAGCCGTACGAGGTCGCGGCCCAGTCCGTGACGTCGTCGGACAACAAGGTCTGGACGATCAAGCTCAAGGACGGCTTCACCTTCCACAACGGTGAGAAGGTCACGTCCGAGGACTACATCAACGCCTGGAACTACGGCGCGTACGCCCCCAACGGGCAGGACAGCAACTACTTCTTCGAGAAGATCGCTGGCTACCCGGACCTGCAGGGCAAGGCGCCGAAGGCCAAGGAGATGTCCGGCCTGAAGAAGGTCGACGACCTCACCTTCCAGGTGACGCTCGCCGAGCCGTACATCGACTTCCGGACGATGCTCGGCTACACCGCGTTCTACCCGATGCCGGAGGCTGCGTTCTCCGCCCCGGGCGTGCTCAAGGACTCCTACGAGCAGGCGCCGATCGGGCAGGGCCCCTTCAAGATGAAGGGCACCTGGCAGCACGACAGCAAGATCGATGTCGAGCGGTACGACGCCTACCCGGGCGAGAAGCCCAAGGTGAAGGACATCCAGTTCCGGATCTACCAGCAGCTCACCGCGGCCTACGCGGACGTCCTGGCGGACAACCTGGACGTGCTGCCCACGATCCCGACCGAGAGCCTGAGCACCGCTCCGACCGACCTCGGTGACCGGTACAAGACCAGCCCGATGTCGTCGTTCCAGTTCCTCGCGTTCCCGACGTTCGACAAGGACTACAGCAACCCGGACGTGCGCAAGGCCATCTCGATGGCGATCGACCGGGACGAGATCACCAAGTCGGTCTTCAAGGGTTCGCAGCAGTCGGCCCGCTCGTTCGTCTCGCCGGTGCTGCCGGGCTACCGGGAGAACAGCGCTGGCGCGGCCGGGGAGTTCAACCCGACCGAGGCCAAGAAGCTCTACCAGGCCGCGGGTGGTCCGTCGAAGATCGTCATCTCGTACAACGGCGATGGCGGCCACAAGGACTGGGTCGACGCCACGGTCAACCAGCTCAAGGCCAACCTGGGTGTCGACGCTGTCGGCTCGGCCGAGCCGAAGTTCGCCGACCTGCTGACCAAGGTCGAGAAGAAGACGCCGGTGGGTGCCTTCCGGATGGGTTGGGTCATGGACTACCCGACCATGGAGGACTACCTCGGCCCGCTGTACAGCACCAACGGCTCGTCGAACTACTACGGCTACAGCAACCCGGAGTTCGACAAGCTCGTCAAGGAGGGTTCCGCCGCCAAGACGCAGGACGAGGCGATCGCCAAGTACCAGCAGGCGGAGGACATCCTGGCCAAGGACATGCCGGTGATCCCGCTCCGCTTCGGCGAGAACGTGTTCGGCCACTCGTCCAAGGTCAAGAACGTCGAGATGGACCTGTTCCAGCGGGTCAACCTCGTCAAGATCGAAGCGGCCAGCTGAGCTGACCATGGTGCGGGCCACCCGGGCGATGACGCCCGGGTGGCCCGGACCGCGCTCCCCGGGTCCGGGCCACGGACCCGGCCTCGGTAGCGCCGGCTATCCCCGGGCCGGACGGGCGGGCATCCCGGATATTTCGGGTACGACCAGAGATGCCGTCCTGCGACCCTTTCGCACATTTCCGGAGAGACTGCTAAGCATGTTCCGCTACATCTTGCGGCGCCTACTGCAGATGGTCCTGGCGTTCTTCGGGACCACCCTGATCGTCTACGCGCTGATGTTCGCCGGCCAGGGCGACCCCATCCAGGCCCTCGCCGGTGAGCGGCCGGTGACCGAAGCCCAGCGGGCCTACCTGACCGAGAAGTACCACCTGGACGCCACAGGCGTCGGCGGCTTCTTCTACCGCTACTTCGACTACGTCAAGAGCCTGCTCCAGGGCGACCTCGGCCAGTCGCTGACCGGCCGCCAGATCGGCGACATCCTGCAGGCGGCCTGGCCGGTCACAGTGAAGCTCGCGCTCATCGCGCTCGCCGTGGCGATCATCTTCGGGGTCACCGCGGGCGTGGTCGCCGGCATCCGCCGGGCCAGCATCTTCGACAACTCGACGCTGGTGCTGACCCTGCTGGTGCTGGGTATCCCGACCATCGTGCTGGCGCCGCTCGCGCAGTACTTCCTGGGCGTCAAGTGGCAGCTCTTCCCGCCCACCGCCGGTTCCGAGCCGACGTTCTACGCGCTGCTGCTGCCGGGCATCGTGCTCGGTTCACTGTCGCTGGCCACCGCCCTGCGGCTGACCCGCACCTCGGTGGCGGAGAACCTGCGCGCCGACTACGTACGGACCGCCCGGTCCAAGGGCCTGGTCAAGCGCCGCATCGTCACCGTGCACGTGCTGCGGAACTCGCTCATCCCCGTGGTCACCTTCCTCGGTGTGGAGCTGGGCAACCTGATGAGTGGCGCGATCATCACCGAGGGCGTCTTCAACATTCCCGGCGTGGGCTTCAACCTCTTCCGCGGCATCCGCACCGAGGACGGCCCCCTGGTGGTGGGCATCGTCAGCGTGCTCGTCGTGGTCTACCTGGTCTCGAACCTGGTGGTGGACGTCCTGTACGCCGTACTCGACCCGAGGATCCGCTATGAGTGACTTTGAAACTGTGGCGGCCACCGAGAACCAGGCCGCGCGCCGTGGCCCCTCGGGCGAGCCGGGCACGCCGAACCAGATCGGTGCGCCGAACAAGGCCCGCAGCCTGGCCGGGGACGCCTGGCGCGACCTGCGCCGCAACCCGATCTTCTGGATCTCGCTGGCGCTGGTCGTCGTCTTCGCCCTGATGGCCCTGGTTCCCGGGGTCTTCACGGCAAACAGCCCGAACGACTGCCTGCTCTCCCGGCAGCACGCCGGACCGTCCGGAGGCGCCATCTTCGGGTACGACTTCCAGGGCTGCGACACGTACGCCCGGGCGGTCTACGGCACGCGGGCCTCGCTGCTGGTCGGCGCGCTCTCCGCGCTCGGCACCGGGGTCATCGCGCTCGTGGTCGGCATGCTGGCCGGGTACTTCGGCCGTTGGGTCGACGCGGTGCTCTCCCGGGTGATCGACGTGGTGCTCGGCATCCCGCTGCTGCTGGCCGCGATCGTGCTGCTCAAGCGAGTGTCCAGCGACAGCGTGAACGCCCGGATCGCCGCGGTGATCTTCGTGCTGGCGATCCTGGGCTGGACCACGGCCGCCCGGGTCGTGCGCTCCTCGGTGATCACCGCCAAGGAGCAGGACTACGTGGCGGCGGCCCGGATGCTCGGTGCCGGCCACGGCCGGATCATGTGGCGGCACATCCTGCCGAACTCGCTGGCCCCGGCCATCGTCGTGCTGACCATCGCGCTCGGCTCATTCATCGCCGCCGAGGCGACGCTCTCGTTCCTGGGCATCGGCCTGAAGGCGCCGACCATCTCGTGGGGCCAGGACATCGACACCGGCCGCATCCACATGCGGGAGGCGGCCACACCGCTGCTCGTCCCGTCGGCCTTCCTCGCGCTGACCGTGCTGGCGTTCATCATGCTCGGCGACGCGATCCGTGACGCCTTCGACCCGAAGCTGCGGTGAGAATCTCATGACCCACTCCACCGTCCAACCCACGCCCGCCTCCGCCACACCGGAGGGCGGCCACCTGCTCGAGCTCCGGGACCTGCACGTCGAGTTCCGGACCAACGAGGGTGTGGCCCGGGTGATCAACGGCGTGTCGTACCACCTGGACGCCGGGGAGACTCTCGCCGTGCTCGGCGAATCCGGCTCCGGCAAATCGGTCACCGCCCAGGCGATCATGGGCATCCTGGACACCCCGCCCGCGTTCGTCCGCTCCGGCCAGATCCTCTACCAGGGTCAGGACCTGCTCACCCGCTCCGAGGAGCAGCGCCGGCAGGTCCGCGGCAAGGAGATCGCGATGATCTTCCAGGACGCGCTCTCCGCGTTGAACCCGGTGTTTCCGGTCGGTTGGCAGATCGGCGAGACGCTGCGCCAGCGCGCCGGCATGTCACGGGGTGACGCCCGCCGCCGGGCCATCGAACTGATGGACCTGGTCAAGATCCCGGGTGCCGCGAAGCGGATCGGCGACTACCCGCACCAGTTCTCCGGCGGCATGCGGCAGCGCGTCATGATCGCCATGGCGTTGGCGCTGGACCCGAAGGTGCTGATCGCCGACGAGCCCACCACGGCGCTCGACGTGACCGTGCAGGCCCAGATCATGGACCTGCTGGCCGACCTGCGCCGGGAACTCAACATGGCGATGATCCTGATCACCCACGATTTGGGCGTGGTCGCCGGTGTCGCGGACCGGATCGCTGTCATGTACGCCGGCCGGATCGTCGAGCATGCCGACGTCCGCTCGCTCTACAAGGCGCCGGCCCACCCGTACACCAAGGGGTTGCTGGAGTCGATCCCGCGGATGGACGTCCGCGGCCAGGAGCTGTCGACGATCAAGGGGCTCCCGCCGAACCTGATGCGGATTCCCTCCGGTTGCCCGTTCCACCCCCGGTGCCCGTACGTCCAGCAGGTCTGCGTGGACGTGGTGCCGCACGACCTGGTCCTCGGCGACGGCCGGACCAGCGAATGCCACTTCGCGCAGGAGGTCCGTGATGACAGCGCCCGCTAGCTCCACCAAGGTCCGGGGCGAGACCATCCTCTCCGTCGACAACCTGGTCAAGCACTTCCCGATCAGTCAGGGCGTGTTGTTCCAGCGGCAGATCGGCGCGGTCAAGGCCGTCGACGGAGTGAGCTTCGAGCTGCGCCGCGGTGAGACGCTGGGCGTGGTCGGCGAGTCGGGCTGCGGGAAGTCCACCCTCGCCCGGCTGCTGATGCGGCTGGAGACGCCCACCTCCGGGCGCGCCACCCTGGAGGGCAAGGACCTGTTCAAGGCCTCCGGAGCCGAGCTGCGCCGGGTGCGCCGCAACATGCAGATGGTCATGCAGGACCCGTACACCTCGCTCAACCCGCGGATGACCGTCGGCGACATCATCGGTGAGCCGTTCGAGATCCACCGCGACGCCGCGCCGAAGGGCAGCCGGGATCGACGGGTCCAGGAGCTGCTCGATGTGGTCGGGCTCAACCCGGAGCACATCAACCGGTACCCGCACCAGTTCTCCGGCGGTCAGCGTCAGCGCATCGGCATCGCCCGGGCGCTCGCGCTGCGGCCCGAGGTGATCGTCTGCGACGAGCCGGTGTCGGCGCTGGACGTCTCCATCCAGGCCCAGGTGATCAACCTGCTGGAGCAGCTCCAGGACGAGTTCGGGCTCTCGTACATCTTCATCGCCCACGACCTGTCGGTGGTGCGGCACATCGCCGACCGGGTCGCGGTGATGTACCTCGGCCGGATCGTCGAGATCGGCACCGAGGACGAGATCTACGAGCGGGCCACCCACCCGTACACCCAGGCGCTGCTCTCGGCGGTGCCGGTCCCGGACCCGGAGGCACGCGACCAGCGCAACATGATCCGGCTGGTCGGCGACGTGCCCAGCCCGGCCGACCCGCCGAGCGGCTGCCACTTCCGGACGCGCTGCTGGAAGGCCCAGGACATCTGCGCCGTCGAGGATCCGCAGACCGTGCCCCGTGCCGCGGACCCACACCCGTCGGCCTGCCACTTCGCCGAACTCCGCCCGCCAACCCCAACCCTCTAACCCACCCCACCCGCCCCCACGCCGCCCCGCGCTGCCCCCCGCCGCCCCGCGCCGCCCCCCACGCCGTCGATCTAGGGCTCATCGCTGCTGTTCGAGATCAACGAGCGACAACATGCCCTAGATCGGCGCGGGGTGGGGGTGCGGGCGGGGCGCGGGGGCGGGGAGAGGCGCGGGGCGCGGGGGCGGGAGGGTTAGTGGAAGAAGTGGCGGGTGCCTGTCAGGTACATGGTGACGTTGGCTTTCTTGGCCGCGGCGATGACCTCTTCGTCGCGGATCGAGCCGCCGGGCTGCACGATGGCGCGGACGCCGGCGTCGATGAGGATCTGCGGGCCGTCGGCGAACGGGAAGAACGCGTCCGACGCGGCGACTGACCCCCGGGCCCGGTCGGCGCCCGCGCGGCTGACCGCCAGTTGCGCCGAGTCGACCCGGTTGACCTGCCCCATGCCGACCCCCACGGTGGCGCCGTCCCGGGCGAGCAGGATCGCGTTGCTCTTCACCGCGCGGACCGCCCGCCAGGCGAACGCGAGGTCCCGCAGCAACTCCTCGTCGGCGGCCTCGCCGGTCGCCAACTGCCAGGTCGCCGGGTCGTCGCCGGGGGCGTCCACCCGGTCGGCGACCTGGGCCAGCACGCCACCGGTCACCGGCCGCAACTCCACAAGCCCCGGCGTCCAGGCCGGCGCCCGCAGCAGCCGGATGTTCTTCTTGCCCTGCAACACCTCCACCGCGCCCTCGTCGAAGCCGGGGGCGACCACCACCTCGGTGAAGATGTCGGCCACCTGCCGGGCCAACTCGACCGAGACCGGACGGTTGACCGCAATCACGCCGCCGTACGCCGACACCGGGTCGCAGGCGTGCGCCTTGCGGTGCGCCTCGGCCACGTCCGCGCCCACAGCGATGCCGCACGGGTTGGCGTGCTTGATGATCGCGACGGCCGGCTGGTCGGCGAAGTCGTTCGCGGCCCGCCAGGCGGCGTCCGCGTCGACGTAGTTGTTGTACGACATCTCCTTGCCGTGCAACTGCTCGGCCTGGGCCAGCCCCGCCGGGGCGTCCGGGTCGGTGTAGAGCGCGGCGGGCTGGTGCGGGTTCTCGCCGTAGCGCAGCGCTGTCGACTTGCGCAGCACCAGCCCCGCGAACTGCGGCCACCAGTCGTCGGCGGGCGCCAACTCCTGGGCGCACCACCGGGCCACGGCCACGTCGTACTCGGCGATGTCGGCGAACGCCCTGGCGGCCAGCGCGCGGCGCTGGGCCAGTGTGAAGCCCCCCTCGCCGAGCGCGCCGATCAGCGCCGGGTAGCCGGCCGGGTCGGTGAGGACGGCGACCGACGCGTGGTTCTTGGCGGCGGCCCGGACCATGGCCGGGCCGCCGATGTCGATCTGCTCCACACACTCCTCGACGCCGGCGCCGGACGCGACGGTCGCCTGGAACGGGTAGAGGTTGGAGACCAGCAGGTCGAACGCGGCCACTCCCAGCTCGTCGAGCTGCGCGACGTGGGTGTCCTTGCGCAGGTCGGCGAGGAGACCGGCGTGCACCTTCGGGTGCAGGGTCTTCACCCGGCCGTCGAGCACCTCGGGGAAGCCGGTCACCGTCTCCACCGGCGTCACCGGCACCCCGGCGGCGGCGATGGTGCCCGCCGTGCTGCCGGTGGACACGATCTCCACACCGGCCGCGTGCAGGGCCTGGGCCAGCTCGACCAGCCCGGTCTTGTCGTAGACGCTGACCAGCGCCCGCCTGATCGGGCGGCGCCCGTCCTGAGTGGAACTCACGGAACCGTGACCTTCCTTCCGGTGATGGTCCAGCCTTCGCGGACCAGACGGCCGACCTGCTCGACGAGCTGGCGCCGCTCGGCTTCCTTGATGCGCTCGGTGAGCGTCTCCACGTCGTCGGAGTCGAGGACCGGAACCGCGACCTGCGCCACGATCGGCCCGGTGTCCATGCCGGCGTCGACGAAGAAGAGCGTGGCCCCGGTGAGCTTCACGCCGTAGGCGAGAGCGTCGCGCGGGCCGTGGATGCCGGGGAACGCCGGCAGCAGGGTGTTGTGCGTGTTCAGGTAGCGGTCACCGAAGGCGGCGAGGAAGTGCGGGCCGACCAGCTTGAGGAACCCGGCGGAGATGACCAGGTCGGGTTGGTGCTTCGCGACGTGCGCGGTGAGCGCCCGGTCCCAGTCCTCCCGGGTGTCGTGGTCGCGGACCCGCTCGACGAACGTCGGCACGCCGGCGGCCGCGGCCCGGTCCAGGCCCGCGATGCCGTCACGGTCCGCGCCGACCGCGACGACCTGTGCGCCGTACGCGGGGTCGGCGGCGGCGTCCAGCAGCGCCTGCAGGTTGCTCCCGGAGCCGGAGACGAGGACGACGATGCGGGCGGCGGACGCGGGCTCGGTCACTTGGCCACCCTATCGGGCAGGTCAGGACACCCATCGGCTGGGCGGCGCGCCGATCTTTGACAGTGCCGACGGGCATCGACCCGGTACGCTGCCGGTCGCTCGGGCTGGACGCTGTGCCGGCCCGCACCCCGTCGCTGATCCGGCACGCCAGCCGTGTCGTTGGAATGAGGAGCACCCCGTGCAGCCCGGTTACCACCCCCAGCAGCAGCCGCCACCGATCAACAACAACATGACGATGTCGATCGTCGCCATCTTCCTCTTCTGGCCGCTGGCCATCCCGGCGATCATCAACGCGTCGAAGGTCAACCCTCTGCTCCAGCAGGGCGACTACGCAGGGGCCCAGGCGGCCGCCGCGGAGTCGCGGAAGTGGTCGAAGTGGGCCCTGATCGTGGGCATCGCGTGGTATGTCATCTTCTTGGTGTGCTGTGCTTTGGGCGGTCTTGGCGCGATCATGAGTAGCGACAACAACAGCAGCTACTGACGGAACCAGTCCAAGGAGCTTCTCGAATGCAGCCCGGTAACCCCGGTCAGGACCCGTACGGCCAGCAGCCCAATCAGGACCCGACCGCCCCCCAGCCGCCGCACGACCCGTACGCCCCGCCGCCGGCCGCCCCGTACGGCCAGCCGCCGCAGAACCCGTACGGCCAGCAGCCCACCTCCGGGCAGCCCTACGGCCAGCAGCCCACCTCGGGGCAGCCGTACGGCCAGCAGCCGCCGTACCAGGACCCGTACGGCCAGCAGCAGCAGCCGCCGTACGGCGCGCCGACGTACCCGAACGCCGGCTACCCACAGCAGGCGCAGGGGCAGAACAACACCCTCGGCCTGGTGTCGATGATTCTCGGTATCGCGTCGATCCCGCTGGTCTGCTGTCTCTACCTGGGCATCCCGCTCGGCATCGCGGGCGTGGTGACCGGTTACCTGGCCCGGCAGAAGGTCGCCCAGGGCCAGGCCAGCAACGCCGGGCAGGCCAAGGCCGGCCTGATCTGCGGCGCCGTTGGTGTCGGGCTGGGCATCCTGCTGCTCATCCTGAGCGTCGTGGCGCAGGTCAGCCTTCCGACCCAGCCCTGACCGGTCTGATCGTGACGGGGCGCTCTGGATTCGTCCGGGGCGCCCCGCGGTCGCACCGGTGGCGCGTGGTCACTGAGCTGGGGCACGGGTGAGCGCGCGGGTGGCGGCGGCACCGAGCAGCGCGCCAACCGCGATGACACCGCCCGTCACGAGGCCGACCTGCCAGGCCACCGGCCCGAGCTGCGCCAGCCGGCCGGCGCCGAGCGGGCCGCCGGAGACCTTGGCGGCCACGCCGACCAGCACGCCGGCCACCGGCCCGGCCAACGCTGCCGGCGCCAGCAACTGGGCCCAGCGCCGCGGGGCCCGCTCCGGCCCGGCGACCCGGGCCACCCGCCGGGCGAGCAGCCAGCCGGCGACCATCCCGACCAGCACCGGCACCGCGAGCAGCAGGGCGCCGAGGCCGTCCACCGGGCCGCGCGGCAGGCCGGCGAGCAGCGGTACGGCCGGCAGCGCGCCGACCGACACCTCACTGGTGCGGACCGCGGTGTCGGTGCCGACCATGAAGCCCGGCCCGAGTAGATAACTCGTCGACCAGATCGCGGCGTTCGGCGCGTACGCCACGCTTACCAGCGTGATGCCGGCCTGCCCTGCCACCCCGGTCCGGTACGCCCCGATCATGTCCGCCGCATCCCCACCGCTGGTGGCCACCGCCAGGCCGGCCGCGCCGGCACCCGCCCCGAGCAGCAGCAGCACGGCCACCAGCCCGGTGCGCACGCCGTCCCGTAGTGGACCCGGCATCCGGGCGACGAGCAGCCGGGTGACGGCGGTGATCCGGGTCGCGCCGACCAGCGCGGCGAGCGTGCCGACGACCGCGAACGTGGCTGCCGCCCGTATCGGGGACACCGCCGGCCCACCGGCGCCGACCAGCACCGCCGCCAGGGCGCCGAGCAGCGCGTACGCCATGCCGACCGCGCCCGCGGCGAGCAGCGCGCGGCGCGGTGAGCGGGTGTCGCGGGCCCCGATCGCGCGGCTGACGTGCACGCCGGCCCGGGTCAGCCGCCAGAGCGCCAGCACGGTCAGCGCCAGTGGGGCGAGCGCGAACGGGCCGGACTCGGTGCGCAGCGGCACACCGTGCCCGAGGAGCCAGCCGGCCAGCGCGGTGCGCACTGTGCCGCTCAGAGTCGCGGAATCCGCGCCGAGCTGGACCAGGCCGAGCACGATGGCGACCGGCAGGTACGAGGTGAGTGCGGCCCAGCCGGCGGCCACCCCGGCGGCGACGGGCAGTGGTGCGCGCCCGCGCGGCGACCCACCGGCGCGGGGTGCGGGCACCCGCCGGGCCGGCACGGCACGGCCGACGGGCCGGTCGTCGGCACTCACACCGCCGGCACGGCTCGGATGGTCAGGGGTGACGGGGGACATCCGCTCTACTCTGGCACGTCCCGGGTGCGGGAGCAGTCCGTTAAGCCACCCCGAAGGGCGGCGAGTTGACCGAATCCGGCTTCGGGACGAGCGGCCCGGTCTAGCCTCGGCCCTGAGGGATCGGCTGTCGCCGCCGCCCGGGTCGGATCCGCCGGTCGCGGTCCAGGTCGACCCACCGTCCATGACTTCCGGGAGTACGCCGTGACGAGCGCATACCCGCCGCCCCCGCCACCACCGGCGAGGGGACGGGACCGGACCACCCTCTGGGGCGTGCTGGGCATCGTGCTGGGCCTGATCTGCTGCGGCATCCTCGGCATCATCTTCGGCTACCTGTCCATCCGCGACGCCCGGCGGTACAACCAGTCGCCGGTCCTCGGCTACCTCGCCATCGCGTTCGGCGTGATCAACATCATCGGCGGAGCGATCCTGCGCTCCACCGGCAACTACCCGTTCTGGAACAACGACTGAGCGGGCTGGTCAGCCGACGAGCCGATGCTCGTACCGCAGGCCGCCACGGCCGTCGACACGGATCTCCCGGGTGGTGCGCGCAGGGGGCCGACCGGAACCGGTCGACCCCCTGCGGTGTTGCCTGGTCCGTTCAGCTGCCGGACATGATCTCGCGCATCAGGCGGGCGGTCTCGGTCGGCGTCTTGCCGACCTTGACTCCGACCGCCTCCAGCGCCGCCTGCTTCGCCTCGGCGGTGCCGGCCGAACCGGAGATGATCGCCCCGGCGTGGCCCATGGTCTTGCCGGGCGGCGCGGTGAAGCCGGCGATGTAACCGACCACCGGCTTGGTGACGTTCGCCTTGATGAACTCGGCGGCCCGCTCCTCAGCGTCACCGCCGATCTCACCGATCATGACGATGGCGTCGGTCTCCGGGTCGGCCTCGAACGCCTTCAGGGCGTCGATGTGGGTGGTCCCGATGATCGGGTCGCCACCGATGCCGACGCAGGTGGAGAATCCGATGTCGCGCAGCTCGTACATCATCTGGTAGGTCAGGGTGCCGCTCTTGCTGACCAGGCCGATTCGGCCGGAGCCGGTGATGTCGGCCGGGATGATGCCGGCGTTGGAGGCGCCCGGCGAGGCGATGCCCGGGCAGTTCGGCCCGATGATCCGGGTCCGCTCGCCCTGCGCCAGGTTGTACGCCCAGAAAGCGGCGGTGTCGTGCACCGGCACACCCTCGGTGATCACCACGGCCAGCGGGATCGCGGCGTCGATCGCCTCGACCACGGCGGCCTTGGTGAACTGCGGCGGCACGAAGATGACAGTGACGTCCGCCCCGGTCTCGGCCATCGCGTCCGCGACGGACGCGAAGACCGGCAGCTCTGTGCCGTCGAAGTCGACCTTCTGGCCCGCCTTGCGCGGGTTGACGCCACCGACGACGTTGGTGCCGGCGGCGAGCATCCGCCGGGTGTGCTTGGAACCCTCGGAACCGGTCATCCCCTGCACGATGACCTTGGAGTCCTTGGTCAGCCAGATAGCCATGATCAGACCCCCGCAGCTGCCAGCTCGGCGGCCCGCTCGGCCGCGCCGTCCATGGTGTCGACCCGCTGGATCAGCGGGTTGTTCGCGTCGTCGAGGATCGCCCGTCCGGCCTCGGCGTTGTTGCCGTCGAGGCGGACGACGAGCGGCTTGGTGACCTTCTCACCACGCTGCTCCAGCAGGGCCAGCGCCTGCACGATGCCGTTGGCGACCGCGTCGCAGGCGGTGATCCCGCCGAAGACGTTGACGAAGACGCTCTTCACCGACGGGTCGGAGAGGACGATCTCCAGGCCGTTCGCCATCACCGCGGCGCTCGCGCCGCCGCCGATGTCGAGGAAGTTGGCCGGCTTGACGTTGCCGTGCCGCTCACCGGCGTACGCGACCACGTCGAGGGTCGACATGACCAGACCCGCGCCGTTGCCGATGATGCCGACCTCGCCGTCGAGCTTGACGTAGTTGAGGTCCTTCTCCTTGGCGGCCTGCTCCAGCGGGTCCACCGAGGCCTGGTCGACCAGGGCCTCGTGGTCCGGGTGCCGGAACGCGGCGTTCTCGTCAAGGGTGATCTTGGCGTCGAGCAGCAGCATCCGCCCGTCGCCGTTCTTCGCCAGCGGGTTGACCTCGACCAGGGTGGCGTCCTCGGCGACGAACGCCTGCCACAGGCCGACGGCCACCTCGACCACCTGGTCGGCGACCTCGGCCGGGAAGCCGGCCGCGGAAACGATCTCCCGCGCCTTGGCCTCGTCGACGCCGACGTTCGCGTCGATCGGAGCCTTGACCACGCGATCCGGGGTTTCGGCGGCGACCTGCTCGATGTCCATGCCGCCGGCGACGCTGGCGATGCAGAGGAAGGTGCGGTTCGCCCGGTCGAGCAGGTACGAGAAGTAGTACTCCTCGGCCACGTCCGCGGTCACCGTGATCATGACCTTGTGGACGGTGTGACCCTTGATGTCCATGCCGAGGATGTCGGTGGCCCTGGCCACCGCCTCATCCGGGCCCTCGGCCAGCTTGACGCCGCCGGCCTTGCCTCGGCCGCCGACCTTCACCTGCGCCTTGACGACCACCCGACCGCCGAGGCGTTCGGCGATCGCGCGGGCCTCCTCCGGGGTAGTGGCGACGCCGCCGGCGAGCACGGGCAAGCCGTGCCGCTCGAACAGGTCCCGCCCCTGGTACTCGTACAGGTCCACGATTGCGCGTCCCGTCCCGTCTCCGCGGCGCGCCGTCGCGCCGCCACCAGCGTTCAGAAAACAGTTTGACGCCTGTCATCACTTGACACAGGCCATTGGCCGCAGCCTAGCGAGGTGGGCACGACCGGCAACCGAGCGGGTGCACGGTGTGCGGTAATGCACAACCAGGCGTCGGACACGGCCGGTTCCCGGCGCGGCGCGGGCGGCGTCAGCCGTCCGGGCGATGTTGCCGAGGGTGCGTAACCCGGCCGTCGGGGCGTCGTTGAGTCAGGTGTCGGAGCGCTGATCAGCGCGATGACGGGAGACGGCCGATGCCCTGTCGGTCGAGGGGTGGCGGCGGGGCATCGTGCATAGAGGGGCCGGACGTGTGAGGGGTGCGTCCGGCCCCTCCCCCGTGCCCGGCCCCGCCGACGATCCGTTCCGGCGTGCCTCAGGCGACCGGCTGCGCGACGTTCTGCCGGACCCACTCCACGATCGACTGGGTGGTGGCGCCCGGCGTGAAGATCTTGGCGACGCCCAGCTTCTCCAACTCGGGGATGTCGCCGTTGGGGATGATGCCGCCGCCGAACACGACGATGTCCCGCGCGTCCCGCTCGCCGAGCAGTTCCAGCACCCGACGGAAGAGCGTCATGTGCGCGCCGGAGAGAACGGAGAGACCGACCGCGTCGGCGTCCTCCTGGATGGCGGTCTCCACGATCTGCTCGGGAGTCTGGTGCAGGCCGGTGTAGACGACCTCCATCCCGGCGTCCCGCAGGGCCCGCGCGACCACCTTGGCGCCCCGGTCGTGGCCGTCCAGGCCTGGCTTGGCGACGACGACCCGAATACGAGAGCTCATCAGCGCACACCTTTCACCGGCTTCACGGCCTTCACCTGAACGAACGGTAACCCGGCCGGCCGGGCCCGGGAAATCCGGGCCGGAAAACACGCCCGGCGCTGCGCCAGCCCCGGGAAACGGTCACGGCGAGTACGGGTCGGCACCCGCCGGACTCCGACGGCCCTCGTCGTCAAGCCGGACGACTCCGCCGGACCGGTCACGGTCGGCGACGAACGGGCAGTAACGAGGGCACCGATTGACGTCACGAGGCGTGACAATCATGGACGCAAACGGACAGACCGACACGCCAATTCGGCGCTCTGGCTTGTGACTCGTCTGGTGGTTGGCTAACGTGTCCACGGTTGTCATCAAGTCCAAGGACGGGTGACGACGCGGTCAGCGGAGGTTCACCGGAGCTTCACGAACCTCCACCGGCCGCCTCGGAACCCCGACAACGGAGGGTGTGCGTGCGCCAGCGCCTGTCGTCTGAGCCCGATAGATATCGCGGTCGTCGCCGCGTACCCACCCCCCCGCGCAGCCGTTACGCCGCGGTCGTCACCACCGCCTTCGTCGGAGCCGGCATCGTCGCGCTCGGCGCCAGCGCCCTTCCGGACGCCAAGGACGTCAGCCCGTCGGTGCTCGACGAGCTGAAGCAGGCGTCGATCACCAGCCAGGACGCCGCGGCCCGTGCCGACAACGCCGACCGCGCCTCCCGCGCAGACCGGGGCAACGACGCGGCCGAGCCCGAGCTCTGGTTGCTGCCACTGCAGGGCTACGACTTCAACTCTCCCTACGGGGTGCGCTGGGGCAAGATGCACACCGGCGTGGACCTGGTGGTCGCCGAGGGCACGCCCTACGTGGCGATCCACGACGGGCTGGTCACCAAGGCCGGCTGGTTCGGCGGGTACGGCTACGCGGTGATCGTCCAGCACGCCGACGGCAGCGAGGCCATCTACGGCCACTCCTCCGCCCTGAGCGTCAAGGAGGGGCAGCGGGTCAAGGCGGGCGATCAGCTCGGCCTGGTCGGCCAGACCGGCCACGCCTACGGCACCCACCTGCATCTTGAGATCCATGTCAAGGGCGAGCCGATCGACCCCGTGCCGTTCCTGGAAGACCGCAGAGTGGACATCAAGCTGGGAGTCGAGGCAATCTACAACGAGGTAGCCGCGTCCTGACGCTGCGTACTGACCGTTGACCGCCCGGATCTGTTGATCCGGGCGGTTTTTTGTCGCTGGTGTGGACCGAATGTCTGCTGGATCACAGCACCGAGTGTGGCCGGCGCCACTGAACACCAAGATCAATTTTCGGGATGGAATACCCCTGAGCGGGGCATATCCGGACAGGTGGCACCCGACCCGTCGGCTGGCCACCCGGTCCCCGTACCTGTCCCGGCTCTGCCCGACACCAGTATTTCGAGGTCAAGTGCCCCCTCGACTGTGAAGGTCCGCCGTGCAGGAAGACAGCCCCGTCCAGAACGAGAACACCCCCGACACCGCCGCCGAGCGGCCGCAGCGCGCCGGCCGGCGGAACCGCCTGATCGTGCTCGGCGCGGCCGCCCTGGTGGCCCTCGGCCTGGGCGGCGTCGCCGTCGCCACCACCGGCCCGGACCGCCCGACGCCCACCGCCGTCTCCCTGGACGCGCAGTCCCGGGCCGAGGCCGCCAGCCGGGCGGACCGCTCCGCCCGCGAGCCGAACGCGCAGGTCTCCCCCTCGGCCAGCCCGACGGCCCCCACGGCGGCCAGCGTCAGCCCGGCGCCGACGAAGACGGCCACCGCGAAGCCGAAGCCCAAGCCGAAGAGAACCACCAAGCCGACGCCGGCCTGGGTCGACCCGATGCCGGGCGCCTCGGTCACGTCCTGCTACGGCCAGCGCTGGGGCACCCTGCACGCCGGTATCGACCTGGCGCTGCCCTCCGGCACGCCGATCCACGCCGCGGCCGCCGGCACGGTCGTCCAGGCCGGTGACGCCGCCGACGGGTACGGCAACTCCGTCTTCGTCGACCACGGCAACGGCTACCTGACCCACTACGCCCACCAGAGCCGCATCGCGGTCACCGTGGGTCAGAAGGTCAAGGCCGGCCAGGTGATCGGCTACGAGGGCGCCACGGGCGACGCCACCGGCCCGCACCTGCACTTCGAGGTGCACAAGGGCATGTGGAACCAGATCGACCCGGCGCCGTTCATGCGGGCCCACGGCGTCAACCTGGGCTGCTGAGCCGACGCACCCAACCTAAGGGAAATGGTGGCCTCCAGCGATGCGGAGGCCACCATTTCCCTTACCTAGTGCGGATCTGAGCGCCCGCGGTCCTCAGGGTCAGAGCTTGTCGATCGGGGCGTGGCGCAACACCAGCCACATGGTCTGGTCACCGAAGTCGATCTGCGCGCGGGCACCCGGGCCGTGCCCCTCGACGGCGACGACCCGCCCCAACCCGTACCGCTGGTGGTTGACCCGGTCACCGGCCGCCACCTTCGGCCCCTGCGGCAGCTCGCTGGCCGTGGTCAGGCGGCTGCCGTCGACACCGAGCCGCTTGGCCAGCTGCGCCGCCTTCGGCGTTCCCCCGCTGAAGGTCCCTCGCACGCCCGGCGCGCGGTCCGCGCGACCACCGACGCCGCCGCCCCCACCGGCCCACGAGGTGTACGACCCCTCGGTGCGCTCCCAGTGCACCAGCTCCGGCGGCAGCTCCTCCAGGAACCGCGACGGAGGGTTGTAGGCCGGCTGCCCCCAGGCCGAGCGGGTCACCGCCCGGGAGAGGTAGAGCCGCTGTCGGGCCCGGGTGATGCCGACGTACGCCAGCCGGCGCTCCTCCTCCAGCTCACGGGTGTCGCCCAGCGAACGCAGGTGCGGGAAGACGCCGTCCTCCAGCCCGGTCAGGAAGACCACCGGGAACTCCAGTCCCTTGGCGGTGTGCAGCGTCATCAGGGTGACGACGCCCTGATGGTCGGGATCGTCGGAGGGGATCTGGTCGGCGTCGGCGACCAGCGCGACCTGTTCCAGGAAGCCCGCCAGGGTGGCCCGTTCGCCCTCGGCGCCGGTCGCCTCGATCCGCTCGGTGTACTCCCGTGCGACGCTGACCAGCTCCTGGAGGTTGTCCACCCGGCCGGCGTCCTGCGGGTCCAGGCTCTCCTCCAGCTCGGTGAGGTAGCCGGAACGGGTCAGCAGCGCCTCCAGCACCTCCTCCGGAGTGCCGGTCTCGGCCAGCTCCCGGGCGCCGTCGAGCAGCGCCACGAAGTCGGCGATGCCGTTGGCCGCCCGGCTGGAGATGCCCGGCGCCTCGCGGGCCCGCCGCAGCGCCGCGCCGAAGGAGATCCGATCGCGGCTGGAGAGCGCCTCGACGCACGCCTCCGCTCGGTCGCCGATCCCCCGGCGCGGGGTGTTCAGCACCCGCCGCAGGCTCACCGTGTCGTCGTCGTTGACCACCGAACGCAGGTACGCGAGCGCGTCGCGGACCTCCTTGCGCTCGTAGAAGCGCACTCCGCCGACCACCTTGTAGGGCAGGCCGACCCGGATGAACACCTCCTCGAAGACCCGGGACTGGGCGTTGGTGCGGTAGAAGACGGCGACGTCGCCGGGGCGGGTCTCGTCGGCGTCGACCAGACGGTCGATCTCCCGGGCCGCCCAGTCCGCCTCGGCGTGCTCGGTGTCGGCCACGTAGCCGACGATCTGCTCGCCGGCGCCGGCCTCGCTCCACAGCCGCTTCGGCTTGCGCGAGGTGTTCCGGTCGATCACCGCGTTGGCCGCGTTCAGGATGGTCTGGGTGGAGCGGTAGTTCTGCTCCAGCAGGATCGTCCGCGCGTCGGTGAAGTCCCGCTCGAACTCCAGGATGTTGCGGATCGTCGCGCCCCGGAACGCGTAGATCGACTGGTCGGCGTCACCGACCACGCACAGCTCGGCCGGATCCAGCCCCGCGGTGCCGGAGACCAGCTCCTTGATCAGCGTGTACTGAGCGTGGTTGGTGTCCTGGTATTCGTCGACCAGCACGTGTCGGAACCGACGGCGGTAGCTCTCGGCCACGTGCGGATGGGACTGGAGCAGATGCACCGTGGTCATGATCAGGTCGTCGAAGTCCAGCGCGTGCGCCTCGCGCAGCCGCCGCTGGTAGAGCGTGTACGCCTCGGCGAGCGCCCGCTCGTTGGGCCCCTTGGCCCGTTCCGCGAACTGCTCCGGGTCGACCAGCTCGTTCTTCAGGTTGGAGACCTGGGCGGCCAACCCGCGCGCCGGATAGCGCTTCGGGTCGAGGTCCAGCTCGCGGGTGACCAGCTGCATCAGCCGGCGCGAGTCGTCCGCGTCGTAGATCGAGAACGTGGACTTGAGCCCGGCGTGCTCGTGCTCGGCGCGCAGGATCCGGACACACGCGGAGTGGAACGTCGACACCCACATCAGCCGGGCCCGCGGGCCGACCAGTGCGGCCACCCGCTCCTTCATCTCGCCGGCCGCCTTGTTGGTGAAGGTGATGGCGATGATCTCGCCGGGGTGCACGTCCCGCGCGGCGAGCAGGTAGGCGATCCGGTGGGTGAGCACCCGGGTCTTGCCGGACCCGGCGCCGGCGACGATCAACAGCGGCGAGCCGGCGTGGGTGACCGCGTCGCGCTGCGGCCCGTTCAGCCCGGCGAGCAGCTGCTGCGAATCGAGGCGGACGGCGGCCGGCCGGGGCCGGTCCGGACGGGCCGGCGCGGACTCCGGCGCAGGCGGGGACGCGGGAATGTCGAAGAGAGGATGCATCGCGCGACAAGTCTATGCCGCCGGCCAGACACTTCCCGACCGTGCGGTGGCGTCGCCGGCGCGCCCGCCCGCGCCGCGGAACGATGACGGTGGAGGCAACCTGGTGGTCACTCAGGGGCCCGCCTGCGGAATGCCGGAGCCCGGGAGGTGCCCTGTTGACACGGAATCCTTGCGCACGGGCGGGCGACATGGGCATACTCGACGGCGTGTTCGCTCAGCGCTACTACTTTTACTACGGCACCGGGAGTCCGGCAGCCGTAGGTCGCGCCTGATCGATCAGACCTGCGAAAGCCCCGGGCTCCTGGAGCCCGGGGCTTTTTCGTCCCGGGATCCGGGCACCGGGCACGACAGTGCGAGAGGTACCCGATGATGACAGACGTGGCGGAGCAGAGCGGCGGGCCGGTCCGGCCAGGGGCGGAGCAGCCCCCGGTCGACGGGAGCGAGCCCGTGGCGGGAATGGCGCCACCGGCCGAGGACGGCGGGCCGGGTGGGGCACGGACCGGCACCGCGGAGCCGGCCGCCGCCGCACGGATCGTGCAGATCAGGGAACGCATCGACGAGATCGACAACGCGTTGATCTCGCTCTGGCACGAGCGGGCCACGCTGTCCCAGGAGGTGGGGGCGACCCGGATGGCGTCCGGCGGGACGCGCCTGGTGCTCTCCCGGGAACGGGAGATCCTGGAGCGTTTCCGGGTCGCGCTCGGCGCCGACGGCACCCAACTGGCGTTGCTGCTGCTCCGGGCGGGGCGCGGCCCGCTGTGAGCCGCCCGGGCCGGCCATCCGGCTCGGTCGGCAGCCGCTCGCCGGCGCGCGCGGCGACCGGCCGACGCCACGGCTGGCCGGTGGCCGCCGGAGGAGGCAGCCCGGGTTCCCGGACAAACGAAACCGCCTGCCGTCGTCATGGTGACGTCGGCAGGCGGTTCCGGTGACTCAGGCGGCCTCGTGGCTCGCGACGATCTCGCGCTTCTCCGCGAAGTGGCAGGCGCTCGGGTGGTCCGAGCTGCGCCGGATCTCCAGCAGCGGGACCTGCTCGGCGCAGACGTCCTGCGCCTTCCAGCAGCGGGTCCGGAACCGGCAGCCCGAGGGCGGACTGATCGGCGACGGCACGTCACCGGTGAGCCGGATGATCGTCTTGTTGTGCCGCTGGGTCGGGTCCGGCACCGGCACCGCCGACAGCAGTGCCTGGGTGTACGGGTGGGTCGGCCGCTCGTAGATCTCGTCCTCGGTGCCGATCTCAACGATCTTGCCGAGGTACATCACCGCGACGCGGTCCGAGAGGTGGCGGACCACCGACAGGTCATGCGCGATGAAGACGTACGAGAGCCCGAACTCGCCCTGGAGCTGCTCCAGCAGGTTCATCACCTGGGCCTGGATGGAGACGTCCAGCGCCGACACCGGCTCGTCGCAGACGATCACCTCGGGCCGCAGCGCGAGCGCCCGGGCGATGCCGATGCGCTGACGCTGACCGCCGGAGAACTGGTGCGGGTACCGGTTGATGTGCTCCGGGTTGAGCCCGACCAGGTCGAGCAGCTCCCTGACCTTCGCCCGACGGCTGCCCTTCGGCGCCACCTCCGGGTGGATCTCGAACGGCTCACCGAGCAGGTCACCGACGGTCATCCGCGGGTTCAGCGAGGTGTACGGGTCCTGCATCACCAGCTGGATCTGCCGGCGGAGGCGCCGCAGCGCCCCGCCGGAGAGCTTGGAGATGTCCTGGCCCTTGTAGACCACGCTGCCGGCGGTCGGCCGCTCCAGGTTCATCAGCACGCGGGCGAGGGTCGACTTGCCGCAGCCGGACTCGCCGACCACGCCCAGGGTCTCACCGGCACCCAGACCGAACGAGACCCCGTCGACCGCCTTGACCTGACCGACGGTCTTCTTGAACACCACGCCCTGGGTGACGGGGTAGTGCTTGACCAGGTCACGGACCTCGATGATGTTCTCAGACACGGTTCACCAGCTCCTCGGCGAAGTGGCAGGCGCTGGCCCGTGCGGTGCCCACCTGCAGCAGCGGCGGGAGCTTCTCCCGGCACACCGGCTGAGCCATGGGACAGCGCGGGTTGAACGGGCAGCCCGGCGGGATGTTCATCAGGTTCGGCGGGAGGCCCTTGATCGTCCGGAGCTGCTGCCCCTTCTCGTCCAGCCGCGGAATCGAGTCGATCAGGCCCAACGTGTACGGGTGCGCCGGCTTGGCGTACAGGTCGTACACGTCGGCTTCCTCGACGATCCGGCCCGCGTACATGACCGCGATCCGGTCCGCGACGTCGGCGACCACACCGAGGTCGTGGGTGATCAGGATCATGCCCATCTGCCGTTCACGCTGAAGCTCGGCGAGCAGGTCCATGATCTGGGCCTGCACGGTCACGTCGAGCGCGGTGGTCGGCTCGTCCGCGATCAGCACCTCCGGGTCGAGCGCCAGCGACATCGCGATCATGGCGCGCTGCCGCATACCGCCGGAGAACTGGTGCGGATAGTTGCTGAACCGGCCCTTGGCGTTCGGGATCTTGACCTGGTCGAGCATCTCGATGGCGCGCTTCTTGGACTCCGCGCGACCCATGCCCCGCCGGACCCGGAACTGCTCGGCGATCTGGAACCCGACGGTGAAGACCGGGTTCAGCGCGGAGAGCGCGTCCTGGAAGATCATCGCGATGCCCTCGCCGCGGATGCGGCGGCGCTCCTCGTTGGACATGTGGAGCATGTCCTTGCCGTGGAAGCGGACCTGCCCACCGGTGACGAAGCCGGGCGGGGTGTCGAGGATGCCCATGATGGTCTGCGCCGTGACGCTCTTACCGGAGCCGGACTCGCCGAGCACGGCGAGGGTCTCCCCCGCGTCGACGTGGTACGTGACCCCGTTGATGACCTTGGCGACGCCGTCCCGGGTACGGAACTCCACCCGCAGGTCGTCGACCTCGAGCAGCCGGCCGGAGGGACGTCCGGAGCCGCCGGTTCCCGGCGCGGACTGCTCGGACACGAGAATGTCGGACAACTGGATCTCCCCTAGCGGAGTTTCGGATCGAGGGCCTCGCGGACCGCCTCACCGAGCATCACGAAGCTCAGCACGGCGGTGACGAGGAACGCGGCGGGGAAGAACACCAGCCCCGGCGCGACCCGGATGAACTGCTGCCCGTCGCTGATCATGATGCCCCAGGACACCACCGGCGACTTCAGGCCGACGCCCAGGAACGACAGGGTGGCCTCGGCGCCGATGAACGAGCCGACCATGATCGTGCCGTAGACCAGCAGCGGCGCCAGGCAGTTCGGCAGCAGGTGCTTGAGGATGATCCGGCCGGTGCCGGCACCCAGCGCCCGAGCCGCGACGATGTAGTCGGCCTCCTTGGTGGCCAGCACCGAGGAACGCATCAGCCGCATCACGACCGGCCAACTCAGCACCATCAGGGAGGCGATCACCAGGCCCATGATCTGGGCCTTGCTGTTGCCGGAGTTCGAGCCGTTGAACGTGGTCAGGATGACGATCGCGCCGAGCACGAAGGGCAGGCCGAAGAAGACATCGGCGATCCGGCTGAGCAGAGCGTCCACCCAGCCACCTCGGTAGCCGGCGATGATGCCCATCGCACCGCCGACCAGCAGGGTGCCGAGCACGGAGAGCACGGCGACCACGATGGAGGCACGCGCGCCGTAGATGACCCGGGCGTAGACGTCCCGACCCTGCACGTCGTAACCGAACCAGCCATCGGCGGACGGCTTGTTGAGGCTCCGGGACAGCGTGCCGTTGACCGCGTCGCCCGGGGCGAACAGCGCCGGGAAGGCCGCCATCAGCAGGAAGACCACGATCAGCGTGGCCGAGATCCAGAACAGCGGCTTGCGCCGCAGGTCCCGCCAGGCGTCGCCGAGCAGGCCGCGCGGCTTCTCGTTGCTCTGCGGCACGCCCGCCGCGGCGGGGGTGCCGGCGTCGGTGGGCTGCGCGGGAGGGGTGCTGACGATCGATGCGGTGCTCGGGTCACTCATAGCGGATCCTTGGGTCCAGGGCGGCGTAGAGCAGGTCAACCAGCAGGTTCATCAGGAGATAAACCAGCACCAGGACGACCACGATCCCTACCACGGTAGCGCTTTCCTTGGTGACGATCGCGCGGAAGACCTGGCGGCCGATTCCGTTGATGCCGAAGATGCCCTCGGTGACGATCGCGCCGCCCATCAGGGCACCGAGGTCGGTGCCGAGCAGGGTGACCACCGGGATGAGCGAGTTGCGCAGCAGGTGCACGCCCACCACCCGGCGCATCGGGAGGCCCTTGGCGATGGCGGTACGCACGTAGTCGGCGCGGCGGTTCTCCGCGATGCTCGTTCTTGCCACCCGGGCGATGTACGCCACTGACGCGCTACCGAGCACGAAGCCCGGCACGATCAGTTCGGAGAGCCGCATCTCGGAGGAGACGGTCGGCTTGATGATGCCCCACTGCACGCCCAGCAGCCACTGAAGCACGAAGCCGACGACGAAGACCGGCAGCGCGATCAGGAACAGCGTGGAGACCAGGACCAGGTTGTCCAGGAACCCGTTGCGCCGCAGACCGGTAAGCACGCCGGCGCCGAGGCCGATCACGGCCTCGATGCTGAGCGCCACCAGGGCCAGCTTCAGCGTGTTCGGGTACGACGTCAGGATGATGTCACTGATCTCGCGCTGCGAGAACGTCTGACCGAAGTCACCCTGGAGCAGGTTCTTCATGTAGTTCGCGTACTGCACGAAGACGTTCTGGTCCAGGTGGTACTTCTCGGTCATGAAGGCGATGTACTGGTCCGGGCAGCGGCGGTCACCGCACTTGCCGGCGAACGGATCGCCCGGAACGGCCCAGACGAGGGCGTAGATCATGAACGTCGTACCGATGAAGACCGGCACGAGTTGGAGCAGCCGTCTCAACAGATAACGGCCCATGGGGTGGTCCTCCAGACAGGGGGCGCGTCGGACGGCCGACACGGTGGCGACAACGTGGCGAGTGGATGTTGTAACACTCACTCGCGGAACGGCCCCGGGTCGGACTCACCTGATGTGGCGAGCCCGACCCGGGGTCAGACCGTTCGGATCAGAGCTCGACCGAGGTGATGTCGAGTTCGCCGACGTTGTTCAGCTCGAGCTTCTTGACCTTCTCCGAGTGGCCGGACTGCTGGCCGTAGAAGTAGACCGGGATGCTCGGGACGTCCTGGTCGACCAGCTCGACCGCCTTGGCGAACTGCTCGTGCGAGGCCTCCAGGCTCGGTGCGGCGCCAGCGGCCTTGGCCAGGGCGTCGACCTGCGGGTTGCTGTAGAGGCCGTCGTTCGAGGAGCCACCAGTCACGTAGAGCGGGTTGATCCAGTTCTCCACGTCCGGGTAGTCCTGCTGCCAGGCGGCGCGGTACGGGCCGGTCATCTTGTGCGCGTTGACCTGCTGGCGGAAGACCGCGAAGGTCGGCATGCCCTCGGCGCGAGCCTCGATGCCGAGGTTGGTCTTGACCTGCTGCGCAACGGCGTCCATCCAGTCCTTGTGGCTGGAGTCCGTGTTGTAGTAGAAGACCATCTCGCCCGTGAAGCCACCGGCCTCGGCCAGCAGCCGCTGGGCCTCGGCCTTGTCGAACTTGCAGGCGGTGCAGTTACCCGGCTTGGCGCCCGGGGTCAGCGGGTTCGCCCAGCTGTCGGCCGGCTTGCGGGTACCGAAGAAGATCTTGTCGGTGATCTCCTGGCGGTCGATCGACAGCGACACGGCACGACGCAGCTTCGGGTTCTGGAAGCGCTTGTCGTAGATCGGGAACGCGATCAGACCGGTCGTCGGCGTGGTGGTCGAAAGGCCCCGCTCACCGAGGTCGGTCTTCCACTTGTCACCGGCGAGCGCCGAGGTGGGGATCGACTCCAGGAAGTCCAGGTTGTTGGCCAGCAGGTCGTTGTAGGCCGCCGTCTCGTCCTGGTAGAGCTTGACGTCGACGTCCTTGACCTTCATCGTGTCGCGCAGGTTGTAGTCGTCGAAGCGCGTCAGCTTGATGAGGACGTTGTCGTCCCACGACACGAACTTCACCGGGCCGTTGCCGATCGGGTTCTTGCCGAACTCCTCGGGCTTCTGGGTGAAGAACACGTCCGGCAGCGGCATGAAGGCGCTGTAGCCGAGCTTGGTCGGGAAGACCGCGGTCGGGGCCGCCAGGGTGACCTCGAAGGTCTGGTCGTCGATGACCTTCAGGCCGGACAGCTTCTCGGCCGTCGGCGCCGGAGCCTTCTTCGGGCCCTCGCCGTCCGGGTCCGACGTGTAGGTCTTGTCGAAGCCCGCGATGTCCGAGAAGAAGGAGCCGTTCTGCGCGCCGTTCGGCGAGTAGGCGGCCCAGTTCCAGGCGTCGACGAAGTTCTTCGCCTTCACCTCGGTACCGTCGTGGAACTTGGTACCCTTCTTGATCTTGATCGTGAAGACCTTGGAGTCCGTGGTGTTGATGGACTCCGCCAGCGCGTTGCGCGGGGCCCCACCGTCGTTCGGGTACTCGACCAGGCCGGTCCACATCCAGTCGATGATCTTGCCGCCGCCGGTCTCCGTCGTGTTCGACGGGACCAGCGGGTTCTCCGGCTGGACGCCGTGGATAACGATCGAGCCGTCCTTGCTGGCGGCGGCGTCGCCGTCGCCGTCACCGCTCGAGCAACCGCTCGCGACAAGCGCGGCAGCCGCGCTGAGCGCGATCGCGCTCGTCGCCCGCTTCGAGACTCTCATTCCGAGGGGCCTCCTCTTTCTAAACCTGGTTCCGTCGTGGGTTTCACGCACGTCTGGGGGTGACACCGCCCGACCACCCCGGGGCGCGGGTCGCCGGGTTCACAGGGAAGCTGGAGACACCCCTGATGTTCCGATCCGCCGGGCTCCCCCACCCGACGAGGTACGACCCGGCGCAGGCGACACAGCCACGAACCGGCCGCGAAACGCGGAGGTCGTGGTCGTGGGCCGTACGGAGTGCCGCACACCGAGGGTGAGGTGCTGCCACTGTGACACTCACCGGCCGCTTCCGTGAAGGTGCCGTTATCAAGCCGTTAGTTGCCCGCCGCGTTGCCGATACTTGAAAAACGATCACAAACTGGTCGGGTCGGACAGCCCTGAGCAGGAAATACGTGGCCCAGCCGGACACCGGCGCCCGGCGCAGACTCGGGTGCTGTGAGCTCCCCCGCGTCCGCTCCGGTGCCGTCCGACGTCCGGCGCACGCTGGCCGTCTCTGCCCATCCGGACGATGTCGACTTCGGCTGCACAGGCACGATTGCCGGCTGGGTGGACGAGGGCGTCGAGGCGGCTTGTCTGATCATCACCCGGGGCGACGCCGGCGGCCCCGCCCCGGATCACGCCGTCGACCTCACCAGGTCACACGAGCCGGCGGTCCGCCGCCCAGCGCGAGAGTTCGTAGCGGTTGGACATCTGGAGCTTGCGCAGCACGTTCGACACGTGCGTCTCCACAGTCTTGATGGAGATGAACAGCTCCTTCGCGATCTCCTTGTACGCGTACCCCCGAGCGAGCAGCCTCAGCACCTCCCGCTCCCGGTTGGTGAGCTGGTCCAGCTCCGGGTCGGCCACCGGGGCGTCCGGGCGGGCCGCGAAGGCGTCCAGCACGAACCCGGCCAGCCGAGGGCTGAACACCGCGTCGCCGTCGGCGACGCGACGGATCGCCGCCGCCAGCTCGTCCGGCGAGATGGTCTTGGTGACGTAACCACGGGCGCCGGCGCGGATCAGCCCGATCACGTCCTCCGCCGCGTCGGAGACGCTCAGCGCCAGGAACTTGACCTGCGGATGGCTGCGCCGCATCGCCTCCAGCACCGCGCGTCCGCCACCGTCGGGCATGTGCACGTCGAGCAGCACAACGTCCGGTCCGGTCGCGGCGATCCGGGTGACCGCCTCGGCCACCGTGCTCGCCTCGCCCACCACCTCGACGTGGGCGCCCAACTCCGCGCGTACCCCGGCCCGGAACATCGCGTGGTCATCCACCAGGAACACCCGCAGCCGCTCGGGGCGGGCGTCCGCCGGATCGAGGTGCTCCATCGACTGCTCGGCCATGGTCATCTGTTCCTCTCCGCTGCGGACGAGTCCCGGGAGATCGGCAGGATCAACCGGACCTCGGTCCCCTCCCCCGGGCCGGACCGGATCTCGGCCCGTCCGCCGTGCCGCTTCATCCGCCCGATGATCGAGCCGCGTACGCCGTGCCGGTGGTCCTCCACGGTATCCGGGTCGAAGCCCGCTCCCCGGTCCCGGACGAAGACGCTGACCTGATCGGGCTCGACCTCGGCGTAGAGGGACACGGTCTGCACCCCCGCGTGCCGGGCCGCGTTCACCAGCGCCTCCCGCGCGGCGGCGACCAGCGCGCCGACCCGTTCGTCGGTCTCCCGGTCGCCGACCACCACCGCCTCCACCGTGATCGCGAAGGTGTCCTCGACCTCGGCCGCGGCCTGCTCGAGCGCGGCCGCGAGCCGCTCGTTCGGCGAGGCGGTGGGCTTGTAGAGCCAGTTGCGCAGCGAACGTTCCTGCCCCCGGGCCAGCCGCTGCACCGTCTTGACGTCACCGGCGTTGCGCTGGATCAGGGCCAACGTGTGCAGCACCTGGTCGTGCACCATCGCAGCCAGCTCGGCCCGCTCCTGCTCGCGGATGCGCCCCTCGCGCTCGGAGCGGAGCTGGCTGTACGTACGCCAGAGCACCGGCGCGGCGACCACACCGACCCCGGCCAGCCCGACCAGCGCGAAGATGACGCCGTTGATCACCGCGTCGAAGTTCTGCGCCGGCGAGTAGACCGCCGCGACGCCGATGATGCCGACAGCGACCAGCACCCCGCCGCCGATGAACCGCAGCACGAAGGCTCGCCGGTCACTCTCCTCGACCACCGCGCCGAGCCAGGGCACCGGCATCGTGTCGCCCCACCGCCGCCGCCGCTCGGGCGCGGACTGGTGCCAGATGACCCCGGCGCCGACCGCGATGATGGCCACCAGCCAGCCGGCGGTGCCCGCCGCGCCGACCGAGTCGAAGACCATCACCTGGATCAGCAGGACGCCGAGCCCGATCCCCACGAACGGCAGGAGCTGGGCCACGTCCCGCCGGGGCGGCACCGCGGTGTCACCGGGCCGCAGCGGCACCACCGCCCAGAAGGCCGCGTAGAGCAGCAGGCCGAGCCCGCTCAGGCCGAGCAGCACCATGAACGCGACCCGCACCCGCAGCACCGAAATGCCGAGGTGGTCGGCGATGCCGGCGGCGACGCCGGCGGCCATCCGGTGCTCGGGGGCGCGGTAGAGGCGCGGCGGCGGGGTCACGATGCTGATCGGAGGCTCCCTGGTCACGGTGGCGGGTCGGGCGAGGTTGGTGGATCCGATCGTCACACGCTGCGGCGTACCGCGACCACGGGGACGCCCCCGACATTCCGGCCGCCCGGATCTCAGGGTGGGGTCAGGGTCGGGTCCTGAGGTCGCTCGGGCCCACCTGGCAGCAGGATCGAGGCATGACCGAGGAAGCTGCCCCGCCGCCCCGACCCGGGTCGGCACAGCCGGGCGGTTCATCACCGCCCTCACCAGCCGCGACACCCGCCGGCTGGGCCGAGCCCACCCCGTTCGGCCCGCCCACCGGCGCCACCACCGGCTTCGACGCCGGTCCGGCCGCCGACCCCACACCGGGCGCTCCGGGCAGCGGCTACGAGCCCGGCGGCGCGGGCTACGCGCCCGGCACCGGCTACGCGCCCGGCACCGGCTACGGGTCGGGCGGGCCCGGGGGCACGCCACCCGGGCCGGGTGGTCCCGGGCCGTCGGCACCGCCGCTGGGCGGCGCCGGCTTCACCTCGCGGTACGGGCTGGTCCGGCCGCGTGACGGGCGCTACCTGGCCGGGGTCTGCGCGGCCATCGGACGAGCCACCAACACCGATCCGGTGCTCTGGCGGGTGCTGCTCGCGGTGCTCGGGTTCTTCGGCGGCATCGGCATCCTGGTGTACGTCGCCGCCTGGCTGATCATCCCCAACGAGGGCGACACCGCGTCCCCCGTGGAGTCCATGCTCGGGCGTGGCCGGTCCAGCATGTCGCCGGTGACCGTGATCATCCTGGGCATCCTCGTCGCGGCCAGCTTCGGCTACATCGTCACCGACGCCTTCCGCGCGGTGCTGCTCGGCGCGGCCATCCTGATCGGCGGTGCGCTCCTGCTCAACCGGGACAACCGAGGGCCACAGCCCGGCGTCCCCGGTGCGGCGGCGCCCTCCGGACCGATGGGTACGCCACCCGGGCCCGTCCCGCCGGTCGCCTGGCCGGCGCCGGCCTCCGGCGCCGTGCCGCCCACCGGCCCGCTGGCGACCGCACCGCTGGCCGGCGGCGATCCGGCGTACGCCGGCGCCTCCCCGAGTGGGGCGCCGACCCCGCACGCCCCGGTGTACGGCGCGCCGGCCGCCTCCGCCCCGGTCACCAGCGCACAGCCGGTGTCCGGAGTGGGACCGGTGTCCGGAGACCCGACCGCCACGACGGCGCCGCAGGCCGCCTGGCCGGCACCACCGGCCGCCACGCCGGGCTGGCCGAGCACCGGCACGCCCAGCGGAGGCTGGCCGTCGGCGCCGGTGACCGGTGCGCCCGCTGCCGGCTACCCGGCCACGCCACCGTCACCGTCCGGATACCGCCCTCCGTTCGCGCCGCACGGGCCGTACGCCTCACCGGCCGCGTACCCCCCGCCCAAGCCGCCGAAGCCACCGAAGCCGCCGAAGCGACCCCGGGAGCGGTCGCCACTCGGCGCGGTGACCTTCTCGCTGATCTTTCTTGCCCTCGGCGTCGTCGCCCTGCTCGACCTGCTGGACGTCTTCGACGTCGGCGCGTCGGCGTACTTCGCCGCCGCGTTGGCCACGATCGCGCTGGGGCTGCTGGTCGGCACCTGGTTCGGCCGGGCCCGCTGGCTGATCGCGCTCGGCCTGGTGACCGCCGCCGCGTTGGGAACGGCCACGGTGGCCGAGTCGTACGACCGGATCCGCGGTGTCGACGGCGCGGTCACCTGGGCGCCCACCGACATCCGCGACCTCGCCGACCGGTACGAGAACAGCTTCGGTGACGCCGTGCTCGACCTACGCGGTATCGACTTCGCCAAGCGGGACAGCCAGGTGACCGTGGCGATCAACTTCGGCCAGGCGACAGTGGTCGTGCCCCCGAACGTGGACGTCACCACTGTGGCGGACGTCAACGCGGGCGACGCCACCATCTTCGGCAACCGGTCCGGCGGGCTGGACGGGCGCCTGCGGGAGTCCACCGACCTCGGCGCGGACGGGCCCGGGGGCGGGACACTGCGCCTGTACATCCACGTCAATGCCGGCAACCTGGAGGTGACCCGGTGAAGGCTCACCGTACGGATCTGGTGTCGTTCGCCTTCGGGTTGGTGTTCCTGGGGCTGTCCGCCTGGTGGCTGCTCGCCCAACTACTCGGGCTCGCACTGCCGCCGGTCGGCTGGTTCCTCGCCGGCGCACTGATCCTGATCGGGGTCTTCGGGCTGGTCGGCGCACTGCGCTCCAGCCGTCCGGTCCACGCGGAACCGACCGCTCAGGACGCCGTCACCACCGATTCCGCCGTGCCGGTCTCCGGTGCGTCCGCGCCGATCTCCGGCGCGGGCCTGCCGTCCTGGGACGCCGAACGCTCCACCTGGGACGCTCCTTCGGTGGGACCGACGCCGGAGACGCCGACCACCGAGGTGCGGGCACCGGAGACGCCGACCGCTGAGGTGATCCACCCGGCCTGGCTGGCCCACCCGCCGTCCGAGCCGGAAACCAGCCCGGTCTCCGGTCAGCGCGCCGACGGGGGCGACGAGCCGACCACCGGCCTCCTCGCCGGCCCGGCCGGGGCCGACGAGCCGACCCGGGTCGACCACCCGGCGGACGAACGGGACGACCAGCGGCGAGAGCCCTGACCCGCCGCCTGCCCGCGCCGGCCTTCTCCACCGCTCCGGCGGTGCGGCCGGCGCGGGCAGGCGCATATGCTGACCGGTGGAGATCTCGCCTCCGCCGGCCGGCCCGTCCCGCCATGGCGGCCCCGCCGCGATTCCCGTCTCTACCCCGTCAGGAGCCCGTCCGACATGACCCAGTCCCCCGCCGTGCGTACCACCGGTCGGTCCGGTCCGGTCCGCATCGGCGAGCGAGCCGCCCGTACGCTCGCCACCGAGCTGGCCCGGATCAACGATCCCAAGGTCGCCCTCCTGGTCGGCGCGAGCCCGGAGTCCGCGGTGCTGGCCGCCGCGATCGAGGCGCTGCTCCCCGGTGACCGGCTCACCGTGGTACCCGCCGAGTCGTCCGGCGTCACCGCGCTCCGCGAGCACGTCGCCGCCCAGGGCCGGTGGGTCGCCGACCGGGTTAGCGTGATCGACTCGCTGGCCGAGGCCGAGGCCGCCGGGGTGGTCATCGCCGGCGAGGCGTTCACCGGCACCGCCGAAGACACCCGCAACACCATCGAGACGCTGGTCAAGCACCTGGCCGACGGCGGGGTGTTGAGCGTCGCCACCACCGCCACGCCCGGCCGGACCACCGGCGCGGCGGCGGAGCTGGTTCGACAGGACGCCCTCTACGGCGTCGGCACGGACCTGGTGCTGCGTAACTCACCGCCGGTCCGGATCTACCGGCTGCGGTTCACCCCGGCCAGCCCGGCCGCGGCCGACCGGTTGGCGCCGGCGCACCGGCCGTCGAGCGTGCCGCTGACCCGTGGCATGCACATCGACTCCAACGGGGTCGCCGCGGCGGGCATCACGCTGGGCCTGGCCGTGCTGGCCCGGGTGGCGCGCCCCTCGTCCAAGCTCTGGCTGTTGCCGGCGCTGGCCGCCGGGCCGGTGGCCGCGTTCTTCCGCGACCCGCAGCGCGACGTGCCGGAGGACCCGGCGGCCGTGGTCGCCAGCGCGGACGGGCAGGTCCTGTCGGTGCAGCGACTGCACGACGAGCGTTTCGGCGAGGGTGAGTGGCTGCGGATCGCGGTCTTCCTGTCCGTGCTGGACGTGCACGTCAACCGGGCGCCCGTCGCCGGCAAGGTGGTGGACTACTTCGTCGCCGACGGCGGCTTCGTCAACGCGATGAAGCCGGACGCCGAGCACAACGTGGCCGCGTACACAGTGCTGGACACCAGCCACGGCACTGTGGTGGTCGCGCAGCGGACCGGGTTGATCGCCCGCCGGATCGTGCAGCGCGCGCCGATCGGCGCGCTGCTCGCGAAGGGCGAGCGGTTCGGGCTGATCAGGTTCGGCTCCCGGACCGACGTGTACCTGCCGGCCGAGGCCGCCGAGCCGCTGGTCGGGCCGGGCGACAAGGTGGTCGGGGGCTCCACGGTCATCGCCCGCTGGCGCTGACCCGTCCAACGAGAAACGGGGCGCCCGCCGATCGGCGGGCGCCCCGTTCTCTGTGCGCGAATCAGGCGGTACGACGCTGCCGCAGCCAGAGCACCGGCCCGCTGACCAGGTAACCCACCACGATCAGGGCGAACGTGAGCCGAATGTCGACAAGCGCGCCGATCACCGGGGCCAGCCAGAGCCACGGCGGCAGCTTGACCAGGCGGGCGAGCTTGGCGTACGGGAAGCTGGAGACCATCGCGAAGGCGAGCAGCGCCACCCCGGCGACCAGCACGGGGCCGGGCACGGGCAGGCCGATCGCGACGGTCACGGCGAGCACCGCCGCCGCCATGGTGGTGGGCACCCCGCAGAAGAAGCGGCCGTCCTTCGGCGAGACGTTGAACCGGGCCAGCCGGATCGCGGCACATGCCGCGACCAGGGCGCAGGCCACCGCCGCCGCGGCCGTCGACACCGAGCCGGCGAGCGAGGCGTAGACCACGACCGGTGCGGCGAGGCCGAACGAGCACATGTCGGCCAGCGAATCCATCTGCGCGCCGAACGGGCTGGCCACGTTGAGCCGGCGAGCCAGCGCGCCGTCCAGGCCGTCGAAGGCGACGCAGGCGATCAGGCAGAGCGCGGCGATGCGCACCTCACCCTGCATGGCCTGGAAGATGGCGAGCATGCCGAGCATCAGGCTGGCCAGCGTGCACGCGTTGACCAGGCCGAACTTCATCCGGCGGGCGACCGTGCGCTCGCCGGGGAGCAGTGGGATCGACCGGGACGAAGCCTCGTCGGCGTGTGTCACCGGCGGCAGCGCCGGGCTGACCGGCATGACGGCCTCGATCTCCGACCGATCGACGCGGAGCGATGAGCGGCCGAGGCGGTCCAGGCCGTAGCGGCGGCGCTGCCGGTCGGCGTACCGGTGCTCGGGCAGCGCCAGGTCGGTGGTCCGCAGGTCGCCATCGCGGCGGCCCACCCGGACCAGCAGCACCTGACGGGCGAACGTGCTGCTGCGGCGCAACCGGCCCGCCCAGCGACGCCCGGCGGGGCGCGGACTGTCAGTCGTACGACGCCGGCGCCATAGGGCTCTCGGCACGTTTCCTCCATCACCGGATCGGCTGCCCGCCGTGGGGCGGGTGTCCGGCTGTCTCGTGCCGGACCTTGCGTGGCCCGGCAGCCGTTTTGCGGAGTACACCATCGCATAGGGGAACGGGACTTGGCGATAGCTGCCGGCGGTACTTATATCTGGCTTAAACCGCGCGAACCGCACTCTTGTTCCCATGCCGGGCCTCATCGCCCGTTTCCTCCACCATTCCCGCCATCGACTGTACCGGAGGGTCACCATGTCGGCTCACCGAGCGTGGGGCTATCGACCCGACTGTCCGATTGCCGAGGCAGCGATCCCGGTCAACGGCAGGTCGGCGGCCTCGACGGGGGTGAACCAGCCGGCCCGGGCCGTCGAGCCGCCGGCCGACTCGGTGACCACCGCGTCGGTAGGTACGTCCACCAGCACCCGATAGATCACTCGGACGCCGTGCCAGTCCAGCGGCCGCCCCTCCGGGCCGAACGCAGCCGGGTTGTGCAGATTGTCCACGCCGAGCAGCTCCACCACCCGGCCCAGCTGACCGCCCTCCTCGACCAGCTCACGGAGCAGCCCGGTGGTTGGCTGCTCACCGTGATCGGTGCCGCCACCCGGCAGGTGCCACCTGCCGGCCCCCGGGTAGCCGGCCGCGATCTGGGTGAGCAGGATCCGCCCGGCCGGATCGGTGACCAGCCCGTACGCCCCGAAGCGCAGCCTACGGTCGGGGTGCGCCGGCGGGAACGGCTCGGCGGGCCGATGGGCTCCGGTCGGGAGTGGGGTGACCGGCAGGCCGAGCAGCTCGGCGCTGAACGGTGCCAGCGGCAGCCGCTCCGCCTCGGCCATGGTGACCCAGCGGGCCTGGTCGGTCGGGCCGTCCCCGGCGTCACGCAGCGCGCCGCCGCGCGTGCTCAGCTCGAACGCCAACCGGTCGGTGTGCACTGCGACGTCGTCCTCCGGGTAGGTGGTCACGTCGGCGACGGCCGCCCGCAGCCGGTCCACCGTCACGGTCAGCCCGGTCTGCCCGGCGACCTCGCGCACCACGGCGTGCTCCGGATGCTCGGCATGCGCCACCGCACCCCCCGGCAACCGCCACACCCCGGGAACCTCGTCCCCACCCCGTTCCCGCACCACCAGAACCCGCCCCGAGTCCCACAGAACCCCGTAGACCCCCACACCCCGCCGCAGCTCCATCCCACTCCCCGCCCCCCGCTCCCGCCATCGCCCCGTCGATCATGAAGTTATCGCCGTCCATCTCGGCGTGTCCTGACAATAACTTCATGATCAACGCTGGGAGGGGTGGGCCGGGGAGGGGGACGGGGGTTGGGGGGTTGGGGGGTTGGGGGGGTTGGGGGGGTTGGGGGGGTTGGGGGAGGTTAGGTGAGTTGGGCGGCTTGGACGGCTTCGGCGGTTACCTCGGTGAGGTGGTGGGTGGGGAGGGCGCCCAGCTCCTCGCGGGCGAACCAGCGGGCCTCGCAGGTGGAGCCGCCCACGTCGGCCACCGTCAACGGGTTGGGCTGGTCGACCACCACCCGGTAGAACGCGCGGACCCCGTGCCAGTCGATCGGGTAGCCCTCCGGACCGAGCGAGGCGGCGTCGCGGTGGCTGGCCACGCCGAGCAGCTCGACCAGCCGGCCGGTCTGGCCGGTCTCCTCGACCAACTCCCGGATCAGCGCCGCGCCCGGCTGCTCGCCGTAGTCGGTGCCGCCGCCGGGAAGGTGCCAGCAGCCGGCGCCCGGGTAGCCGTCGGAGACCCGGGTGAGCAGCACCCGCCCCGCCGGATCGGTGCAGACCGCGTACGCGGCGAAGCGCTGCGCCCGGTGCAGCCCGTCCGGGCCGGGCACCGCGTAGAAGGAGGGGAACTCCGGCGCCTCGTCGGGCACCACGTCGGCCGAGGAGGCGGGCAGACCGAGGGCACGGGCGGTGAACGAGCGCAGCGGCAGCTGCCGGGCCTCGTCGAGGGTGTACCAGCGGGCCAGGTCTGTGGGGCGCTCGCCGACCCGGTCCGCGAGGGTGCCGCCGCGCACCGCCACCCGGTAGATCAGCCGGTCGGTGTGGATGGTGATGCCGCGCTCCGGCAGGGCCCGCATGTCGGCGAGCACGTCGGCCAGGCCCGAGACGGCGACCGAGAGGCCGGTCTCGGCTGCGGTCTCGCGGACCACAGTGTGGTTCGGGTCCTCGCCGTGGTCGACAGCCCCGCCGGGCAGCGACCACGTGCCGGGCGTGCCGGAGCGCTCCGATGCACGGATCAGCAACACTCGGCCGTCTGAGTCAGCACAAACTGCGTATGCCGCGATCCTGCGGAGCGGCTCCAGCAAGGTGGTCACGGAAGCAAATTCTCCCCGGGCCGGGTTACCGGAACGGAAAAGAGTCGGATTCCTGACTGTCTGACCCCGATCAGGGATCGGTCAGGGTAAGGATCCGGGCGGTCACCGAGGGCGGGCCGGGCATCGGCGCGGATGGTGGAGGCATGACATCCACCACCGCTCCCCACGCCCCGTACAAGCAGCTCCGGCGACCCACCACCGACCGCATGGTGGCCGGCGTCGCCAGCGGCCTCGGTCGCTACTTCGACGTCGACCCCACACTGGTTCGGGTGATCTTCGCGGTCACCGGCCTGCTCACCGGCGGGCTGGCGCTGTTCACGTACCCGATCATGTGGTTCCTGATGCCCGAGGAGCCCACCGGCGCGCCGGCCTGGCCGCACCCGGCGGGCGTGGCGCCGCAGGGCCCGCCGCCCACCGCCGGGCCCGCGCCCGGCGGTCCGGATCCGGGGTACGCCCCGACGCCGCCCTACCCGCCGGCCGCCTGAGCTGCGCTCACTCCCACTCGATGGTGCCCGGCGGCTTGCTGGTCACGTCCAGCACCACCCGGTTCACCTCAGCCACCTCGTTGGTGATCCGGGTGGAGATACGGGCCACCACCTCGTAGGGGAGTCGTGACCAGTCGGCTGTCATCGCGTCCTCGCTGGAGACGGGGCGCAGCACCACGGGATGCCCGTAGCTGCGCCCGTCACCCTGCACGCCGACGCTGCGCACGTCGGCGAGCAGCACCACCGGGAACTGCCAGACACCGCGGTCCAGGCCGGCCGCGGTCAGCTCCTCCCGGGCGATCAGATCGGCCCGGCGCAGCAGGTCGAGGCGCTCCTGGTCGACCGCGCCGATGATCCGGATCGCCAGGCCGGGACCCGGGAACGGGTGCCGCCAGACCATCGCCTCGGGCAGGCCCAGCTCCAGGCCGAGCGCCCGCACCTCGTCCTTGAACAGCGTCCGCAGCGGCTCGACAAGCGCGAACTTCAGGTCCTCCGGCAGGCCGCCGACGTTGTGGTGGCTCTTGATGTTGGCGGTGCCGGTGCCACCGCCGGACTCGACCACATCCGGGTAGAGGGTGCCCTGGACCAGGAACTCCACATCGCCGTGCGAGGCGATCTCGCGGGCGGCGGCCTCGAAGACGCGGATGAACTCCCGGCCAATGATCTTGCGCTTCTGCTCCGGGTCGGTCACGCCGGCCAGCGCGCCCAGGAACCGGTCCGCCGCGTCGACCACCTTCAGCTTGATGCCGGTGGCCGCCACGTAGTCCTTCTCGACCTGCTCCGCCTCGCCGGCGCGCAGCAGGCCGTGGTCGACGAAGACACAGGTGAGCTGGTCACCGACCGCCTTGTGCACCAGCGCGGCGGCGACCGCCGAGTCCACCCCGCCGGACAGGCCGCAGATGACCTCCTTGTCGCCGACCTGGGCGCGGATCCGGGCCACCTGCTCGTCGATGATGTTCTCGGCCGTCCACGTCGGCTCGATGCCGGCGATGTCGTACAGGAAGCGGGTAAGCATCTCCTGGCCGTGCGCGGTGTGCCCGACCTCCGGGTGGAACTGCACGCCCGCCCGGCGACCGGCGAGGTCCTCGAACGCCGCCACCGGCGCGCCCGCCGACTCGGCGGTCACCGTGAAGCCCTCGGGCGCCTCGGTGACGCAGTCGCCGTGACTCATCCAGACCGGCAGGTCGGCCGGCAGGTCGCGGAGCAGCACGCCAGGGTCGAGGAGGCGGGGGCGCAGCGGGGTGCCGCCGTACTCGCGGTTGCCCGTCCTCGCGACCGTGCCGCCGAGCGCCTGGGCCATCGCCTGGAAGCCGTAGCAGATGCCGAAGACCGGCACGTCGGCGGTGAACACGCCGGCGTCGATCTGCGGGGCGTCCGGCGCGTAGACGCTGGACGGGCCGCCGGAGAGGATGATCGCGGCCGGATTCTTCGCCAGCATCTCGGCGACCGGCATCGAGTGCGGCACGATCTCCGAGTAGACCTTCGCCTCACGGACCCGACGGGCGATGAGCTGGGCGTACTGGGCTCCGAAGTCCACCACGAGGACGGGGCGAGGCAGGCTCATGTGCACAAAGCCTACCGACAGTCACCGCCGGCCCCGGCACCGGCTCGCCCGCAGCGCGCCGCCGGGGGGAGGTCAGGGGCGCAGGGCGGCGGGAGCGTCGGCGGGAACGGCGGGATTGCGCGGCGCGACCGGGTCCACCCGGCGGTACGGGCTGCCGAGCGGAGGTCGCGGGTCGGGGTGGTCCTTGTTGGGCCAGAGGGACATGGCCCGCTCGGCCTGGGCGGTGATCGTCAGCGACGGGTTGACGCCGAGGTTGGCCGAGACCGCCGCGCCGTCCACCACGTGCAGCCCCGGGTGCCCGTACACCCGGTGGTAGGGGTCGATCACCCCGTCGGCAGGGGTGGCCCCGATCGCCGCGCCACCCAGGATGTGCGCGGTCACCGGGATGTCGAACGGCTCGGTGAGCGATCCGCCGGGCGTACCGCCGATCTCGTCGGCGAGCAACCGGGCCGCGGTGTTGCCGGCCGGGATCCAGGTCGGGTTGGGCGCGCCGTGGCCCGGGCCGGTGACCAGCCGGCGGCCGAGCACGCCACGCCGCCACCGGGTGGTCAGCGAGTTGTCCACCGACTGCATCACCAGGGCGATCACCGTGCGCTCCGACCAGCCACGCACCGAGAGCATCCGGGCGGCCAGCCCGGGCTGCCGCACGATGCTGCCCAGCCAGCGCCGGACCCGGTGCGGGCCGCCGTCGACAAGCAGCGACTGGAGCAACCCCATGGCGTTGGAACCGCGTCCGTAGCGGACCGGCTCGATGTGCGTCTGCGGGTCGGGGTGGAACGAGCTGGTGATCGCCACCCCCTCGGTGAAGTCCAGCCGTTCGGCCCGGGCGCGCTGGCGCGGCACCGACGCCCCCAGGATCGCCTCCGAGTTGGTCCGGGTCAGCTCGCCCAGACGCGGCGAGAGCCCCGGCAACGCCCCATCGGCCTTCATGGCGTGCAGCAGCCGTTGGGTGCCGAGCGCCCCGGCCGCGAAGACCACCTGGTCCGCCCGGATCACCTGGCGGCGGCGACGCAGCCAGGCACCGGTGCGGACGGTGTGCACCTCGTACCCGCCGCCGGCGGCCGGCCGGACGGCGGTCACCGTGGTCAGCGGGTGCACCGTGGCGCCAAGCCGCTCGGCGAGCCACAGGTAGTTCTTGACCAGCGTGTTCTTCGCCCCATGCCGGCAACCCGTCATGCACGAGCCGCAGTGCAGGCAGCCGGTGCGCTCCGGGCCGGCGCCGCCGAAGTACGGGTCGGCGACCCGCTGCCCGGGGCGGCCGATGTGAACGCCGACCGGGGTGGCGTGGAAGGTGTGCCCCACCCCCATCCGCTCGGCCACCGCCCGCATGGCCCGGTCCGCTCCGGTGTCCACCGGGTACGTGGTGACGCCGAGCATTCGCTTCGCCTGGTCGTAGTGGCGGGCCAGCTCGTCGCGCCAGTCGGTGATGTCCCGCCACTGCGGATCGCTGTAGAAGGCCGGCAGCGGCTCGTAGAGGGTGTTCGCGTAGACCAGCGACCCGCCGCCCACGCCGGCTCCGGAGAGCACCAGCACGCCGCCGCCGGATTGCCGGTCGGCCGGACGGAGCAGGGTGATCCGCTGGATGCCGTAGCAGCCCAGCTTCGGCGCCCACAGGAATCGGCGGGCCCGCCACGATGTCCGCGGGAACTCGTCGTCGGCGAACCGCCGGCCCGCTTCCAGCACGCCGACCGAGTAGCCCTTCTCGGCCAGCCGAAGCGCGGTGACGCTGCCGCCGAAGCCGGACCCGATGACGATCACGTCGTACCGCATGAACGCATCATTACCGGTGAGTAGCGCTCGCGCCAGCGGCAGTTTTCGCGCGATCATGCTCCGGCCGACCGACCCGGCGCCTTCCGGCCGCAACCCGGAGCACCCGTCGGAGCGTTGTTCCGGACACGGGTGGAAGGGAATTCAAGATGGTCCTCGGATCGATGGCACCACGTCGACGGTGGCTGCTGCTGGGGCTGGCGGCCCTCGCCGTCGTCGCGCTGGTCGCGGCCGGGGCGGTGGTGGTCACCCGGCTGACCGGCGACAACACGCCGGACCGCTCGGCACCGGCCGGCTCGCCGAGCGCACCACCGGCCGGCACGCCCAGCCCCAGCCCGACCGGGCCGCCGCCGGGCGCCAACATCACCGGGCCGCTGAACCTGCTGCTGGTCGGCGTGGACACCCGGGTCAGCGTGCCCGGCTGGGAGCCGCACGCCGACTCCGTGCTGGTGCTGCACGTACCCAAGGGCCTGGGCCGGGCGTACCTCTTCTCGCTCCCCCGCGACCTGCTGGTGGACATCCCGGCGTTCCCGAAGGCCGACTACGCCGGCGGCAAGACCAAGCTCACCCACGCGATGAGCTTCGGCAGCCGGGTGCCGGGCAAGCCCAAGCAGCCGAGCACCGCCCAGGGGTACGAGCTGCTGCGCAGCACGGTCAGCGGATACACCGGCCTGCGCATCGACGCCGGCGCGGTGCTCACCTTCACCGGGTTCGACCGGCTGGTGAACGCCCTGGGCGGGGTGGACATCTACGTCGACCAGCGGGTCGCCTCACTGCACCGCCGGCCCGACGGCAAGTACCGGGAGAGCGTCCCCGGCGGGTACACCGGGCCGCAGATGGTCTACGAGAAGGGCGACCGGCACCTCAACGGCTGGCAGGCCCTGGACTACGCGCGGCAGCGCTACATCACCGGCGGCGACTACGCCCGGCAGCGCCACCAGCAGCAGCTGATCCGGGCGCTGACCCGCAAGATCCTGGACGAGGGCCTGGCCCGGCAGCCGGAGCGGGTCGACCAGGTGGTCGCCGCACTGGGCGACACCCTGCTCTACGTGGGTGGTCGCCGGATCGTCGACCTGGCGTACGCGCTGGGCGGGGTGCCGGAGAACCGCTTCGTGCTGGTCGGCCTGCCCGGCTCGGGCGTCGGCAAGGGCAGCGCCTACCGCGGCGAACAGCTCACCAGCGTCGGCAAGAAGTTCATCACCGAACTCCGCGCCGGCCGCGCCGACGCCTACCTGTCCGCCCACCCAACCCTACGAGTCAAAACCTGACCCCGCCCTCCCCCGCCGCCCCGGTCCCCCCGCGCCCCGCCGCCCCGCCGCCCCGCCGCCCCGCCCCCGTTGATCTAGGGCATATCGCTGCTGTCGGAGATCAACTCACGGTTATATGCCCTAGATCGACGAGGATGGGGGCGCGGGGAGGGGGCGCGAGGGAGGGGGAGCCGGGGCTAGAGGGGCTTGGGGGTGGGGGGTTTCTTGGTGGCGTAGAGCCAGGTGTCGAAGACATCGTCCAGTTGCTTGCCGGAGACGCGCTCGGCGAGAGCCACGAACTCGGCGGTGGTGGCAGTGCCGTTGCGCTTCTCCGCCGCCCAGGTCTTGACGATCTCGAAGAACGCCTTGTCGCCGACGGCCACCCGCAGCGCGTGCAGCGTCATCCCGCCGCGCTGGTAGACCGACTCGCTGAACAGCCCGTTCACGCCGGGCTTGCCCGGTGGCGTCTTCCACACCTGCGCCGACATCTGGGCGTACCGGCTGTCGAACGCCTGCTCGGCGGTGTACTCCTTGGTGTGCTCGGCCCAGAGCCACTCCGCGTACGTGGCGAAGCCCTCGTTGAGCCAGATGTCCTCCCACTTGGCCAGCGCCACGCTGTCGCCGAACCACTGGTGGGCCAGCTCGTGCGCGACCACCTCGGTGTTCTCGCCCCGCCGGAAGAAGGCGGCGGAGTAGACCGGGCGGCTCTGGGTCTCCAGCGCGTACCCGATCCGGCTGTCGGAGACCACCACACCGCCGTACGCGTCGAACGGGTACGGCCCGAACACGCTCTCCAGGTAGTCGGCCACCTTGACGGTCTTTGCGATCGAGGCGTCCGCCGCACCCTTGGTCACCTTCGTGGTGACCGCGCTGTACACCGGCCGTCCCTTGTGCTTCCCGGTGGTGATCCGGAACTTGCCGATGACCAGCGTGCTCAGGTAGCTGGCCATCGGCGACTTCTCCGACCACTTCCAGGTGGTCCAGCCGTCCTTGCTGGTCTTGCCACCCGGCACGCCGTTGCTGACGGCTGTCACACCGTCCGGGACGGTGATCTCGAAGTCGTAGGCCGCCTTGTCCGAGGGGTGGTCGTTGACCGGGAACCAGGTGCTCGCCGACTCGGGTTGGCCCAGCGCGATCGCGCCGTCCGAGGTGTGCAGGAACCCGCCGTCGCCGAGCACCTCGTTCTTCAACGGCTTCGGCTGGCCCTCGTACCCGATCTCGGCGACGAAGCCGTTGCCCGTGATCAGGCCGACGGCTGGCTTGATCACCAGCTCGTTCTTCTCCCGGGTGTGGGGGGCCGGGGCGCCGTCCACGGTGACCGTCTTGACGGTCAGGCCGGCCAGGTCGAGGTTGAACGACGACAGGTCGGCGGTCGCGGTGGCGTGCACCGTGACCGTTCCGGTCAGCTGGTCCTTCGCCGGGTCGTAACGCACCTTGACGGTGTACCGGCCGACGTCGTAGCCACCGTTGCCGTAGGTGGGGAAGTAGGTGTCACCGACTCCGGCCGCGCCGGGGGCGAAGGTCCGCGACGGCGTCGGGGAGGCACCCGCGGACGGCGTCGCCTCCGGGGTCGCGGAGTCGCATCCGGACAGTGCGAGCGCCGCGGTCACCAGCAGACCGGCACCCACCCGCAGCCTGTGCCCCGTCACCCACATCACGAGCCCTCCCCCGTACGGTGGCGGCCCGCGCCGCCCCACGCGAACGGCGTCCGCCCGCCGACCGCAGGGCGGCAGCCTATCGACCGACCATCACGGCCCCGTCACGGCAGGGTGGGCGCCGCACCGCCCACCAACCAGGCGTCGAAGAGTGGGCGCAGCTGGCGATTCGCCACCCGCTCGGCCAGCGCGACGAAGTCGGAGGTGGTGGCGTTGCCCGCCGCCCGCTCGGCGGTCCAGGTACGCAGGATGCGGAAGAAGGTGTCGTCTCCGACGGTCCGGCGCAGCGCGTGCACGGTGAGCGCTCCGCGTTTGTAGACGGCGGTGCCGAACATCCGCTCCCGGCCCGGTTCGACCGACGGCTGCGACCAGTCGGTCGCCGCGTACTGGAGCTCGAAGTTGCGCTGCGCGGTACGCCCGCCGTCGTGCTCCTCCCACAGCCACTCGGCGTAGCTGGCGAAGCCCTCGTTCAGCCAGATGTCGCCCCACCTGCTGAGCGAGACGCTGTCGCCGAACCACTGGTGGGCCAGCTCGTGCGCGACCACGCCCGGGTTGGGCCGGTCGTCGTCGAAGAAGGCTGGCCCGTAGACCGGGCGGGACTGGGTCTCCAGCGCGTAGCCGATCCGGTCGTCGGCGACGACGATCCCGCCGTACGAGTCGAACGGGTACGGACCGAAGCGGCTGGCCAGGAAGTCGACGATCTCGCCGGTGCGGGCCAGCGAGTCGGCCGCGCCACCGGTCGCCGGCAGGCTCGCCGCCACGGCGGTGACCATCGGCCGGCCGGCGTGGCTGCCACTCGCCACCCGGTAGTCGCCGATCACCAGCGTGGTCAGGTAGCTGGCCATCGGGGTGCGCTCCGACCAACGCCAGGTGGTCCAGCCGTCGGCGCTGGTCTTCGGCCCGGGCACCCCGTTGCTGAGCGCCGACAGGCCGTCCGGGACGGTGACCGCGAGGTCGTAGCTGGCCTTGTCGGACGGGTGGTCGTTGACCGGAAACCAGGTGGCGGCGGAGTCCGGCTGGCCCAGGGCGACCGCCCCGTCGGCGGTGTGCAGGAAACCACCGCTGCCCAGTTCCCCATCGGCGATGGCGGTGGGTACGCCCGCGTACTCCACCGCCACAGTGAACGGCCGGCCGCGGGACAGCCCGTCGTGCGGAGTCACCAGCAGCTCGCCGTCGTCGCGGCGGTGCTCGGCGCGGGCGGCGTCGACGGTGACGGTGCTGACCTCGAGCCCGGCCAGGTCCAGGTTGAACCGGGACAGGTCCTGGATGGCGGTCGCCGTGATGGTGGCCCGGCCGGTCAGCCGGTCGGTCGCCGGGTCGTAGCGGACGTCCAGCCCGTAGTGCGTGACGTCGTAGCCGCCGTTGCCACGGCCCGGGACGTACGGGTCTCCGGCGTCGGCGGCACCGGGCCGGAACCCGTCGTCGTCGCGGGTGCAGCCGGCCGCGGCCACCGCGATCGCACAGGCAAGCGTGGTGACGGCGGCGGCGAGCCGGCGGCGGGCCGGCGACCGTCCGGTCAGGACCATGCACACTCCTCCTGCGGCCTCCCGGGTCACGACGAGCCTAGCCAGCACCACCGGGCAGGAAGCCCGTATCGAAGACCATCATTTGCTTTCGTCGAATCCGACAAAAGTTGGCTCTGATCAATACTTTCTTTCGGCTTCGACCGACGTTAGTGTCTGCCACCAGGATGTAACGCGCTCGGAACATTCACGCCGGTCGCGTTCGGACGGGACGACCGTCCCGTTGCACACGCCGTGACGGCGGCGTGGACCTGCCCCTTCGACCTCGCGGCACCCGCACGCTCGCGGCCCGTCGGGAAGGCGGAACGGTCGCTCGACGGCGCTCCGCGGACCTGACCCCTCGTCGCACCTCTGCTGATCGACATCGACGGCGACCGCCGTCGCGAAAGGTGGAACAGATGCCAGATCACCACGCACCCGACGCCTCCTCCCCCGGCCGGCTCAGCCGCCGGTCACTGCTCGCCGCGTCCGCCGGCGCGGCCGCCGCACTCGGCGCGGCCGGCCTGCCGGTCCTCGCCACCGGCACCCCGGCGCTCGCCCACCCCAAGGACAAGGGGAAGAGCAAGCTTCGGGTCGAGCCGCTGATCCCGTCGAGGAACCGCGGCATCATCCTCTACAGCGTCCGGGACCGCATCACCGCCGCGCCCGACGACAGCGGTGTGCCGTACGGCTTCGAGCGGGTCCTCGCCCGGCTCGCCGAGATCGGTTACAAGGAGATCGAGTTCGCGGGCTACACCCAGAGCACCGAGATCCTCGGCCGGCAGATCACGCCGCGCGAGATCCGCAAGATCCTCGACGACAACGGCCTGGTGGCCAACGGCACCCACGCCTCGATCCAGGCGGCCACCTTCCAGCAGCAGTTGGACATCGCCGAGGAACTCGGCATGAAGAACATCGGCACCGGCAGCGACCCGACCAACAGCGCGTACAAGGCCGACTGGGACGCCGCCGCCGACACCTGGAACGAGCTGGGCCGGCAGGCCCGGGCCCGGGGCATGCGGCTCTACACGCACAACCACGATGTCGCGTACAGCTTCCTGCTCGACTCCGGTCCGCTGGACGACCAGGGCCGGCCCACCCGCTCCTCCGGCGTCCGGCGGCTGGAGTACTTCTTCGGCAGGACCGACCCCCGGTACGTCTTCTTCGAACTCGACATCTACTGGGCCTACGTGGCCCGCTACAAGCACCAGAAGTACGTCGACCCGGCGGGCCGCGAGGTGACCGACCTGTTCGACCCGATCCTCACCGTGGCCGACCGGACCACCCGGTTCCCGCTCTTCCACGCCAAGGACGGCGACCGGGACACCAGCGTGCCCAACGGCTACCAGATGACCCCGCTGGGCGAGGGTGACCTCAACTTCCAGCAGTTCTTCCAGACCATCGGCGAGCGGGACTTCCACCACGCCAACTGGGAGATGGACACCGCCCCCGGCGGCGCCGCCAACCGCGGCCAGTCGCTCGACTTCGCGGCGACCAGCTACCGCAACATGTCCGACCTGACCATCTACCTCAGGAAGTGACGCCGGCGCGGCCCGAGTTCACCGAGGGCTGACGCCCCCGGTACGACGGAGGCCGGCCCCGCAATGTGGCGGGGCCGGCCTTCCGGCGTACGGGAGACGGGTCAGCGGTCGAGGACCAGACCGACCTTCTGGAACTCCTTGAGGTCGCGGTAACCGCACTTGGCCATCGCCCGGCGCAGCCCGCCGAACAGGTTGAGCTGGCCGTCGGCCTCGTCGGCCGGCCCGAAGAGCAGCTGCTCCATCGAGCCGATCGGCTCGCCGGCCACCTCGAACGCGCCACGGGGCAGCGACGGGTGACTGGCCGCCGAATGCCACCAGGCACCACCGGCGGGCGCCTCGTCGCAGAGCGACAGCGGTTCCCCGAGCATCACCGCGTCCGCGCCGCAACCGAGCGCCTTGGCGATGTCACCCGAGGTCTGGATGTCGCCGTCGGCGATCAGGTGCACGTACCGGCCGCCGGTCTCGTCGAGGTAGTCCCGGCGGGCCGCCGCGGCGTCGGCGATCGCGGTGGCCATCGGCACCCGGATGCCCAGCACCGACTCGGTGGTCGACCACTCGTCGCCGCCGATGCCCACGATCACGCCGGCCGCGCCGGTACGCATCAGGTGCAGCGCCGTCTTGTAGTCAGTGCAACCGCCGACGATCACCGGCAGGTCGAGGTCGGCGATGAACTCCTTGAGGTTCAGCGGCTCGTCGGTGGTCGACACGTGCTCGGCCGAGACGATGGTGCCCTGGATGACCAGGATGTCCACCCCGGCGTCCAGGATCACCGGCGCCAGCGCCAGGGTGTGCTGCGGGGACACCCGCACCGCCACCGTGCCTCCACCGGCGCGCAGCTCGCGTACCCGCTCAGCGATCAGGTCCGGGCGGATCGGCTCGGCGTACACCTCCTGGAGCCGCTTGGTGGCACGGGCTTCCTCGTCGAGGCCGGCCAGCTCCTCCAGCACCTTTGTCGGGTTCTCGTAGCGGGTCCACAGCCCCTCGACGTTGAGCACGCCGAGGCCGCCGAGCTCACCGAGCCGGACCGCCGAGGCCGGGCTCATGGTGGCGTCGGAGGGGTGCCCGACACACGGGATGCCGAAGGGGTACGCGTCGAGCTGCCAGGAGGTCGAGACGTCGTCGACGTCCCGGGTCCGGCGGCTCGGCACGATGGCGATGTCGTCCAGGTGGTAGCCGCGCTGCGCGGTCTTGCCCAGCCCGATCTCGACCACGTCACGCATGGGGGACTCCAGGTGGTTGGGGGTGGTGGGTCAGCGGGTGTGGTAGTTGGGCGCCTCGACGGTCATCTGGATGTCGTGCGGGTGGCTCTCCTTCAGGCCAGCCGCGGTGATCCGGATGAGCTGGCCACGGCGGTGCAGATCGGGGATGTTCTCCGCACCGGCGTACCCCATGGCCAGTCGCAGACCGCCGACCAGCTGGTGGGCGACCCGGGAGAGCGGCCCCCGGTAGGGCACCTGACCCTCCACGCCCTCCGGGACCAGCTTGTCGTCGCTGAGCACGTCCTGCTGGAAGTAGCGGTCCTTGCTGTACGACTTGGCCTGGCCCCGGGACTGCATCGCGCCGAGCGACCCCATCCCGCGGTACGTCTTGAACTGCTTGCCGTTGACGAAGATCAGCTCGCCGGGGCTCTCCTCGCAGCCGGCCAGCAGGCTGCCGAGCATCACCGTGTCGGCGCCGGCCACCAGGGCCTTGGCGATGTCACCGGAATACTGGATCCCGCCGTCGCCGATCACCGGTACGCCGGCCGGACGGGCGGCCCGAGCCGCCTCCATGATCGCGGTCACCTGCGGCACGCCGACCCCGGCGACGATCCGGGTGGTGCAGATCGCTCCCGGCCCCACGCCCACCTTGACGCCGTCGGCGCCGGCGTCGACAAGCGCCTTCGCGCCGGCGTACGTGGCCACGTTGCCGCCCATGATGTCGACAGTGACGTCGGCCTTGAGCCGGCGGACCATGTCCAGCACGGCCCGCTGGTGACCGTGCGCGGTGTCCACGATCAGCACGTCGACGCCCGCGTCGACCAGGGCACGGGCCCGCTTGTAGGCGTCCTCGCCCACACCGATGGCGGCGGCGACCCGGAGTCGGCCGGCGTCGTCCTTGCTGGCGTCCGGGTACTGCTCGCTCTTGGTGAAGTCCTTGACGGTGATCAGGCCGCGCAGCCGGCCCGCGTCGTCGACGATCGGCAGCTTCTCGACCTTGTGCTGACGCAGCAGCGCCAGGGCGTCGTCCTTGCTCACGCCGACCCGGGCGGTGACCAGCGGGGTGTGCGTCATGATCTCGCGGACCGGGGTGTCCGGCTCGGAGACGAAACGCATGTCCCGGTTGGTGACGATGCCGACCAGCTGCCCGTCGCCGTCCACCACCGGCACGCCCGAGATGCGGTAACGCCCGCACAGCTCGTCCACCTCGCGCAGCGTGTCGTTCGGGCTGGCGGTCACCGGGTTGGTGATCATGCCGGACTCGGAGCGCTTGACCAGGTCGACCTGGAGCGCCTGGTCCTCCATGGAGAGGTTGCGGTGCAACACGCCGATGCCACCCTGTCGGGCCATGGCGATCGCCATCCGCGCCTCGGTCACCGTGTCCATCGCGCTGGACAGCAGCGGAATCGACAACTCGACGTTGCGGGTGAGCTTCGTCCGGGTGTTGACCCGGCTGGGCACCACGTCCGACTCGCCCGGCTGCAGCAGCACGTCGTCGAAGGTGAGCCCGAGTGGAACCACCCGGGCCGAGCCGGCCGGCAGCTCGGGCAGGTGGCCGCCCAGCTCGGCGTGCTCGGCGCCGGCCGGAAGGTCGGTGCTGGGCGAATTTTCCACGATTGCTCCCCTGAGCTGCTCGGATGGGCTTCAGCGAGGTGGCGCGGGCGGGCACCGGAACGCGCCATGGTGCCGGCGCGTCGTCCCATCGTACCCAGTGAGCTGGGCGACTCCTGCGGTGGCGGGCCGGCCCGGCGCGGGGCCGGGGGCGGACGCTCCCACCGTCTTGGGTCTACGGTGAGGGGGTGCACGACGAGCCCATCGACCCGTTCAACGGCGACCCGGCCGATCCGACCGCGGGGCTGGACGATCCGGGCGACGACGCGACGCCGGATCCGCTGACCGACGTCGAGCGGCAGGATGTGCTGGAAGACCTCGCCGACCTGGAGATCTACCAGGCGCTGCTGGCGCCCATCGGGGTCCGCGGGCTGGTGATCGAGTGCGAGGACTGCCGGGAGCCGCACTACTTCGACTGGGACCTGCTCCGGGGCAACCTGCGACACCTGCTCAACTCGGGCCGGCCGCGGGTGCACGAGCCGGCGTACGACCCGGACCCGGACCACTACGTGACCTGGGACTACGCCCGCGGGTACGCCGACGGGGTGCACGACACCCTGACCGAGGGCACCGAGGACGAACCGGGCACCCCCACCGCCGCCGAATGAGTCGCGTCCCGACTCCGCGTTCCGGCCGGCAAGATCGTGCTGCAACGAGGATGTAGTGACCTCCCTGGTCCGGGAAGCCACTACATCCTGGATCGAGCACGATCAGCGGGGCTGGTGCGAGCGGGGGTCAGGCGACCAGCCCGGCGCGGAACCCGGCGGCCACCGCGTGCGCCCGGTCCCGGGCGCCCAGCTTGCGGAACAGCCGACGGGCGTGGGTCTTGACGGTGTCCTCCGAGACGAACAGCTCCCGGCCGATCTCCGCGTTGCTCTTGCCCTCGGCCATGCCCAGCAGCACCTGGAGCTCCCGCTCGGTGAGTCCGATGGCCCGGGCAGGCCGGGCGGCAGGGGCGGGGCGGGCGGGGTCGGTCTGGTCCGCTTCCGGCTCACCGGTCGCCGACTCGGCCTCGTCGTCGCCCCGCTGCACGGGTACCGACGGCACGCCCGCCGGCCCCTCGCCCGGGGCGGCGCCCCAGCCGGGCTCGCCCGAGCCGCGCAGCGACGGCGCGGAGCGCCCGCCGACCGCCGCGGTGTCCCGGGCCGGGTCGGTGACCCGTTGCCGGGACGCCCGGCCGGGCGCGGTGAGCAGCAGCAGAGCCTTGGCCACCGCGCTGGTCAGGTCATGGTCGGCGTTCTGAATGAGGCCCCGGGCCCCGGCGCTGATGGTGGCCGCCGCCGCCTCGGACTCCTCGGCGCCGAGCAGCACGACCGCGGCCTGCGGCGCGCGGGCCAGGACCCGGCGGACGAAGCCCGCGCTGTCCGGCCGGGTGAGGGCCGTGTCAGCCAGCACCACGTCGGCCGGCCGCTCGGCCAGCCGCAGCATCACCTCGGGATCGGAGACTGCGGTACGAACGATCGCGGACAACCCCAGCCGCGCCGCGGCTGAAGTCAGGTGCTGGGCCGCGAGTGGTGTCCGAACGCACACAAGAACGGTACGCACTGTGATCTCCTCTCCGCCAACGAGCAGACCATGACGGGGTCGGCTGGGGAGGGGGTTCCCGGCAATCCTCCGAACTTTTCCGACAGATAGGGCAAAAGCCGCAACTTCCGGGGCGTTCCCGATCACAGACGTGTGAGTTGGGGACAGCCCGGGTACCGAGAAGTCCAGGCCGGGAACGGTGCGCCTGCGCGGCCCGCCGCCCGGAAGCCGGCCACAAGGATCTCGCGGTGCCGCGCGGGAGGAGGGGTGCTGATGTCGAACGTACGTAGACTGCCCGGACCCATCGTCGATCTCTGGGACTGGCAGCGGCTCGGTGCCTGCCGAGGGCGGGACAGCGCTCAGTTCTTCCACCCCGACGGTGAGCGGGGTTCCTCCCGGCTGCGTCGGGAGTCCGCCGCCAAGACCGTCTGCCGCGCCTGCCCGGTCCGGGCCGAGTGCGCCGCGCACGCGCTGTCGGTCCGCGAGCCGTACGGCGTGTGGGGCGGCTTCAGCGAGTCGGAGCGGCTGCGCCTGCTCGCCGTCGGCTGGGAGGACCTGGCGGACCGCCGGCAGACCCGGGTCGACGTGGCCCGCCTGGAGGCCCGGCTGGGCCGCCCGCACAAGTCCACCGTCCCGGCCCAGCGCAACGTCGCCTGAGCGGTCCCACCTGCGCGACACCGACACCGACACCGACACTCGCCGCCGCGCCCCGTCACCGGGGCGCGGCGGCGACGCCTACCCAGACATCCGGGAGCTTGCCGCGAAAGGGGTATCGGCCCGCGTGGTGGAATGAGCGGGTGGAAATACGGGAAATGCGGGCGTTCGTCGCGGTCGCTGAGGAGGGGAGCCTGTCCGCGGCCGCGCGCGGATTGCACGTCAGCCAGCCCGCCCTGTCGCAGAGCATGAACGCCTTGGAGCGACAACTCGGCGTGCAGTTGCTGATTCGTGGCAGCACGGGAGTGCGGGCCACCGAGGCGGGCATGACGTTGCTCGACGAGGCTCGCGCGGTGCTCGCCCGGCACGACCAGGCAGTCGCCGCCGTCGCCCGGCACACCTCCGTCGGCGCCAGCGTGCTCAGACTCGGGATCCCGCTGGAACTCCCCACCGACCTGCTCTCCCGACCGCTGGCCGACCTCGCCGCGGCCTACCCGGGCACCCGGGTGCAGGCTCGCCACATGTCCACTGCGGCGCAGGTCGCCGCACTGCGGGCCGGCGGCATCGACGTCGGACTGGTCCGGGAACACCCGGTCGGCCCGGACCTGGACGCTGTGCTGGTCATCGAGGAACGGCTGGGTGTGCTGCTGGCCACCGAACAGGCCGCCAAGATCGCCGGGCCCGCCGGGATTCGCCTGGACGCGTTGGCCGGGCTGAGCTGGGTGGGCTTCCCTCGCGCCGGGAGCCCCGCCTGGTACGACGAACTCACCGCGATCCTGCGCAGCCATGGGCTCGATCTCGGGCCCGCCGCGCCGGAAGGACAGGAACTCATCCCCGCGGTGAAGCTCGCCGCCGTGACCGCCGGCGCAGCCTTCGCGTTGGCGCCACCCGACTGGTCACCACCGATTCCCGACCCGGTCACCTGGTCACCACTGGTCGGGCATCCCCTGGTCCGGCGCACCTGGGCGGCCTGGCCGGCCGACTCCCACCGGCGCGACCTCGGTCATTTCATCGCCGCGCTGGAACTGCGGGGCCCGGAGTAGCTCCGGCAGCCGCACGACCGCTGTGCTTATGGCGACCATAAGCAGCCCGCAGAGGGCGATGGGAAACGCTGAGCCCCTGGACGACTTGCACCCACTGGTCGGGACAGCCCCGACCGAAGCCGCCGATTGGCGGAACTGAATGTGGGTGGAGAAACGATGACAGACCTTCGAGGAAAATCGGCGCTGGTGACCGGTGGCAACAGCGGCATCGGCAGGGCGACCGCGCTGGCGCTGGCCACGCTCGGTGCCCACGTGGTGATCACCGGGCGGGACGAGACCCGGGGCGGCGACGTGGTCCGGGAGATCCGTGCGGCAGGCGGACGGGCGGACTTCCTCGTCGCCGATCTGCGTGACGAGGCGTCGGCCCGGTCCCTGGCCGCGCGGACCAGGGAGCTGGTCGGGCAGGTGGACGTACTGGTCAACAATGCCGGTATCTACCCGTTCGGCCCCACCGAGCAGACCACCGAGCAGGACTTCGACTCGGTGTTCGCGCTGAACGTGAAGGCCCCGTACTTCCTGGTCGCCGAACTCGCGCCAGAGATGGCGAAGCGCGGCCACGGCGTGATCATCAACCTGACGACCATGGTCGCCGAGTTCGGTCAGGCGGGGATGAGCCTCTACGGGTCGAGCAAGGCCGCGCTGGTCCTGCTCACAAAGTCCTGGGCCGCCGAGTACGGGCCGCAGGGCGTCCGGGTGAACGCGGTCAGCCCCGGCCCGACCCGCACCGAGGGCACCGCCGGCATGGGGGACAACCTTGACCAGCTGGCCACCATGGCACCGGCCGGCCGGCCCGGCTCAGCCGAGGAGATCGCTGAGGCGGTCGCCTTCCTGGCCACCGATCGGTCGAGCTTCGTGCACGGCGCGGTGCTGCCCGTCGACGGTGGACGCATCGCCGTCTGAGGTGCCCGGCACCACCTCGCGGCCCGCTTCACGGTGCTCCGACCGTGGGGCGGGCCGCGGCCAGCCGAGTTGGGGCGCCCCGTGCGTGACCGGCGGTCGCGGCACTACGGGAAAGACCGTCAGCGGGACCGGAGCGACGCGGCGTGTTGTTCGACGACCGTCAGCACCACCCAGGCCACCGCACTGAGCCAAACCGCCACCAGCGGCGGCAGTCCCCCCAGCGCGACCACCAGCGCGACGAGCCCCACCCCGGCCTGAGCCAGCGCGACCCGGCGGCTGACCGACAGACTGATTCCCCGGTAGATGATGACGCAGCCGACGATCATCGCCAGCTGACTCCCGCCCAGCAGCCGCCCGGCCACGTCCTGTCCGGGCCCTCGGTGGGCCCCCGCCTCCTCCGCCGCCAACTCGACGGCGACGCCCGCGGTCACGATCGCCGCGTAGACCAGCAGGTGTCCGTAGGCGTAGAGGTAGCTCCGGACCACCGCCTGTCGCCCGGCGCGCAGCGCCCTGTTCCCCGCCTCGCTGTCGAACGTGGCGATGAAGTACACCCACCACACCCCGCTCGCGATGACGAAGCCGCCAATCCCGATCACCACCGAGACACCCCGCCAACCCGTGGCGTCGATGCCGTTCGCGACCGACAGGACCGCCTCCCCGAGCACGACGATTGTGAACAGACCGAACCGCTCGGGCATGTGGGACTTCTGCGTCGGCGCCCGGCCCACCAGTGCGTAGGCCAGTGGCCCGGCGATAGTGGCGTTGACGACGAGTGCGACGCCCCAGATGCCGTACTGCACGGGTGGGGACACCAGGAGCGAGCCGCACCAGAGCCCGGCGGCGGCCAGGAAGCCGGCGGCGTTCCACCAGCAGAATTCCCGTGCCTCGACATCGAGCCAGCCCACGACCACGTACATCGCGGTGAGCAGCGCCAGCAGCAGCGCGTAGATCACCGCGAAGCGGCTGGCGTTCGCAGCGGCCTCACCGGGGAGGGAAGCTGCCAACGCGAGGACCCCGAGCATCGCGGTCAGCTGTGCCAGGCGGCTCGGCGGACGGTCGTCGTCGAAGAGATCGGCGAAATAGGAGAAGCTGAACCACAACCACCAGATCGCGCTGATCAGACCGGCGAAGACCAGCACTCCGTGGGCCGTCGGATCGTCCACCAGCCGCTGACCGAGCCGGAGCACCGCGACCACGAACACCAGGTCGAAGAAGAGCTCCAGCCAGCTGGCCCGGCGCGCCACGCCGTAGCCATGGATCAGGGAGCGCCTGCCGCCACGCCCTGCCTCCACCAGCTGAGGTTAGCGAGGACCGGTGACCGGTTGACCCCGGTTCGCCGGCACGCGACCGCAATCAGCGGACGGTGACGGTGACCGTGTGCCAGCCGGTGGCGCCGTCCGGGACGACGCCCTGCGTCCGCTCGGTCTGGGTCGCACCGGTCGCGTCGGTCGCCCGGACCTGGAGCCGGTGCTCGCCCGGCGTGGCGTCCCAGCGCCACGACCACTGCACCCAGGTGTCCACCGACACCGTCGGGGCCAGTTCCGCCTCCTGCCAGGGCCCCCCGTCGACGCGTACCTCGACCCGGCGGATGCCCCGATGCTGCGCCCACGCCACCCCGGCCACGGTGACCGGGCCGGTGGTGAGCCGGTTGCGCGCCCGGGGCGCGTCGATCCGCGACTGGGTCTTGATCGGCCCCTCGACGGACCAGCCCCGCGGCACCCAGTACGCGTCGAAGTCGGCGAACCGGGTCAGCTCCAGCTCGGTCACCCATTTGCAGGCGGACACGTAGCCGTAGAGGCCGGGCACCACCACCCGGACCGGGAAGCCGTGCTCGACGGGCAGCGGCTCGCCGTTCATGCCGATCGCCAGGAGCGCGTCCCGCCCGTCGCGGAGCGCGGCGGTGGGGGTGCCGCACGTCCAGCCGTCGACCGACCGGCCGACGACCTGGTCGGCGTCCGCCTCCGGCTCGACCTCGTCCAAGAGTTCGCGCAGGGGTACGCCGAGCCAACGGGCGTTGCCGATCAGGTCCCCGCCCACCTCGTTGGAGACACAGGCCAGCGTGATGTACCGCTCGACCAGCGGCCGGGCCAGCAGGTCGGCGTAGCTGTAGGTGCGCTCGGTACGGACCCGCCCGTGGATCCGCAGCCGCCAGGTCGCCGGGTCCACCTGCGGCACCACCAGCGCGGTGTCGATCCGGTAGAACCCGAAGTTCGGGGTGACGTACGGCGCGAGCTGGGCCATCGAGAGGTCCGCGCCCGCCGGCAGGGCCGGTGCGGGGGCGACCGGCGCGGGCAGCCGGATCGCCTCCCGAGCGGCGGACACACCGCGTCGACCGGCCAGCCAGCGCCCGCCGAGGCCGGCCACAGTGGCCGTGCCGAGCAGCACCCCGGCGCCGGTGAGGAACCGTCGCCGTGACTCCGCGTCGACCCCCTCACCCGGCGCCGGCCCGATCGGCGCGGCCGGCTCCGGCGGCACTGCGGGAGTCACCGGCACCGGCAGGTCCTCCGAAGTCACCGGGCCGGCCGGCGACTGCGGTGCCTCCGCGCGGGGCGCGGTCGGCGTCGGCGGCGACCAGGGCCAGGGGTCCAGCTCCAGTGGGCCGGCGATGAACAGCCAGAGCACAAGGGCACCGAGAACGCCGCCGACCAGCGACGGCAGCGCGTCGGCGGCGTCCGCGCCGGAACGGGTCAGCGCGGCGGCCACTCCGACTGCGGCGAACGCCGCGATCCCGGCCAGGCCGAGGGCCAACCGGCGCACCGCCAGCACCCCGAGCAGCGCGGCGAACGCGCCCAGCAGCAGCGCGGTGCCGACCAGCAGGGCGATCTTGTCGGCGGTGCCGAATATGTCGATGGCGAGCTGCTTCAGCGACTCCGGGACGGCGTCGACGACCACCCCGCCGACCGCGACCAGCGGCGCCGACCGGGGCCCGGTCAGCACCGCCACCGGTTCCGCGATCCCGATCGCGATGGCGGCGGCGGTGACTCCGGCCAGCGCGGCGTACCGGTGCGACGTGGTGCTCATCGGCCCAGTGTGCGCGATCAACTCGCCAGGTCGCCAACCATGTCAGCGTCTGGTAATGATCCGGAGACGGACCGGGGCACACCGCCGTACGACGGTGTGCCCCGGGACGATTGTGCTACCGGATCAGAAGCCCGGGCCGTGCTGGTGGCCGTGACCGTGGCCGTGCCCGCCACCGGCGGCCGGCTCGGCCTGCTCCGGCTTCTCCACCACGAGGCTCTCCGTGGTGAGCAGCAGACCGGCGATCGAGGCGGCGTTGGTGACCGCGTTGCGGGTCACCTTCACCGGGTCGATGATGCCGGCCTTGACCAGGTCGACGTACTCGCCCTTGGCGGCGTCGAGGCCGTTGCCCCACTTGAGGTCGGCGACCTTCTGCGTCACGACGTAGCCGTCGTGACCGGCGTTCTGGGCGATCCAGCGCAGCGGCTCGACGAGCGCCTTGCGCACGATCGAGACGCCGACCTTCTCGTCACCGGTGAAGCCCAGGTCGTCGTCGAGCACCGGAAGGATCTGCACCAGGGCGGCGCCGCCGCCGGGCACTGTGCCCTCCTCGACCGCTGCCTTGGTCGCCGCGATGGCGTCCTCGATGCGGTGCTTGCGCTCCTTCATCTCGACCTCGGTCGCCGCGCCCACCTTGATCACGGCGATGCCGCCGGAGAGCTTCGCCAGCCGCTCGGCCAGCTTCTCCCGGTCCCAGTCGGAGTCGGAGGCCTCGATCTCCTTGCGGATCTGAGCCACCCGGTCGGCGACGTCGGCCTTCTGGCCGCCACCGTCGACGATCGTGGTGTTCTCCTTGTCGACCACCACACGCCGTGCGGTGCCGAGCACCTCCAGGCCGACCTGGTCGAGCTTGTAGCCCAGCTCCGGGGCGACCAGCTCGGCGCCGGTGGAGATCGCGATGTCCTGGAGCATCGCCTTGCGCCGGTCACCGAAGCCCGGGGCCTTGACCGCGCAGACCTTGAGGGTCTTGCGCAGCGAGTTGACCACCAGGGTGGAGAGCGCCTGGCCGTCCACGTCCTCGGCGATGATCAGCAGGGGCTTGCTGTTCTGCAGGACCTTCTCCAGCAGCGGCAGCAGCTCCTCGATCGCCGAGATCTTCTGGGTGGTGACCAGGATGTACGCGTCCTCGAGGACGGACTCCTGACCCTCCAGGTCGGTGACGAAGTTCGGCGAGATGAAGCCCTTGTCGAACTGGAGACCCTCGGTCACGTCCAGCTCGGTGGTGAGCATCGAGCCTTCCTCGACGGTGATGACACCGTCGCGGCCGACCCGCTCCATCGCCTCGGCGATCAGCTCGCCGATGGTGGAGTCCTGCGCGGAGATCGTCGCCACGTTCGCGATCGACTCCTTGCCGGTGACCTCCGCGGCCCGGCCGAGCAGCGCCTCGGAGATCTTGGTGGCCGCCGCGTCGATGCCCCGCTTGAGCCCGGCCGGGTTGGTCCCGGCGGTCACGTTGCGCAGGCCCTCACGGACCATGGCCTGGGCCAGCACGGTCGCGGTGGTGGTCCCGTCGCCGGCGACGTCGTTGGTCTTGGTCGCCACCTCCTTGACCAGCTGCGCGCCGAGGTTCTCGTAGGGATTGGTGAGCTCGATCTCCTTGGCGATGGTCACACCATCGTTGGTGATCGTCGGCGCACCGAATTTCTTGTCCAGGACGACGTTGCGCCCGCGCGGGCCGAGGGTGACCTTGACCGCGTCCGCGAGGGCGTTGACACCGTGCTCCAGCAGGTGCCGGGCGTCGTCCGAGAAGCTCAGGATCTTCGCCATGAATGTCCCTTCGAAGCGCCACTGCCCCGGCCCGGCGAGCCGGACCGGGGCAATGGCACTGATCGGTTGCTTACTTCTCGATGACCGCGAGGACGTCGCGGGCGGAGAGCACCAGGTACTCCTCGCCGGCGTACTTGACCTCGGTGCCGCCGTACTTCGAGTAGAGAACGGTGTCGCCGACCTTTACGTCGAGCGGCACACGGTTGCCGTTGTCGTCGATCCGGCCCGGGCCGACAGCGAGGACAGTGCCCTCCTGCGGCTTCTCCTTGGCGGTGTCGGGGATCACGATGCCCGACGCCGTGGTGGTCTCAGCCTCGTTCGCCTGGACCACGATCCGGTCCTCGAGCGGCTTGATCGCAACCTTGGTCGCGGTAGTCACGGGCATACCCTCCTGGGGTACTGGTTTCGTTGCTGGCCGGCGGGGCCGACCAGCGTCAATCTGCCACATGCCACCGGGCGGGGCCGTCGTCGCGGGTGCCGGTCCGCCTGGCGTTTCGCACCCGGGTCGCGAGACCCGGAAGCTGGCACCCTCAGGGTGAGAGTGCTAATCGCAGGTTATTCCGTGGCTAGCACTCCGTCAAGGAGAGTGCCAACGCGCCGTCCGACGTGTCGCCACAGTTCCGCCAGTCGTTACCGCAACACGCCGGGAACGCCTCGTCCCAGCGTGGCCATCTCCCTACCGTCGGTTGCCACCACCGGAAGCCGCGGAAAGGGGAGCCGAGTGTCCCGCCGACTGACACCACCGTCCGGCCAGTCCGGCCGGCCCGGGACAATGCTCGGGTGGATCTCGATCAGCTGGCGGCGCTGCGTACCCCTGAGGGGTCGGCCGCGCTCGCGGCGGCGGCCGGACTGGCCGGCGGTGACCCGCTGGCCGCGGCGTCGGCGCTGCGCGCGACCGGCGTGCCGCCGGCACTGGCCTCGGCGGCACTGACCCAGGCCGAGCTGCGCCACCGGGCGGTCGGCAAGTTCGGCCCGGCCGCCGCCGGGATGTTCCTCACCCGCGCCGGGCTGGAGCAGGCCACCCGCCGGGTGGTCGCCGACAGCCGGGCCGCCCGGCTGCGCGCGGCCGGCGTGCGCACCCTGGCCGACCTCGGCTGCGGGCTCGGTGCCGACGCGCTCGCCGCCGCCCGCGCCGGCATCCGGGTGTACGGGGTGGAGGCCGACCCGGTGACCGCCGCGATGGCCGCCGCCAACGCCGCGGCGGCCGGGCTGGCCGAGCTGTTCACTGTCGAGTGCGGCGACGCCACAGCGTTCGACGTCTCCCGGGTCGACGGGGTGTTCTGCGACCCCGCCCGTCGCCGGGCCGGCACCGGGCGGCGGATCTTCGACCCGCGCGCCTACTCGCCGCCGTGGGATTTCGTCACCGGGCTCGCTGAGCGGGTGCCCCGCACCGTCGTCAAGGTGGCGCCTGGTCTGGATCACGCGCTCATCCCGGCCGGCGCGGAGGCCGAGTGGGTCGGCGTGGACGGCGACCTGGTCGAGGCCGCGCTCTGGTGCGGCGAACTGGCGGAGGTGCCCCGCCGCGCCACGCTCTACCGGCAGGGACCGGGCGACGAGGCCGGCCACCACGAGCTCACCGGTTCGGGCGCCGCCGAGGCTCCGGTCGGCCCGACGCGCCGCTACCTGTACGACCCGGATGCGGCGGTGGTCCGCGCCCACCTCGTCGCCGAGCTGGCCGGCGAGCTGGGCGCCACCCTCGGCGACCCGAGCATCGCCTACCTCTACGCCGATCAGCCGACCCGCACCCCGTACGCGCGCTGCCTGGAGGTGACCGACGTGCTGCCGTTCTCGCTCAAGCGCCTGCGGGCTCTGCTGCGGGACCGCCGGGTGGGCCGGGTGGAGATCCTCAAGCGGGGTTCCGCGCTCACTCCGGAGCAGCTCCGGCGGGACCTGCGGTTGACCGGTGACGCGGCGGCGAGCCTGGTGCTCACCCGGGTCGCCGGGGCACCGACAGTTCTGATCTGCCAGCCGGTCGACTAGGTTCGTCGGCGTGGCGGGACAGGGCACTCCGGCAACGGCACTGCTGGTCAAGCGCGGGATCGCGCATCGAACCCATCCCTACCGGGTGGCGCCGGACGCGCCGAACTACGGCGCTCTGGTGGCGGCGGCGCTCGGCGTACCGCCGGAACGGGTGTTCAAGTCGCTGGTGACCGAGGTCGACGGCGCGCTCACCGTCGCGGTCGTACCGGTCACCGGCGAACTCGACCTCAAGGCGCTGGCGGCGGCTGTCGGCGGCAAGCGGGCGGCGCTGGCCGACCGGGCGGTCGCCGAGCGGGCGACCGGCTACGTGCGGGGCGGGATCAGCCCGCTCGGGCAGCGCCGGCGACTGCCGACCGTGCTGGACGACTCCGCGCTGGGCCTGCCGACGATCTATGTCTCCGCTGGCCGGCGCGGTCTGCAACTCGAACTGGCCGCGGCGGATCTGGTGGCGTTGACCGAGGCGCGCACTGCGGCGTTGCAGGCCCGCTGACGGCTGCCGCCCATGGTCATTGCCCCTGGATGATCAGGGAGTGACAGTCGCGTTGCTGAATTGTTATCGCTCCCAACAAACTTGACGCCCCGCCGGTCTTGTGAACCGCACGCGGGGCGCAATACGTTGCCGGGCACAACAAAAGAACACCTTCCCCCACCCCGAAAGGACCCTGCACATGCGTAAGGGGCTCCTCACCATCGCCGCCGTGGGCCTGCTCACGACCGGCAGCATGACCGCCTGCGGCGGCGACTCCGGCGACGACCAGGCCAGCTCCGCCAAGACCCCCAAGATCGGCGTCATCCTGCCGGACAGCAAGTCCTCCGCCCGCTGGGAGAGCGCGGACCGTCGGTTCCTGGAAGAGGCGTTCAAGGCCGCCGGCGTCCAGTACGACATCCAGAACGCCCAGAACGACAAGACCGCCTTCCAGACCATCGCCGACCAGATGATCACCAGCGGCGTCACCGCCCTGATGATCGTCAACCTGGACTCCGGCACCGGCAAGGCCGTGCTCGACAAGGCCAAGTCGCAGGGCGTCGCCACCATCGACTACGACCGGCTGACCCTGGGCGGCTCGGCCCAGTACTACGTCAGCTTCGACAACGAGTCCGTCGGCAAGCTCCAGGGCGAGGGCCTGGTCAAGTGCCTGACCGACCAGAGCGCCAAGAACCCGGTCGTGGCGTACCTCAACGGCTCCCCCACCGACAACAACGCCACCCTGTTCAAGAACGGCTACGACTCGGTGCTCAAGCCGAAGTTCGACGCCAAGGAATACACCAAGGGCCCGGAGGACGCCGTACCGGCGTGGGACAACGCGCAGGCCACGACGATCTTCGAGCAGCAGCTCACCAAGGCCAACGGCAAGATCGATGCCGTGCTCGCCGCCAACGACGGTCTCGGCAACGCGGCCATCTCGGTGCTGAAGAAGAACAAGCTCAACGGCAAGGTACCGGTGACCGGGCAGGACGCCACCCCCGAGGGCCTGCAGAACATCCTCGCCGGCGACCAGTGCATGACCGTCTACAAGGCGGTCCGGGAAGAGGCCAAGGCCGCCTCCGACCTGGCCGTCGCGCTCGCCAAGGGTGAGAAGAAGGAAACCGGCCAGACGGTGAAGGACCCGGAGGGCGGCCGGGACGTCCCCTCGGTGCTGCTCACCCCCAAGGCCATCTACAAGGAGAACGTCAAGGACGTCATCGCCGACGGCTACGTGACCAAGGAAGAGGTCTGCTCCGGGACGTACGCCAAGCTCTGCGCCGACGCCGGCATCAGCTGACCGACGCCGCAGTACCCGCCGGGACGACCATCGCCGCCCGGCACGGGAGCACCCTCCCGTGCCGGGCGGCGCACGCCGGACGGGCCCCGACCTCCCTTGCGAAGGAGACCCCCGTGTCCGCGACCCCCCTGCTGGAAGTACGCGGGATCGACAAGAGCTTCGGTCCCGTCCAGGTGCTCCGCGATGTCGCCCTCACAGTGCACCCGGGCGAGGTGACCGCGCTGGTCGGCGACAACGGCGCTGGCAAGTCGACCCTGGTGAAGTGCATCAGCGGCATCCACCCCACCGACGCCGGTGAGTTCCTGTTCAACGGCGAACCGGTGCACATCGGCAACCCGCGCGACGCCGCCGCGCTCGGCATCGAGGTCGTCTACCAGGACCTGGCGCTCTGCGACAACCTCGACATCGTGCAGAACATGTTCCTCGGCCGGGAGAAGCGCAGCGGCATAGTGCTGGACGAACCGACAATGGAACAGCTCGCCGCCGAGACGCTGGCCGGGCTCTCCATCCGCACCGTCACCTCGCTGCGCCAGCACGTCTCCAGCCTCTCCGGCGGTCAGCGCCAGACCGTGGCCATCGCCAAGGCGGTGCTGTGGAACAGCAGGCTGGTCATCCTGGACGAGCCGACCGCGGCGCTGGGTGTGGCACAGACCGCCCAGGTGCTCGAACTGGTCCGCCGGCTCGCCGACAACGGCCTGGCCGTGGTGCTCATCTCGCACAACATGAACGACGTCTTCGCCGTCTCCGACCGGATCGCCGCGCTGTACCTCGGCCAGATGGTCGCCCAGGTGAAGACCACCGACATCACCCACGCCCAGGTGGTCGAACTGATCACGGCCGGGCGCTCGGGCGGGCTGGGCCTCGCCACCGACGCGGGCACAGGCGGCAACGGCAACGGCGCGCAGCCGGCCGACTCGACCTCAGGAGGCCACCGATGACCACCACCGCCGTGCGGAAGGGCGGCCCCGCGGCCGTCACACCGCCGCCGACCGTCGGGGGCCACGTCCGCAACTACTGGAGCCGGGTACGCGGTGGCGACGTCGGCGCGCTACCGGCCGTGCTGGGCCTGATCGTGCTCTGCACCGTCTTCGCGGTCATGCGGCCGTCGTCGTTCCTGTCGGCCGGCAACTTCGCCAACCTCTTCACCCAGGGCGCGGCGGTCACGCTTATCGCGATGGGTCTGGTCTTCGTGCTGCTGCTCGGCGAGATCGACCTCTCCGCCGGCTTCGCCAGCGGGGTCTGCGCGGCGGTGCTGGCCAATGTGGTCACCGTGCTCGGTTATCCCTGGTGGGTGGCCGTGCTCGCCGCGGTCGCCACCGGTCTGGTCATCGGCACCGGCCTCGGTCTGCTCGTCGCGAAGATCGGAATTCCGTCCTTCGTGGTCACCCTCGCCGGCTTCCTCGCCTTCCAGGGCATCGTGCTGCTCCTCGTCAAGGAGGGCACAAACATCTCCATCCGCGACAACGTGCTGCTCGCCATCGCGAACCGCAACCTCACCCCCACCCTGGGCTGGGCGCTGGCCGCTCTCGCGGTCGTCGGCTACGCGGCGGTGCAACTCCTGCGCCACCGCACCCGGTTGGCCCGCGGCCTGATCACCGACCCGATCGCGGTGGTGGCACTGCGGATCGGCGGACTCGCCGTCATCCTCGGCACGGCCGTGTACGTCCTCAACCTGGAGCGCAGCCGCAACGTCCTGTTCAGCTCACTCAAGGGTGTGCCGATCGTTGTCCCGGTCATCGCGGTGCTGCTGATCATCTGGACCTTCGTGCTCCAACGCACCAGCTACGGACGGCACATCTACGCCGTGGGCGGCAACCGGGAAGCGGCCCGCCGGGCCGGCATCAACGTCGACCGGATCCGGATCTCGGTGTTCGTGATCTGCTCGTCGATGGCGGCCGTCGGTGGCATCGTGGCGGCCAGCCGGGCCAACTCGGTCGACCCGAACACGGGGGGCAGTAACGTACTGCTCTACGCGGTCGGCGCGGCGGTGATCGGCGGCACGAGCCTCTTCGGCGGCAAGGGCCGGGTCCTGGACGCCGTGCTCGGCGGCGCGGTGGTCGCGGTCATCGAGAACGGAATGGGCCTGATGGGGTACAGCGCGGGAGTCAAGTACGTGGTCACCGGCCTCGTGCTGCTGCTCGCCGCGAGTGTCGACGCCGTCTCCCGGCGCCGCGCGGCGGCCACCGGCACCCGCTGACCGCGGGAGGTAGCACCGCGATGCGCCCGGCACCGAGCCAGGACGAGGTCCGACGGCAGAACCTTGGAGCTCTGCTGCGGCACGTGCACGTCCACGGGGCGACCACACGTGCCGAACTCACCACCACGCTGGGCCTGAACCGCAGCACCATCGGCGCGCTCACCGCCGACCTGGCCGGCGTCGGGCTGGTCAGCGAGGAAGCACCGAGGGAGACCGGCCGGGCCGGACGACCGTCGCTGGTCGTCCGGCCCGAGTCGGACCGGGTGTTCGCGTACGCGTACTCCGTGGAGGTGGATCGGCTGCGCGCCGCCCGGATCGGCCTCGGCGGCGCGGTGCTGGACCAGCGGGAGCTGGACCGCCCGCGCGGCCTGCTCGCCGCGGAGGCGGCGCCGCTGCTGGCCGGCGCGGTCAAGGAGATGCAGCAGGGCGTACCGCCCGACGCGATCTGCGTGGGCGCCGGCGTCGCGGTCTGCGGCATGGTCCGCCGCGACGACGGCCTGGTCCGGCTCGGCCCGACCACCGGCTGGGTGGACGAACCGATCGGCGCGGCGCTCGGCGCCGAACTGGGCATCGACGTGCCCATCACGGTGGGCAACGTGGCCGACGTGGCCGCGTTCGCCGAGCACGCGCGAGGTGTCGCGGCCGGCTGCGACAACGTCATCTACCTGTACGGCGACGTCGGCGTGGGCGCCGGCATCATCGCCGGCGGGCGTCGGCTGACCGGGCACGGCGGATACGGCGGCGAGGTCGGCCACATGAAGGTGGTCCGCGACGGCATGCCCTGCGAGTGCGGCTCCCGGGGCTGCTGGGAGACCGAGATCGGCGAGCACGGCCTGCTCCGTGCGGCCGGACGCTCCGACGCCCGGGGCCGGGACGCGTTGCTCGCGGTCTTCGACGCCGCCGACCGGGGCGACGCCCGGGCCCAGACGGCGGTCCGCCAGGCCGGTGACTGGCTCGGCTTCGGGGTGGCAAACCTGGTGAACGTCTTCAACCCCGAGATGGTCATCTTCGGCGGCACCATGCGCGACCTCTACCTCGCCGCGGCAGCCCAGATCCGCAGCCGGCTCAACTCCAACGCGCTCGGCGCCTGCCTGGAGCACGTCCGGCTGCGCACCCCCAAGCTGGGCGCGGACGCGCCCCTGATCGGCGCCGCCGAGCTGGCCTTCGAACGGCTGCTCGCCGACCCCCTCGACGTGGGCTGATCCGCGTACGCTGTCCGGCGTGGATGTCCAGCTGCGCGCCTCCGACGACGACCGCAACCAGGTGGTCGCCGAGCTGCACCGGCACACCACGGCGGGCCGGCTCACCCTGGACGAGTTCTCCGACCGGGTGGGTTCGGTGTGGACCGCCCGCACCTTCGGTGACCTGGCCGCACTCACCCGCGACCTGCCGGCCCTGCCCGGTCCGGCCGACGACGCGTCGGCCGGCGGCGACCCCGCCGGGCACGGCCGCCGGGAGCTGCTGGTGCTCTTCGCCGTCGCCGCGCTCACCCTGCTGCTGCTCGGCGGCTTCCTCGCCATCACCCGCTGACCCGAGTCGCCCACCGGTGAACTGATCGGGCGGTCAGTCCGTATCAGTGGACGGACGGGCAGTCGGCGGCACGCGGCTGCCCGGTTCAGACGCGTTTCGGTCCGGACCGAGGAGGCACCGCAGACATGGCACCGCTCAGATCCGCCCGTCGCCGGTCGGGCAACCGGACCCACCGGGCGGCGATGCTGCTCATCGCTGTCATCGCGGGGGTCGGTGTCCTGCCCGGTGTGGCCGTCGCCGCACCCGCCGGCGGGCAGCAGCTCAACGCCGCCGACATGACGCTGCTCAACGGGGTGCGGCTGGCCGGGCTGTGGGAGATGCCAGCCGGCCAGATGGCCGCCGAGAAGGGACAGTCGGCCAAGGTCCGGGAGATCGGCGCGGGCATCGCCAACGAGCACCAGAAGCTCGACCAGCTCGTCGTGGACGCCGCCAACAAGCTGGGCGCGACCATCCCGTCCGAGCCGACCGCCGAGCAGAAGGGCTGGCTGTCGGAGATGCAGAAGGCCTCCGGCGCCCGGTTCGACCAGATCTTCGTCACCCGGCTCCGGGTGGCCCACGGCAAGATCTTTCCGGTGATCGGCGCGGTGCGGGCGAGCACCCGGGACGCCACCGTCCGCAAGCTCTGCGACGACGCCAACAGCTTCGTGCTGCACCACATGCAGATGCTGGAGAGCACCAATCTGGTCCGCTGGCCGGAGCTGCCGCCGGCGGCGCTGCCCGCCCCCGGCAACGACGGGCTGCTGGCCGCCGCCGCCGCGAACACCGGCCCGCAGGTCGGTGTCAGCAGCACAGTCGTCTGGCTGGTCTTCCTCGCCGCGCTGGGCACCGGCGGGATCGCCACCTACCGGATGCTGCGCCGCAGCTGACCCTCCGTGCGGGCCTAGCTGGTGGCGGACCGGTCGCCGGGCGCGTCGCTGTGGTGCCAGGAGTGCCACAGCGCCGCGTACGAGCCACCGGCCGCCACCAACTCGTCGTGCGGGCCCAGCTCGGTGATCCGGCCGTCCTCGACCACCGCCACGCGGTCGGCGTCGTGCGCCGAGAAGAGCCGGTGCGCGATGGCGATCACCGTACGACCGGCCAGCACGGCGGCCAGGGAGCGTTCCAACTCCCGGGCGGCACGCGGGTCGATCAGCGAGGTCGCCTCGTCCAGCACCAGGGTGTGCGGGTCGGCCAGCACCAGCCGGGCCAGCGCCACCTGCTGCGACTGCGCCGGAGAGAGCGGATGGCCACCGGCGCCGACCACGGTCTCCAGCCCGTCGGGCAACGCGTCGGCCCAGTCCAGGGCGGCGACCGCGGCGAGCGCCGCCCGCACCTGCGCCGGATCGGCGCCCGGCCGGACCATGGCCACGTTCTCCCGCAACGAACCGATGAAGACGTGGTGCTCCTGGGTGACAAGCGCGACGTGCGAGCGCAGCTCGTCCAGCGGCAGCTCGTCGAGCCGCCGCCCGTCCACAGTCACCGAGCCGCTGCGGGGAGCGTGCACCCCGGCCAGCAGGCGACCCAGAGTGGACTTGCCGGCACCGGACGGCCCCACCATGGCCAGCTTCTCCCCCGGCCTCGGGACCAGGGTCACCCCGTGCAGCACGTCCCGCCCCGTGCGGTACGCGTACCGGACGTCGCGCGCGGCGAGCTGCTCCGCGCCGCCGTCCACGGACGCGGCGGGGGACGGCTCGGTGCCGGCGGGCCGCGCGTCGGCGGCGGGGCCGTCGCCGGTACGGGCCACCCCCAGCAGGCGGGCCATCGAGGCACCGCCCACCTGAAGCTCGTCCAGCCAGGACAGCAGCCGGTCGACCGGGTCCACCAGCTGCTGCACGTAGAGGGTGGCCGCGGTGACCTGACCGAGGCTGACCCAGCCCCGCAGGTAGAACCAGCCACCGATCAGCAGCGTGGCGACCACCGGCACCACGTACCCGATCTCGGCAACCGGGAAGAAGACGGTCCGCAGGTTGAGGGTGTACCGCTCCGCCGCGTACGACCGGCGGACGTCCACGTCGGTGCGGGCCCGGCGGCGCGCCTGCTGCCGCAACGCCTCGGTGGTCCGCGAGCCCTCGACGGTCTCGCTGATGCCGTCGGTGATGTCCGAGTAGGCGGCGTTCTCCCGCAGGTAGCCGGCGGGTGCGCGGCGCAGGTACCAGCGGGTGCCGGCCCACAGCAGCGGCACCGCCAGCAGGCAGGGCAGCGCGAGCAGTGGGCCGATCAACAGCAGCGCGCCGATGACGAACCCGGTGGTGACCACCGCGATCAGTGTCTCCGGCACCGCCAGGCGGACGGTCCGCGACAACGCGGAGACGTCCCGGGAGGTGCGGGTGAGCAGATCGCCGGTGCCGGCCCGCTCGACGGTGGCCAGCGGCAGGTCGAGGATCCGGTCCACGAACTCCTCACGCAGCTCGGCGAGGACCCGCTCACCGAGCCGGGCCGAGGCCAGGTGGGCGAACCGGACCAGCACCGACTGGGCCAGCACGAAACCGCCGATGAGCAGCGCGACCCGGTCCACGGTGGACTGGCCGACACCTCGGGCGATGCCCTCCACGAGGTCGCCGAGCAGCCGCGGCGCGGCCAGCCCGGCGGCTGCGGCCAGCGCGTGCAGGCCCAGCGCGGCGGCCAGCGCGCGCGGGTGCCGGCGGACAAGCGTGCGCGCGTACCGACGGACCTGCCGCGCGTCGGCGACCGGCAGTGCGGTGGCCATCAGTCCTCCTCCCGGCTGACCGTCGCCCGGTAGCGCGGTTCGCCGTCCAGCAGTTCGGCGTGTGTCCCCTCGGCCACCACCTTGCCGTCCTCCACGAAGATCACCCGGTCGGCTCGGCTGAGCACCAGCGGGCTGGTGGTGCAGACCACTGTGGTCCGGCCGGCACGCGCGTCACCCAACCGCTGCGCGATGCGGGCCTCGGTGTGCGCGTCGACCGCGCTGGTCGGCTCGACCAGCAGCAACGTCTCCGGGTCGGCGACCAGCGCGCGGGCCAACCGCAGCCGCTGCCGCTGCCCCCCGGAGAACTCCCGCCCACGCTCGGCCACCGGGCTGTCCAACCCGTCGGGCAGCGCCTCGACGATGTCCGTGGCGCTCGCCGCGACCAGCGCCGCGGTGAGCGCCGCGTCGTCGCCCCGGTCGTGCGGGTCCAACTCCGTGCGGAGCCGACCGGTGAACAGATGTGCGTCGTTGTCGGCCACCAGGATCCGCGCGCGCACCGTCGCCAGCGCGAGCGACCGCAGCGGTACGCCGTGCAGCGTGGCGTCCGAATCGGTGTACCGGCCGAGCCGGTCCACGATCGCGGCCGCGTCCTCGGGGGCGGCGGCGGCCAGCGCGGTGAACCGGCCGGGGGGCAGCACCACCCCGGAGGCGGGGTCGGCCAGCTCACCCGGCCCGTCCGGCAGCGCCACCGGCTGCGCCGGGTCGACCAGTTCCGGGGTGAGTTGCAGCAGTCGGACCACCCGGCGGGCCGACACGTGCCCACGGGTCAGCTTGTCGACCGCCTCGGTGAGGTTGCGCAGCGGGCTGACCAGGAACGCGGTGTAGCCGTAGAAGGCGACCAGTTGCCCGGCGCTGATCTGGTCGCGCAGCGCGAACCGGGCGCCCAACCAGGTCACCAGCACCAGGAAGGCACCGGGCAGCAGCACCTGCGCCGCCTCCAGCAGCGACTCGACGCGGGCCACCCGCAGGCCACGCGTACGCAACTCCTGTGACCGGGCCCGGTAGCGGGCGGAGAGCACCGGCTCGCCACCGACGCCGCGCAGCACCCGCAACCCGGAGACGATGTCGCCGGCCCGGGTGGTGAGCGCTCCCTCGGCGTCCCGGTACGCCTGCTGCTGGCGGTGCAGCGGCCGGATGAGCAGCGCCACCACCGCCATCAGCAACGGCACTCCGAGCACCACGACCAGCCCGAGCGGCATGGAGGCGTTCAGCAGGATCACCGCGACGGTGGCGATCGCGACCAGCGAACCGGTGCCCCGGGCGGTGATGTCGATGGCGTGCCCGATCTGGCCGATGTCGGCGGTACCGATGCTCACCACCTCGCCGGCGGCCACCCGGCGGGGCAGCGCGGCGCCGAGCCGGTTCGCCGCCGCCACCGTCAACTGCACAGTCCGGTACGCCCCGGCCAGCCAGTTGTGCACGGCGCAGCGGTGCCGCAGGATCCCTGCCACCGCCTGGAGCACGCCCAGCCCGAGCAGCACCAGACCCCAGGTGAGCAGAGCGCCCTCATCGCGGCGTGCCAACCCGTCGACGGCCCGGCCGACGGCGGCCGGCATCAGCGCCTGCGCCACCATCCACACCACACCGAGCGCGATGCCGGCGGTGAACAGCGGCTTGTGCCGGCCGGCCAACCAGATCAGATAGCGGGTCGCCGACCGGGTATCGGGTATGCCGGGTTCGCCGGCCGGTGAGAAGCGCATAGCGGCTCGACGCTAGGCGGCGACACTGGCCCGGGCGAATCAATTACCGCCCGAGGGTGCCGAACGTGCCGCAGCTCACCCGAGCAGTTGGGTCGACGGGGTCAGCGGTCGACCTGGGTGAAGTCCCAGGAGTGCGGTGCGCGGGCCACCAGCAGAGCGGGCGGCTCGGGTAACGGGCGCGGGTTGCTGCGCCATTTGGAGATGACCACCACCCGGTGGTCGGTGGAGGAGAACACCTCGCTGGACACGTGCAGCGGGTCGTGCTCCAACTCGGGCAGGGCGGTGTCGCACACCCAGGTGATCAGGTCGGCGACGCCGTACGCCTCGGCGCGCGCCTCCCACATCCGCACGATCATGTCCGCCGTCCCCGTCACACGCTGACCGTGGTCAACGGCAGCGCCGAGTCGGCCGGCAGGTCCAGCCGGCTGGGCGCGACCCCGGCGGCGACCAGGTGCGACCCGAGCGCGGCGACCATCGCCCCGTTGTCGGTGCAGAGCTTCGGCCGGGGCACCCGGACCCGGATGCCGTACTTCTCGGCCCGCTGCTCGGCCAATGCCCGCAGCCGCGAGTTCGCCGCCACGCCCCCGCCGATCACCAGGGTCTCGATTCCGTTCGCCCGGCAGGCGGCGAGCGCCTTGGTGGTCAGCACGTCACAGACCGCCTCCTGGAAGGACGCGGCAACGTCGGCCACCGGCACCGGCTCGCCAGCGCGCTGCCGCGCCTCGACCCAGCGGGCCACCGCCGTCTTCAGTCCGGAGAACGAGAAGTCGTACCGGTGCGCGGCGAGGTCCTTGGCGGCGGTCAGGCCGCGCGGGAAGGCGATCGCGGCGGCGTCCCCGGCCCGGGCTTCGCGGTCGATGGGCGGGCCGCCCGGAAACGGCAGCCCGAGCAGCCGGGCGACCTTGTCGAACGCCTCGCCGGCGGCGTCGTCGATGGTGGCGCCCAGCGGGGTGACGCCCCGGGCCAGGTCGTCGACGAGCAGGAGGGACGAGTGCCCGCCGGACACCAGCAGCGCGATGGCGGGTTCGGGGAGCGGACCGTGTTCCAGGGTGTCCACGGCCACGTGCGCCGCCAGGTGGTTGACGCCGTACACCGGCTTCTCCGCGGCGACCGCGTACCCCTTGGCGGCGGCGACGCCGACCAGCAGCGCGCCGGCCAGCCCGGGGCCGGAGGTGACCGCGATCGCGTCGATGTCGGCCAGGGTGACGCCGGCCTCGGCCAGCGCCCGGTCCATGGTCGGCACGATGGCCTCGAGGTGGGCCCGGCTGGCCACCTCGGGCACCACGCCCCCGAACCGGGCGTGCTCCTCGACGCTGGAGGCGAGCGCGTCGGCCAGCAGTGTGTGCCCTCGCACGATGCCGACGCCGGTCTCGTCGCAGGAGGTCTCGATGCCCAGGATCAGCGGTTCGTCAGCCATGGTCGTGTGGTCCGTCCCCGGTCGACTCGGCGACGCGCTGCATGACCAGCGCGTCGGTGTTGCTCGGTTGGTAGTAGCCGCGCCGCACCCCGATCGGCTCGAACCCGTACATCGCGTAGAGCCGCTGTGCGGGGGCGTTGTCCACGGCGACCTCCAGCAGGGTGCTGCGGGCACCGACCCGGGCCGCCTCGGCGAGCAGTTCCTCCAGCAGGGCACGGCCGACACCGCGCCGCTGCGCGTCGCGGCGGACCGCGATGTTCTGCACCCACACCTCGTCCGGCGGAGCACCGGCGAGCCCGGCGTAGCCCAGCACCGTGCCGTCGTCGTCGACGGCGACCCGGTAGTGGTGCCCGTTGGCCAGCTCGTTCCAGAACATCGCCGGCGACCACTGCTCGGCGCCGAAGAGGTCCGCCTCGATCGGCAGCACCTGGTCGATGTGCCACCAGCGGAAACGGTCCAGCCGCACGCTCATGGGAGGACCGGTTTGCGGCCGGTCGCCACCACGGCGTCCGGTCGGCGCAGGTAGAGCGGGGTGAGCCGCTCACCGGGTGCGCCGGCCCGGATCCGCTCGGCGGCGAGCAGCGCCAGCACTGTGGCGTCCGGGTAGCGCGGCTCGACCCGGACCGGAAGGCTCAGAGTCTCGGCGTACCGGTGGGCACCGTCACCGACCGCGACCGTCGCTCCCTGTTCCCGGGCGCGGGCGGCGGCCACCGCGGGCGTGGACACCTCGGGTCCGATGATCCGCTGGCCGGCGCCGTCGTAGACGGCCCAGTAGAGCTCCTTGCGGCGAGCGTCGCTGGCGGCCAGCACCGGCTCGCCGGCTGCCGCCGGGTAACCGATGCCGTCCAGCGAGCAGACGCCGTACGTCGGGATGCTGAGCACCTGACCCATGGTGGCGGCGGTGACCAGGCCGACCCGCAGCCCGGTGAACGGCCCCGGGCCGAGCCCGGCGACGATGGCGCCCAGGTCCCGCGGGCGCGCGTCGGCGTCGGCGAGGACCGCGTCGACCTGAGGCGCCAGCAGTTCACCGTGCGCGCGGGCGTCGACCGTGCACCGGTGCGCCCGGGACGCGACGCCGTCCGCCGAGACCTCCACCAGCGCTGCGGTCACCGCGGGGGTCGAGCTGTCCACCACGAGTACGAGCACGGTTAGCCAGCCTAGCCGCCCCGGCCCGGCCCACCACCCGGTGGCCCCGGCGAAGGCGCGGGGCTTGGGTTGGGGGGCGGTCACCCTCGTGAGCGTGATACCTCTCAGGCATATTTATGCCTCACAGGTATCAGGCTCATCAGAGCGAGGCCCGCCGCCCCGAGGCACGAGCCCGTGAGTCGACAAGTTGCCTCACCGGTACCGCCGCCGCTCCCCTTGTTCCACGATGCCGGGATGTCCTCCACTCGCCTCGCCCTCCTCCTCGGCGCCGTCGTGCGACAGCAACGGCACCTGCGCGAGCTGAACCAGCGGGACCTGGCCGACCTGGCCGGGGTCAGCCAGGCGACCGTCGCCCGGATCGAACGCGGCGATCGGACGCCCAGCATCCCGCTGCTGGAGCGACTGCTCGCGGCCATGGACTCACAGTTGGTCGTCGGGGTCGAGCCGCTGGACGCACACCTGGACGCCCGGATCGACGACCTGGCCGCCCGGCCGATCGCCGAGCGGATCGACGAACTGGGCCTGCACCGGATGCTGGACCGGCTCACCGACTTCCCACAGGTGATCACCGGAAGCACGGCGGCGCTGTTGCAGGGCGCGCCGGTGCCGGTCGAGGCGCTGGAGATCGCCGTGCGTTGGCAGGACTCGAAACGGTTCACCCGCTGGCTGGAGGCGGCCTACGGCCAGCGGTGGAATGCCCGCTGGGGTGAGTTCGGCGGGGTGTGGTTGGAGCCCGAGGAGCAGGGCGAGCATCTCTGGACGACCCGCTACGGCGAGATCAGGGCCACGATGTGCGACGAGCTGCCCGAAACGATCGAGGTGTGCCACGGGGGCCGGAGTTACCGGGTCGTGCCACTGGTCGATCTGGAGCTGACCGAGCCGCGGGCGGCCGGCCTGCTGCGTCGTCATCGGGCCCGGCAGGTCGCCGGCGGGAAATGACGGTCCCGACCCGTCGGCCCGGACCGGGTCAGCCGGCGGTGCGGTCCCAGTCGATGGTGGGCAGGCCGGCGTCGGCGAGCGCCTTGTTGGCCGCGCTGAACGGCCGGCTGCCGAGGAAGCCGCGCGGGTTCATCGGGCTCGGGTGGCCGGCCTCCAGCACCACGTGCTGCGGGTTGGTGACCAGCGCGGCCTTCTTGCGGGCATACCCGCCCCAGAGCAGGAAGACCACCCGGTCGGGTGACGCGTCCAGCGCCCGGATCGTGGCGTCGGTGAACTCTTCCCAACCGGAGTTGGCGTGCGAGCCGGGGGTGGCCTGACGGACCGTCAGCACCGCGTTGAGCAGCAGCACGCCCTGCGCGGCCCAGCCGTCGAGGTTGCCGCTGCGCGGCTTGGGCACGCCCAGGTCCTCACCCAGTTCCTTGAAGACGTTGCGCAGCGACGGCGGCACCGTCACCCCGTCCCGGACGCTGAAGCTCAGCCCGTGCGCCTGCCCGGCCCGGTGGTACGGGTCCTGCCCGAGGATCAGCACCCGGGTGCCCTGCGGCGGACAGAGCCGGTATGCCGAGAACAGGTCCGCCAGCGGCGGGAAGACGGTCTGCGTCGCGTACTCCCGGGCGACGAACTCGGCCAGCGCGGCGGTGCGGGCCGGATCCAGGTGGGGGGTGAGCACGGCACGCCACGGCTCGGGCAGCAGGGCCAGCAGATCCAGGGCGGGGGCGTCGTCGGGCATCAGGAACCTCTCACAGCGCGGGTCGGTCCCCCGCACTCTAGGCATCCGGTACGACAGCGCCCCGGCCGCCTAACCCAGGTCGGCGAGCCGCCGGGCCCAGTCGCCACCGACCGGATCCAGCTCGACGATCCGGGTGTCGTCGTCCCGGCGGTCGATGCGGACCCGCAGGTGCGCGTCCACCAACTGCTCCACCAGGCCCTCGCCCCACTCCACCACGGTCACCGACTCGTCGACCGAGGCGTCCAGGTCCAGGTCGTCGATCTCGGCGCGCGGGTCCGTGGCGGCACCCAGCCGGTACGCGTCGGCATGCACCAGGGCCACCCGACCGCCCCGGGCCGGGTCGGGCCGGTGCACACGGGCGATCACGAACGTCGGCGAGGTGATGTCTCCGACCACCCCGAGCCCGGCGCCGATGCCCTGGGTCAGGGCGGTCTTGCCGGCACCCAGCGGCCCGGTCAGCAGCACCAGGTCGCCGGCGCGCAGCAGCCCGGCCAACCGGCGGCCGAACTCCCGGGTGTCCTCGACGGTCGGGAGCTTGACGACGTGACTCACCGTTCCTCCACGCTCTGCAGTGACTCGAGGAACCGCTCCAGCGCGGCGTTGACCTCGGTCGCGTGCTCCAGCATCACCACGTGCCCGCTGTCCTGGATCTTCACGAACTCGGCGTGCGGCAACCGCCGGACGATCTCCTCCGAGTGCGTCACCGGGGTGATCATGTCCTTGTCGCCGACCACCACCAGCACAGGGGTGTCGGCCAGCGCCGCGAGCGCCGGGAAGCGCGAGTGGGTCGCCAGGGTCCGCAGGTAGCGGGTCACCGTGTCGGCGGACGTCCGGGAGTTCATCGTCTCCACGTAGGACACCAGCGCCGGGCTGGGCTTGCGGGTGCCGAAGCCGTACTTGCGGGTGAGCAGCCAGGCCACGTTCGAGGTCGACTTGCGGGCCTTGTCGATCACCGGTCCGCCGTACCGGGTGGCGTTGCTGACCATGAACAGCACCGGCCCACCGACCCGGCCGAGCAGCGCCGGCGCGACCAGCTTGGTCTCCGCGATCAGCCCGCCCGAGGTGGCCATCAGCACCGTGCCCACCACCCGGTCACCGAACAGCTCCGGGAACAACTCGGCGAACGCCATGATCGTCATGCCGCCCATCGAGTGACCGACCAGCACCAGGGGCCCCTCGGGCGTGGTCCGGTCGATCACCCGGCGCAGCGTCTGGCCGAGCGCGGCGAGGTCGTACTCGCCGCTCTCCAGCCGGCCGGACCGACCGTGACCGGGCTGGTCGTACGTCACGATCCGGTAGTCGCCGCGCGCGGCGAGCATCTGGCGCTGGAAGTGGAACGTGCCCATGTCCAGGCAGAAGCCGTGCACAAGCACCACCGTCGGGTGCCCGGGCACCGGCCGGGTCGGCTCGACCACCTCGACGTGGATGTCGGTGCCGTCCGGCAACTCCAGCCGGAACGCCTCGTCGTACCGCTGCTCGCCGAACGTCTCGTGCGCGTAGCGGTCGGTCGGGTCGGCCTTCAGGCGGCGGACCAGCGTGCGCTCGGTCGCGACGCCGGCCGCCAGGCCGGCCGCGGCCACCCCGACCGCGGCGCCGACCAGCCCGGCGACCCGGCCGGCCGCGGTCCGCGGTCGTGGAATGCGGTACGGGCTCATGGCCGCTCACCGTCATAGACCCGGGGCACCCGGGTGCCGCCGAACCGGGTGACGATCTCGTAGTTGATCGTGCCGACGGCCTCGGCCCAGTCGTCGGCGGTCGGCTCGCCGTCGGCGCCGCTGCCGAACAGCGTCGCGATGTCGCCGTCGGCCACCGGGTCGTCGCCGCAGTCCAGTACGAACTGGTCCATGCAGACCCGCCCGGAGATGGTCCGCCGCGCGCCGGCGAGCTGCACCGGCCCGCTGTTCGACGCGTGCCGGGGCACCCCGTCGCCGTACCCGAGCGGCACCACGGCCAGGTTCGTGTCGCTCGCCGTGGTGTAGGTGTGCCCGTAGGAGACGCCGGTGCCGGACGGCACCCGCTTGGTGAGCATGACCCGGGCCCGCGCGGTCATCGCGGGCCGCAGCCCGTACGTCTCGCCGGCCACCGGGGAGAGCCCGTAGACGGCCAGCCCCGGCCGGACCAGGTCGAAGTGGGTGTCCGGCCGGGTCAGGGTGGCCGCCGAGTTGGCCAGGTGCCGCCAGCGCGGACGCAGCCCGGCCCGCTCCACCATGGCCAGCCCCTCGTGGAAGACGGCCAACTGCCGGTCCGTGGTCGGGTGGCCGGGCATGTCCGCGTACACGAAGTGGCTCCACACACCGACCACCTCGACCAGGCCGTCCGCCTGCGCCTTGGCGGCGGCGTCGAGCAGCGCCGGCCAGTCGGCGACGGTCGCCCCACCCCGGGACAATCCGGTGTCGATCTTCAGGTGCAGTCGGGCCGGGCGCTCGGCGCGTCGGCTCGCCTCGATCATCTCGTCCAGTTGCGGCAGGCTGGCCGCCGCCAGGTCCACCCCGGCGCTGACGCCCTCGTGCAGCGGCAGGCCGGGCGCGAGCAGCCAGGCCAGCACCGGCACGGCCACCCCGGCCCGGCGCAGGGTGAGCGCCTCCTCGAGGGTGCAGACGCCGAGCCAGTCCGCCCCGGCGTCGACTGCCGCCCGCGCGGCCGGGACCATGCCGTGGCCGTACCCGTCGGCCTTCACCACCGCCATCAGCTCGGCGTTGGTGCCGGACCGGAGTCGGCTCACGTTCTCACGGATCGCATCAAGATCGACGCGTACCTCGGCCTGCCACATACGCCCAGCCTACTTTCCGCCGTGATCACCGCGGGCGGCGACGCACGCCCCGAGTCGCCGATCCGGGCAGCCCGGCCGCAACGACGCGATCAGCCCAGCCGGGCGACGACCGGACGCAACGCGGTGGCCACGTCGGGCGCGGTCACCGGCCCGCCTCGGGCCGCCTCCCGGCCGGCCAGCCCGTGCAGGTACGCGGCCGAGGCCGCCGCACGGTCCGCCGGCACACCGCCGGCCAGCAGGGAGCCGAGCAGCCCGGACAGTACGTCGCCGGTGCCGCCGGTGGCCAGAGCCGGGGTGCCGGTGGGGTTGACGTACGCCCGACCGTCAGGCGTGCCGATCACCGTGCGGTCCCCCTTGAGCAGCACCACAGCGTTCATCCAGGCGGCCAGCCGCAGCGCTGCGGCGACCCGGTCCGCGCCGGGCTCCTCCCCGCAGAGCCGTGCGAACTCGCGGTCGTGCGGCGTGACCACGATCGGGGCGTCCCGGCCGCGCAGCCGGTCGGCGAGCGAACCGTCGACCAGCAGGGTCAGCGCGTCGGCGTCGAGCACCACGGGCACCGGCGCGGCCAGCACGGCGCGCAGCTCGGCCGCCGCGTCGTCGCCCGTGCCCAGCCCGGAGCCGCAGACCCAGGCCTGCACCCGGCCCGCGTCGGCGACCCGGCCGGTGGCGATCACCGAAGGGTGCTGGTGCAGCACCTCGGCCCGGGCGCCGCCGGCGTAGCGCACCATGCCGGTCGGCCCGGCCAGCGCCCCGCCGACGGAGAGCACCGCTGCCCCCGGGTACGTCTCCGAGCCGGTCGCCACGCCGACCACGCCCCGGCTGTACTTCTCCGATGCCGGGCCCAACGTCGGCCACCAGTCGACCAGGTCGGACCACTCGGTGACCCGCAGCGCCGGGGTGCCCCGCAGCCACGGCCGCAGCCCGATGTCGACCAGCTCTACCTGACCGGCCAACGGGGCCGCCGGCCCGACCACCAGCGCGGGCTTCAGCGCGCCGAAGGTGACCGTCACGTCCGCGCGGACGGCGGCGGGCCGACCGGACGCGGACAGCGGCACGTGCCCGGTGTCCACCGCCACTCCGCTCGGCACGTCCACCGCCAGCACGGTGGCCCGGACGCCGTCCCGCCCGCGCAGCTCGTCGAGACCCTGGACCACCTCGTCCGCGTTCGTCCGCAGCCCACCGGTGCCACCGATGCCGACGATGCCGTCCAGGACCAGGTCGACCGGGCCGGTCGGGCGGTCCACCAACCGGCCGCCCGCGGCCCGCAGCGCGGCCAGCCCGGCGGCGTGCGCCCGCCCGGGGGTGAGGAGCAGGGCGGAGACGGAGACGCCCCGGCGGGCCAGCCGCTCCCCGGCGTACAGGGCGTCGCCACCGTTGTCGCCGGAGCCGACCAGCAGCAGCACCTGACCGCCGTACACCCCGCCCCGCTCGGCGAGCACCAGCGCGGCCCGGCGGGCCAGCCCGGCGGCGGCCCGCTGCATCAACGTGCCCTCGGGCAGCGTGCCCATCAGCCCCGCCTCGGCCGCCCGCACGTCGGCCACCCGCCACACCGGTCTCATGCCACCGTCCCATTCCGCTCGCGGGCGGCCGGAACGGCCCACCCGGCCGACGTCACCGTTCCGCGACCACCATCGCCGACGCGATCCCGCCGTCGTGCGACAGCGAGAGATGCCAGCGGTTGACCCCACGCTCCACGGCCGCCGCCGCCACCGTGCCGGAGACCGTCAGCCAGGGACGGCCGTCCGGGTCGGAGACGACCTCACAGTCGTGCCAGCTCAGACCGGCCGGCGCGCCGAGCGCCTTGGCGACGGCCTCCTTGGCGGCGAAGCGGGCGGCCAGCGACTCCGGCGAGCGTGGATTGCCGGAGCCCGTCTGCCGCTCGGTCTCGGTGAAGAGCCGGTCGGCGAGCAGCGGCGTCCGCGCCAGGGACCGGGCGAACCGGTCGACCAGGACGACGTCGATGCCGACAGCGACGATCACCAACCCACCCTACCGGCGTCGGAGGCGGCAGATTAGCCGTCGGCCGCGCGGTGGGCAACGCCTGTGGACAGGTCGGGGTACGGCCGCCAGCGGCTGTCCACAGGGCACGTCGGGGTGTACCTGTCCCGCCTACCGTCGATCCGTCGATGCCGATCGCACACGGGGGTGTGGGGATGACAGATGAGCCGTTGACGGTCCGGCCGGAGCTGTTGCGGGGCGTCGCCCGGGCGCTGGACGACGACGCGTACCGGCTGGCGCACGGGCTGCTCGGGGTGCCCGGGCTGATGGTGTCCGCGCCCGACTGGGCGGCCGGCGCGGCGCTGGTCGGGCTGGAGTCGGCGGTGCACGGGTGGCTGGGCCGCCTCGGCGGCCTGGTGGCGGTGACGGGCGGGGCGGTCCGGACGGCGGTGGAGTCCTACCGGGCGGCGGACGACCGGGCCGCCCGCCGGCTCGCCGCGCTACCCCGGTGACCGCCCGGACACGCCCGCGCACGGACGCCGGGCCGGCAGGTGCCCGGGGACGCGTTGCGGCGGATCGCGACGCCCCCTCGGCGGGTGCGGTCGGCTACGCCCAGCTCTGGACCGCCGATCCGGGAGCGTGGCAGGCCGCCGGAGCCGCGTGGGCGGGGCTGACCGCGCTGGTCGAGAGGCGGGCCGGCGAGCTGAGCACGGACGCGAGGGCGCTGCGCGTCGCCTGGTCGGGCCGGGCGGGGACGGCGGCCGACGGGCGGCTCGCGGGGCTGCGCGGCGAGCTGACCTCGATCGCACCCGCGCTGATCGAGGCCGATCAGGTGCTCGCCGAGTTCGCCGGTCGGCTCACGGCGGCGAAGGGCCGGCTCGCGGCGGCGGTGGCGCTGGCGGAGGGAGCGGGGCTGCTGATCGACCGGCACGGCCGGGTCGACACCGATCCGGCCCGGTCGCGGCCGTCCGCCGAGCGGGACGGCCCGGCGGCGGCCCGGGTGGCGACGGCACTACGGGCGGCGCTGGAGCTGGCCGGCGCGGCGGACCGGGCCGCGACCGCCCGGCTGGGCGAACTCGTCATGGCGGCTCTCGACGGCTGGCAGGCGCCACCGCCGCCCGGCCGGCCCGCGCCGGGTGCCGCCCCGGTCGACGTGCGGGCGTGGTGGGCGGGGCTGACACCGGCGCAGCGCCGGTGGCTGGTGGGGCACGAGCCGACGCTGGTCGGGCGGCTCGACGGCCTGCCGGTGGCCGCCCGCGACCAGGCCAACCGGCTGCTGCTCGGTGCCCGGCGGGAGGAGCTGCTCGCCGAACGGCGGCGGCTGCTGTCCCGGGTCCCGCCCGGGCCGGTCGGCGCACTGCGGCTGCGCCGGGTCGAGGCGCGCCTGGCCGGGCTGGAGGCGCTCGCCGAGCGGCTGGGCGAGCCGCGAGCCCCGCGGGCCTACCTGCTCGGGCTGGACCCGACCGGCGAGGGACGGGTGGTGGTCTCGCTCGGTGACCCGGACCAGGCCGACCGGGTGGTGACCTACGTGCCGGGGATGACCGCCGGCCTCGACGACGCGCCGGGCGAACTGGCCCGGGTGGCGCGCGTGCAGGGCCGGTGCGCCACGCTCGACCCGGGCGAGCAGACCGCCGGGGTGCTCTGGCTGGACTACGACGCCCCGGACTTCCTGCACGAGGCGGCCACGGCCGGCCAGGCCCGGGACGCCGGTCCGGCGTTGCACCGCTTCCAGGAGGGGCTACGGGCCAGCCACGAGGGGCCGCCGGCCCGGCAGACCGTGCTCGGGCACAGCTACGGGTCGCTGGTGGTGGGCATGGCCGCCCGGGACCACGGCCTGGCCGCCGACGCGCTGGTCTTCGTCGGCTCGCCGGGGGTCGGCGTCGCGCAGGCCGCGGAGCTGGGCGTACCGGCCGGGCAGGTCTGGGCGAGCAGCGCACCGGACGACGTGATCCGGCTGACCCGTCCCCCGGCCGACCTGGCCCGGCAGGTGCTGCTCGGCACGTCACCGCTGGCGGCCGCGCTCAACCTGGCCGGGCCGGGCGAGCACGAGCTGTGGTTCGGCCGGGATCCGGCCGGAGCGGGCTTTGGTGGGCGCACCTTTCCAAGCGGGCGGCACGGCCACGTGGGCTACTGGGATCCGGCCAACCCGGCGCTGGACGGCATGGCCCGCATCGTCCTGGGCCACTGACGGCCGGCGGGCCAGGTCAGGCACGACGAAGGCCCCGGTCGCCGCGTGGTGCGACGTCCGGGGCCCGGGTCGGCGCTCGGGGTCGGTTACTCGACGGTGACGGACTTGGCCAGGTTGCGGGGCTGGTCCACGTCGTGCCCGCGGGCGGCGGCGATCTCGGCGGCGAGCACCTGGAGCGGCACGGTGGTGACCAGCGGGGCCAGCAGGGTCGGCGTACGCGGCACGTAGATCAGGTGGTCGGCGTACCGGACCACGGCCTCGTCGCCCTCCTCCGCGATCACGATGGTCCGCGCGCCGCGCGCCCGCACCTCCTGGATGTTGGAGACGACCTTGTCGTGCAGCATGCCCCGGCCGACCGGCGAGGGCACCACGCAGATCACCGGCGTGCCCTTGTCGATCAGGGCGATCGGGCCGTGCTTCAGCTCGCCGGCGGCGAAGCCCTCGGCGTGCATGTACGCCAGCTCCTTGAGCTTGAGCGCGCCCTCCAGGGCCACCGGGTAGCCGACGTGCCGACCGATGAACAGCACAGTTGGCTCGGACTTCAGCTCCCGGGCCAGCTCGCGCACGGGGTCGATCCGGTCCAGCAGCTCACGCAGCTTGCCCGGGATCTCCTGCAACTGCGCGACCACCGCGCCCACCTCGTCGGCGAACTTGATACCGCGCACCTGGGCCAGGTGCAGGCCGATCAGGTAGCAGGCGACGACCTGGGTGAGGAACGCCTTCGTGGAGGCGACGGCGATCTCCGGCCCGCCGTGGGTGTAGAGCACCGCGTCGGACTCGCGGGGAATGGTCGAGCCGTTGGTGTTGCAGATCGCCAGCACCCGGGCCTTCTGGTCCTTGGCGTGGCGCAGCGCCATCAGGGTGTCCATCGTCTCGCCGGACTGCGAGATCACCACGATGAGCGTGGACCGGTCGAGCACCGGGTCGCGGTAGCGGAACTCGCTGGCCAGCTCCACCTCGCAGGGGATCCGCGTCCAGTGCTCGATGGCGTACTTGGCGACCATTCCGGCGTGGTACGCAGTGCCGCAGGCCACGATGAAGATCTTGTCGACGTCGCGCAGGTCCTGGTCGCTGAGGCGGACCTCGTCGAGGGCGATCTCGCCGGTCTCGGTGAGCCGGCCGAGCAGCGTGTCGGCGATGGCCTGCGGCTGCTCCTCGATCTCCTTGAGCATGAACCAGTCGTAACCGCCCTTCTCGGCGGCCGACGAGTCCCAGTCGATGTGGAAGTCCTTGCCGGTGGCCGGCTGGCCCTCGAAGTCGGTGATCTCGATGCTGTCGTCGGTGATCAGGACGATCTGGTCCTGGCCCAGTTCCACGGCGTCCCGGGTGTGCTCGATGAACGCGGCCACGTCGCTGGCCAGGTAGTTTTCCCCGTCACCCCGGCCGACCACCAGCGGCGAGTTGCGCCGGGCGCCGACGACCGCGCCGGGCACCGCGGCGTCCACCGCGAGCAGGGTGAAGGCGCCCTCCAGCCGCTGGCACACCACCCGCATGCCGGCGGCGAGCAGTTGCGGGCTGTCCGGCTGGCCGGCGGCGCGCAGATCGGCCAGCGCGGCGGAGAGCAGGTGGGCGGCGCACTCGGTGTCGGTGTCGCTGGTGAACTGGACGCCGTCGGCCTCGAGCTCGGCGCGCAGCTTGGCGAAGTTTTCGATGATGCCGTTGTGGATCACGGCGACCCGGCCGTCGGGGGCGAGGTGCGGGTGGGCGTTGCGGTCGGTCGGGCCGCCGTGGGTGGCCCAGCGGGTGTGCCCGATGCCGGTGGTGCCGTCACCGATGCCGATCGGGCTGGCGGCGCAGGACGTCGGGTCGTCGGCGGCCCGCTCGGAGAGCACCTTCTCCAGGTTGGCCAGCTTGCCGGCCTTCTTCTCGATCAGCAGCTGGTCGTCGCAGACGATCGCGACGCCCGCCGAGTCGTAGCCGCGGTATTCCAGCCGCCGCAGCCCGTCCAGCACGATGCCGAGTGCGGGGCGCGCGCCCGCGTAACCCACGATTCCACACATGGCCCGCAGCCTAACCCAGTTTCGCTCACGATGGTTGCTCGAAAGTCGGCTAAACAATCACTGAAACTGAGCGATCGGTGGCTGGCGGGTAACAACGGGACGAGCCACCCCGGTCCGCTCGGGCCGCGTCCCAGGGCGACGGGGTTGCGAGGGCTCCCCGGGTACGAAAGTCTCTCGGCGGGTGCGGCGGGTCCTCTCCACACTCGTTCCACCCATACCCACTCCCGCCCGGAGCAGCCATGTCCGACGCGCCTCCGCCTGACCCGACCCCGACGCCGCCCTCGGACCCGACTCCAACGCCGCCGGACACGTCCGCCGCGGGCAGCCAGCCGGCCGCCAACCCGCCGTCCGACCTGGCCCCTCCGGCGTCATATCCGGCGCCCGATCCGCTGGCCCCCGGCCAACCCTGGGCGCCACCTGCCCCGTGGACGCCCGGACCGTCTTCCGCGCCCTGGACGCCTGGACCGCCCGAGACGTCGTGGACGCCCGGACCGTCGTCCGCGCCCTGGACGCCCGGCCCGTCGGAGACCTCGTGGACACCCACCTCCGCGACGCCCCCGCCGCCGTCGCCGTCAACCGGCTCCAGCCCCTCCCCCGCCGGCCACCCGCCACCGGGCTGGGCACCGCCCGGCCAGCCACCGTCGGGGTGGCCGCCGCCCGGCTACCCGCCGCCCTACCTCCACCCGGGGTATCCACAGGTCGCCGGTCGCCCGCCGGGCGGCAACGGCCGGGTCGGGATCGTCGTCGCGATCGTCGCGGTCCTCACCCTCGCCCTCTGCGGCTGCGTCTGCGCGGCCGGCCCGCTGGTCAGCCAGTTGGTCCCGGAGCCGGTCGCCGAAGACCCGTACGACTCCGGCCCCTTCGACGACGACGGTTGGCCCCCCACCGTCGAACCGCCCACCACCGAACCGTCCACCGCCGCACCCGCCAGCACCGCGCCGGCGCCCACCAAGAAGCCGGTCACCCGTCCGACCTCGGGGCCGGCCCCGGTGACTGTGGTCTACGAGGTGACCGGATCGGGCCCGGCGGACATCGCGTACTACGACGCCGAGAGCGACCTCATCCACGTCGACGACGCGAAGCTCCCGTGGCGCACCACCATCCGGACCAACGGCCAGAGCCGGGTGATGGTGGAGGCCACCTGGCCGGACATCGAATACAACGGACCGCTCGACTGCACGGTCACGATCACCGGCGCCGGCAAGCCGGTCGTCGACAAGACCCGCGGATACTGGCGGACCACCTGCACGGCGGAGTGAGGCTTTCGCCTGATCGACACGGGATCGGCAATATCGCGGTATCGGAGTGCCTTTGATACCCCGATATCAGCGATCTCGAGTCGATCATGGGAACCCGGTGGGCTGGGGTTCGGCCCGTGGGTGGCCGTAGGCTGGCGCAGGTGACGACGAGCACCGATGTCGACCCGCTGGTGGCCCGGATGCGGCCGTTCGGCACGACGATCTTCGCCGAGATGTCCGCCCTCGCCGTACGGACCGGCGCGGTCAACCTCGGCCAGGGCTTCCCGGACACCGACGGCCCACCGGAGATGCTGGCCGCCGCCGCCGAAGCGCTGCGCGCCGGGCAGAACCAGTACCCGCCCGGGCCGGGGATCCCCGCCCTGCGCGCGGCGGTCGCTGCCCACCAGCGGCGGTTCCATGACCTGGCGTACGACCCGGACGGCGAGATCGTGATCACCGCGGGCGCGACCGAGGCGATAGCGGCCAGCATCCTCGCCCTCTGCGAGCCGGGCGACGAGGTGGTCTGCTTCGAGCCGTACTACGACTCGTACGCCGCCTCGATCGCGCTGGCCGGCGCGGTCCGGCGGCCGGTCACCCTGCGTCCCGCCGCCGACGGTCGGTACGCCTTCGACCCGGCCGAGCTGCGCGCGACGTTCGGCCCACGCACCCGGCTGGTGCTGCTCAACTCGCCGCACAACCCCACCGGCAAGGTCTTCACCCCGGCCGAGCTGGCGCTGGTCGCGGAGCTGTGCCAGGAGTACGGCGCGTACGCGGTGACCGACGAGGTGTACGAGCACCTGGTCTTCACCGACGCGTCGGGCCCGCACGTGCCGCTGGCCAGCCTGCCCGGGATGCGGGAGCGGACGTTGCGCATCTCCTCGGCCGGCAAGACGTTCTCCTGCACCGGTTGGAAGGTCGGCTGGGTGAGCGGTCCGGCGGCGCTGGTCTCGGCGGTGCTACGGGTGAAGCAGTTCCTCACCTTCGTCAACGCCGCCCCGCTGCAACCCGCGGTCGCCGTGGCGCTGGCCCTGCCCGACGACTACTACACCGGCTTCCGGGACGGGCTCCAGCAGCGCCGCGACCAGCTCGTCGGCGGCCTCACCGACGCCGGGTTCGAGGTGCTGGTGCCGGAGGGGACGTACTTCGTCACAGCCGACGTCACCGCCCTCGGCGGTCGGGACGGGGTGGAGTTCTGCCGGTCGCTGCCGGAGCGCTGCGGCGTGGTGGCCGTGCCCACCCAGGTCTTCTACGACGACCAGGAGGCCGGTCGGCGGCTGGTCCGGTTCGCCTTCTGCAAACGCCCCGAGGTGCTGACCGAGGCGGTCACCCGGCTGCGCGGGCTGCACTGATCGCTAAGGTCAGCCGGCCGCGCGGGCCGGTCCGACGTCGTCCGCCCGCGCGGGCGATGAGTCGTCGGCGGCGTACGCCGTGATCTCTGACGTTGTGCCCGCCAGCGTGGCGAGCAGCGCGCCGCTGTCGGCCAGCAGCACCGCCTCGGCGTCATCGACGAAGGCGAGGTCGGCCTCAACGTGCCGGCCCGCCGCCGCGAGCAGCAGCCCGACCACCGGGTCGCCGGCCTTGCGGCGCAGCCCGTCGAGGTTGCGCAGCTCGCGGAGCAGGTGCCCGCGTTGGTTGGTCAGCACGGTGCGGACGGTGCGCGCGGAACCCGATCGGGCGGCGGCGGTGACCTTGAGGAAGAAGTCGTCCCGGAAGCCGCCACTGCGCCGGCTCGGCTCGTCGAGCCATCGGTCGAGTTCGGCCCGGCCGGCGGGAGTGATCTGGTAGACCACCCGGTCGGGTTTGACCTGCTGGGCCTGCCGCTCGGCGACCACCAGGCTGTCCCGGGAGAGCCGGTCGAGGATCTGGTAGAGGTGGCCGATGTTGAGCGACCCCCACTGTGGACCGGCGGCGGCCTCGAAGGCGCCCTTCAGCTCGTAGCCGTAGCTCGGGCCGCGTGCGAGCAGTGCCAGGACCGCGTGCTGGATCGCCACCGTCTCCTCCGATTCCACTGGTCGACCGGACCAGGTCTTGCATTGTGACAATGTAACGCGCAGAGTGTGGGGCAGCACACGGGGAGGCGCGACATGCTGGGGTTCATCTGGGGTCAGCTACGCGGCCGTGCTGGGCGGTCGGTGGCGCTGCTGGCCGGGGTGCTGGTGGCGACCACCGGCTTCGTCGTCCTGACCGGCGCCACCACCACCTCCCGTCTCGACGTCACCGGCGCGGTGGAGCGCAACACCCGGGCCGCCTACGACATCCTGGTCCGTCCCAACGGGGCGCGCACCCCGCTTGAGGCCGAGCGCGGGCTGGTCCGCCCAAACTACCTCTCCGGCCTCTTCGGCGGCATCACCCCGGCGCAGTACGAGCAGGTGAAGGAGGTCGCCGGCGTCGACGTCGCCGCGCCGATCGCCATGCTGGGCTATTCGACCTCGACGGTGCCGGTCCGATTCGATGTGACCCGCGCGGTCGACCCCTCGCTGGAGCGGCAGGTCATCCGGCTCAACCCCACGTTCACCGCCGAGCGAGGGCTCTCCACCGCCCCCAGCAGCCCGCGCTACGTGTACGTGACCAAGCGCCCTCTGCTCTACCCCGAGTGGGGCGGCGACGTGGACGTTCCCTCATCTCCGTACTCGGACGGCCGGACGTACAAGTACGACGAGTATTGCGGGCAGGTCCCACGGGAGGTGCTCCCCGATGGACGGAGCGAACCGATCTGCGACCCGTACCTGGCCGTGAGGTCCGGGAACGCGGGGCAGTCTTCCGAACGGGAGAACTGGAGCGTCGACACCGTCCGGCTCCTGCCAGACGGGCGTTTCGAGGCGAACCGCTGGCTGCCCGGCCGGGCCGAACGCGTCGTCACCGACCAACTGGTGGTCACCTACCGGGTGACGGTGCCGTTCCTGCTGGCGGCGGTGGACCCCGAGGCGGAGCAGCGCCTCGTCGGCCTGGACGACGCGGTGACCGAGGGCCGTTCGCTCCGGCTCGACGACACGACCACCGAGACCTCTCCCGGACCGAGTGTGACCGAGCGGTCGGTCCCGGTGTTGAGCACCAGCCGCCCCTACCTCGACGTCACAGTGCGGTCCGCCCTCACCCGGCTGCCGCAGGCGCGACCGGCGGGGCTGCCCATCGGCGAGCTGGAGCGGACGCTGGGCCGCGCCACCGGGCTCGGGGTCGGCACCGAGGAGTACACGCTGACCGACGGGTACCGCGACCTGCTCGCCAAAGGGATCTCCAAGACCGGCTGCTGCACGGGTGAGTTGCAGACGATCATGCAGGCGGGCGCGCCGGAGTACGAGCGGCTCCCCGACGGCGCTCTCCGTGCTGTCGCGCGACCACCGTTCGATCACGCGCTGTACGGCGGCGAGAGCGCTCTGAACCTCCACTCCCGTCCGTGGCTCGCCGACGACAACGGCTTCCGCCCGGTGACCGCGCTTCCTCAGCCGCCGTCCGGCGGGCACCTCCAACTCCGGTTCTGGCAGACCGTCGGCATCTTCGATCCGGAGAAGCTGAGCGGGTTCAGCGACCTGTCCCGGGTGCCGCTGGAGACGTACGAGCCGCCACGCACCGACGGCGCCGACGAACGCAGCCGCCAGGCGTTGGGCGGTCGGCCGCTGGAGCCGAGCGGAAACCCGGCCGGCTACCTCTCCTCGCCGCCGCTGCTGCTCACCAACCTGGCGGCGGTGCCGAAGCTGCTGGAGGGCGACGTCACCCCCACCCGAACGGCGCCGATCAGCGCGATCCGGGTCCGGGTCTCCGACGTCGCCGGCTACACCGACCGGTCCGCCGAGCGGGTCCGGCTGATCGCCGAGCGGATCGCCGACACGACCGGGCTGGACGTCGATCTCACCTTCGGCTCGTCTCCCGCTCCGCAGACCGTGGAGCTGCCGGCGGGCTCGTTCGGCCGGCCGGAGCTGCGACTGACCGAGCCGTGGTCCGCCCTCGGGGTGGCGTCGGTCATCACCAGGGCCGTCGACCGCAAGAGCCTCGTGCTGTTCGGGTTGGTGTTGGTGGTCTGCGGGCTGTTCCTCGGCAACGCCGTGTCCGCCGCCGTCCGGGACCGGCGCCGCGAACTGGCGGTGCTCGCCTGCCTGGGCTGGTCAGCCCGTCGGATCGCGGCGCTGGTCCTCGGCGAGGTGGCCGCACTGGGGCTGGCCGCCGGCCTGCTCGCGCTGGGGTTGGCGTTCCCCCTGGCCGCCGCGCTGGACATCGGGATCGGTTGGCGTCAGGCGGTGCTCGCCGTACCTGTGGCTCTGCTGCTGGCGCTGGTGGCGGGCCTGGTCCCGGCGCTGCGGGCCGCGGGCGCCCACCCGGCCGCCGCCCTGCGGCCGCTGGTGGCCCCGGCCCGCTGGGTACGCCGCCCCCGCAGCCTGTTCGGGATGGCCCTGGTCAACCTGGTCCGCACCCCCGGGCGCACCCTGCTCGGGGCGGGCGCGCTGGCCATCGGGGTGACCGCGCTCACCCTGGTCAGCGCCGCCGCCTACGCCTTCCGCGGCGCGATCGTCGGCAGCCTGCTCGGTGACACCATCTCGCTGAACGTACGGAGTGCGGACACCCTGGCAGCGGTCGTCACCGTCCTGCTCGGCGCGGGCGCCGTCGCCGACGTGCTGTACCTGAACGTCCGGGACCGCGCCGCGGAGTTGTCCACACTGCGCGCGGTCGGCTGGACGGACGCCACTCTGGCCCGCCTGGTGGGTTACGAAGGGCTCCTGATCGGCGCGCTCGGGGCGGTGGCCGGAGCCGGGCTCGGGCTCGCCGGGGCCGCCTGGCTGGTCGGTGGCCTGCCGAGCGCCCTGATCCTGGTCGCCGCCGCGGTGGCGCTCGTCGGGGTGCTGATCACCTGTCTCGCGGCGCTCGTGCCGGCCGCGTTGCTGCGCCGGCTCCCGACCGCACGGCTACTGGCAGAGGAGTGACGATGGAGGCAACGACGGGCAGCACGGTCCGGATCGTCGGGCTGACCCGGCAGTTCCGCACCGGAGCCGAGCGGCTGACCGCGGTCGACGACGTCTCGCTGGAGATCGCGGCGGGGTCGGTGGTGGCACTGACCGGCCCCAGCGGCTCCGGCAAGTCGACACTGCTGCACCTGATCGGCGCCATCGAGCAGGCCGACAGCGGCACCATCACGGTCGACGACGTGGAGATCACGGCGCTGCGGCGTACCGCGCTGGCCCGGTACCGGCAGCGGGTGGGCTTCGTCTTCCAGCGCTACCACCTGCTGCCGGCGTTGACCGTGCTGGACAACGTGATCGCCCCGGTGCTGCCGCAACGCGGCCGGGCCGACCACGCGACCCGGGCCCGTGAGCTGCTCGACGCCGTCGGCCTCGGCGGACGGGAACGGGCGATGCCGACGCAGCTCTCCGGTGGCGAGCAGCAGCGGGTCGCCATCGCCCGGGCGCTGATGGGCGCGCCCGGGCTGCTGCTGGCCGACGAGCCCACCGGCAACCTCGACTCGACCACCAGCGCCCAGATCCTCGACCTGCTGCTCGACCTGCGGGAGCGGCATGGCATGACGATCCTGCTGGCCACCCACGAACGGTCGATCGCGGCCCGCTGCGACCGGTTGGTCCGGCTCGGTGACGGCAGCCTGGTCGAGGACCTCGACCTCACCGACGGCGAGGACCCCGCCGACACGTACGAGCGGGCGGCGCGACTGCGGTTGTGACGCCGCCGGTTGGCGGCCTCAGCCGACCGGGCTGGCGGTGCGGACCAGCTCCGCGATCCGCTCGGCGACGGAGCGGGCGGTCTGCTCGGTGGCCGCCTCGACCATCACCCGGACCAGCGGCTCCGTGCCCGACGGGCGCAGCAGCACCCGACCGGTCTCGCCCAGCTCCGCCTCGGCCCGCTCGACCTCGGCACGTACGGCCGGCGCGGCGGCGCCGACGGTGCGGTCGCCGACCGGCACGTTGATCAGCACCTGGGGCAGCTTGGTGACGACCGAGGCCAGCTCGGCCAGGGATCGGCCGGTGGCCGCCATCCGGGCCATCAGGTGCAGGCCGGTGAGCACTCCGTCGCCGGTGGTGGCGTGCGCGGGCATCACGATGTGGCCGCTCTGCTCACCGCCGAGCGCCAGCCCGGAGGCGCGCAGCTCCTCCAGCACGTACCGGTCGCCGACCTTCGTCTCGATGAGCCGGATGCCCTCGGCGGACATCGCCAGCCGCAGCCCGAGGTTGCTCATCACGGTGGCGACCAGGGTGTCCTGGGTGAGCGTGCCGGCGTCCCGCATGGCGAGCGCGAGGATGGCCATCACCTGGTCGCCGTCGACCTCGTCGCCGTCGGCGGTGACCGCCACGCACCGGTCGGCGTCGCCGTCGTGGGCGATGCCCAGGTGGGCGCCGTGCTCGACGACGGCCTCGCGCAGCGCCTCGATGTGGTTCGAGCCACAGTCGTCGTTGATGTTCAGCCCGTCCGGCTCGGCGTGGATCGCCACGACCTCCGCGCCGGCCTCCCGGTAGGCGACCGGGGCGACCTCGGCGGCGGCGCCGTTGGCGCAGTCGACCACGACCTTGATCCCGTCCAGCCGGTGCGGCACTGTGCCGACCAGGTGCTGGACGTAGTGGTCGGCGCCGTCGAGCAGGTCGTGCACCCGGCCGACGCCGGCGCCGGTCGGACGCTCCCAGGCGGTGGTGGCGTTCGCCTCCACGGCCGCCTCGATCTGCATCTCGATCTCGTCGGGCAGCTTGTGCCCGCCGGCGGCGAAGAGCTTGATGCCGTTGTCCGGCATCGGGTTGTGTGACGCGGAGAGCATCACCCCGAGGTCGGCCTTGGCCTCCGCGGTGAGGTACGCGACCGCCGGGGTGGGCAGCACACCGACCCGCACCACGTTGGCGCCGGCGCTGGTCAGCCCCGCAACCACAGCCGCCTCCAGCATCTCGCCGCTGGCCCGGGTGTCCCGGCCGACCACGGCGAGCGGCGGATGGCTGCGGTCCGTCTCGGCGAGAGTGTGCGCGGCGGCCACGGCGAGCGCGAGCGCCAACTCCGGGGTGAGATCCGCGTTCGCCCGCCCGCGTACGCCGTCCGTGCCGAACAACCGACCCATACCCGCCAACCTCCGATGAGCACTGCCAATGAGGAGAAAGCGGAACGGCCGGTCCACCTCCCCGGTCGAGGGGAGGCGGACCGGCCGTCCGTCAGAAGTACAACGCGCTGGTGAAGATCAGCGCTTCGAGTACTGGGGAGCCTTACGGGCCTTCTTGAGGCCGTACTTCTTGCTCTCCTTGACCCGGGCGTCCCGGGTGAGGAAGCCGGCCTTCTTCAGGGCCGGGCGGTCGTCCGGGTCGTTGATGATCAGCGCGCGGGCGATGCCCAGCCGGAGCGCACCGGCCTGCCCGGTGGTGCCGCCGCCACGCAGGTTGGCGATGACGTCGAACTGCTCGGGCTTCTCGGCGGTGACCAGCGGGTCCTTGATCAGCTGCTGGTGCACCTTGCTCGGGAAGTACGCCTCGAGGTCCTGGCCGTTGCAGGTGATCTTGCCGGTGCCCGGGACGATACGGACCCGGACGATGGCCTCCTTGCGGCGGCCCACGGTCTGGATCGGCCGGTCACCACGAGGCGCGCGGGCGACGGGCGCCGGCGCCTCGGTGGCCTCGGGGGCTTCCGGGGCGACCTCGGTCTCGGTGATGTCGGTCATGCTGCTTCCTTCGCCCGCGCTCACTGCGCGATCTGCTTGATCTCGAACGGCACCGGCTGCTGCGCGAGGTGCGGGTGCTCGGCACCGGCGTAGACCTTCAGCTTCTTGATCAGCTGACGGCCGAGCTTGTTGTGCGGGAGCATCCCCTTCACGGCCAGCTCAATGGCCCGCTCGGGACGCTTGGTCAGCAGCTCGTCGTAGCCGATCTGCTTCAGACCACCCGGGTAACCGGAGTGGCGGTAAGCGACCTTGGTCTGGCGCTTGTTGCCGGTCAACGCAACCTTGCCCGCGTTCACGATGACGACAAAGTCGCCCGTGTCGACGTGCGGCGCGAAAGTCGGCTTGTGCTTACCACGCAGCAACGTGGCGGCGTGGGTGGCCAGGCGGCCCAGCACGACATCAGAGGCGTCGATGACGTGCCACTGACGCTCGATCTCACCCGGCTTCGGGCTGTACGTACGCACAGGTCTACCTTGTCTCGTCGTCGGTCTGGGGTCGCGCGCCGAGGTGACCAGGCGCGCACGAACGACCAAGCGTACCTGATAGGGCACGCCTCTGGATGTCGTACAACAGCAGGCAACGATACCCGGCGCCCCATCAGCAGGTCAAAACGGGGGTACGGCCGCGCGTGCCGGCGCAGCCCATCATGGCACAGCTCACACGCCGGCCAGCCGGGCCGCCCCCCGCCGGCGGTAGACGACCCAGGTCACCGTGACGCAGAGCGCGTACCAGGCGATGAACGCGAGGTAGGCGGCGTCGGCCGTGCCGGAGGTGAGGAACGACTGGCGGAAGGCGACGTTGACCAGCACCCCGCCGGAGGCGCCCACGGCCCCCGCGATGCCGATCAGCGCGCCGGTCATCCGGCGGGCCCAGCGGGCGGCGGCAGCCGGATCGCACCGGTCGTCGGCCACCAGTCCCGCCGCCCGGGCCCGGAAGATCGCCGGGATCATCTTGTAGGTGGAGCCGTTGCCGACGCCGGAGAGGACGAACAGGGCGAGGAAACCCGCCAGGTAGAGCGCGAACGACCGCTCCCGGGCCGCGTACAGGACGGTTCCGGCGCCGGCCGCCATCGCCACGAAGTTCCAGAAGGTCACCCGGGCTCCGCCCAGCCGGTCGGCGAGGTGCCCGCCCAGCGGCCGGATCAGCGAGCCGACCAGCGGGCCGAGGAAGGTCAGCCAGGCGGCGTCGACCGGGGTGGGGAAGCGTTCGGCGAACTGGAGCTGGAGCACCTGGCCGAAGGCGAAGCCGAACCCGATGAACGACCCGAAGGTGCCGACGTAGAGCACCGACATGATCCAGGTGTGCGGGTCGCGGGCCGCCTCGCGCAGCGCGCCGGGCTCGTTCCGGGCCCCGGGGACGGTGTCCAACCACCGGGCCGCCGCCAGCGCGGCCAGCACGATCAGCGGCAGGTAGACCGCCGGCACCAGCCGGGGGTACGCGGCCCCGGCGGTGGCCAGCACCGCCAGCCCGACCAGTTGCACCGCGGGTACGCCCAGGTTGCCGCCACCGGCGTTGAACCCGAGGGCCCGGCCCTTGAGTCGCTGCGGATAGAACAGGTTGATGTTCGCCATCGAGGAGGCGAAGTTGCCGCCGCCGACCCCGGTCAGGCAGGCCAGCACCATCAGGGTGGGGTACGGGATCCCCGGCTCCAGTAGCACCGCCATCGGCACGGTCGGCACCAGCAGCAGCAGCGCGCTGACGATGGTCCACAGTCGTCCGCCGAAGCGGGCCACCGCCAGCGTGTACGGCAGCCTCAGCACCGCGCCCAGCGCGGCCGGCACGGCGGTGAGCAGGAACTTGCCGGCCGGATCGATGCCGTACTCGGGGCCGAGGAAGAGCACGGTCACCGACCAGAGGCTCCACACCGAGAAGCCGACGTGCTCGGCGAAGATCGAGACCCAGAGGTTGCGCCGGGCGATCGGCGCCCCGGTCGTCCGCCAGAAGCCGGGGTCCTCGGGGCGCCAGTCGGTGAGCTCGCGCCGACGCCCGGCGGCGTCGGGTGGGGCAGCGGTGACTGCGGTGCTGGTGAGCGTGCGCACTGCGGCTCCTCCTCGTCGGTGTGACCAGGGGGAACGCTAGGAACGCCGGGTTACCGGGCGGTGCCCGTCGCGGGTCGACAGGGAAACGAGGGCCGCACCGCCGACCGGTGGCGGTGGTGAGACCCGCCCGGCAACGACCGGACGGGAAGCGGCGGTGGTCAGAGCTGCTGGAGGATGCGCAGCGCGCGGCCGACGCGGAGCATGGTGTCGGTGTCGGCGACGTCCACGCAGTCGGTGAACCACTTCTTCATCGGCGAGGAGAGCCGGTCGGGCATCACCACGTACCGGCCCATCGACACGGCGAGCGGGGAGTCCCGCAGCAGCGACTCCTCGACCACCTCGACGACGATCACGATGGGCACGTCTGTGGAGTTGTAGACGTCCGAGCTGATCACGAGTCCGAGGCGTTCCCGGGCGCCCTCGATGCGCCAGACCTCACCCCTACGCAGCACGCGGCCGGCCGCGGAAGAGCAGGTCGTCGACCATGCCCACCTCGCGGGCGTCGGCGAGGGCGGCGGATTCCAGGTCCAGGCCGGCGCGGTTCACTGCGGCGGCGTGCGCGGTGAAGACCTCGCGCAGCGCCTTCTCCCGGGCGGCCTGGTCCATCCACGCGGAGAGCGACAGCCCCTCGCGCTTGGCGAACCGTCGGGCCTCCTCGATCGTCTCGTCTGTGAACGACAGGGTCACCTTGGCAGTCATGCCGGTGAGACTACCCATCGGTATGACCATCAGTCATCCTCACGACCGGGCGGGTCACCACCGGCGTCGAAAGGCGCATTCCGGCGTTGGTCGGACAGGTCAGCGCCCCACGCCGTTCGCCCTGCCGCCGAACACCGCGAAGCGCCACTCCTTGAAGTAGCAGTCGACGTCGACCAGCCCGGCCTCGGTGAGCCACCGGCACTGGTCGGCGACGGTCGCCGGTCGGTCGTGCCGCATCCGCTCCCGGGCGGCGGCGATCTCCTCGGCAGGCGGTCCCAGCTCGGTGATCCGCTCGGTCCACACCTCGTCGTAGCGCAGGTCCAGGGCCGGGGTCGGGCCGGCCACCTGCTCGGCGTTGACGAACACCCCGCCGGGCACCAGCGCGGCGGCGGCCCGCCGGTAGAGGGCACGCTTGTCGGTGTCGGCCAGGTGGTGGATCGCCAGCGCGCTGACCACCGCGTCGTACCGGCCGGTCGGCAGCGGGTCGGCCAGGTCGGCCCGGACCGTCCGGTGCGGCACGGACCGGGCGTGCAGCTGGTCGGTGGCGCGGGCGAGCATCGCCGGCGCGGCGTCCACCAGGGTCAGCCGCACCCCCGGCACAGCGGCGGCGAGCAGCAACGAGAGCAGGCCGGTGCCCGCGCCCAGGTCCAGCACCTCAGGGGTACGCCCGGCCGCCCGCGCGGCCCGCAGCGGGGGCGCGGCCACCTGCACCGCCGTGCCGTAGAAGGAGTCGAAGCAGGGCACCAACCGTCGGCGTGCCGTGTCGTAGCTGCCCGCCACCGCGTCGAAGGCGTCCGCCACAGTCATCGCGCTCTCCCAAATATCGAGACAACTTTCTCATATTTTAAGCCATGGGCACCGTCCCGCCATCGAGCCCCCTGCGCCGGTGCGGTGTGAGCCCCACTTGACAGGACCGAAACAGAAGGGACCCGGACCGGAAACCGCCCGGCGGCACGCTTTCCCGACATGACAGACGGTGCACGACCGGCAACTCCACAGGGATTCCCACCCCGGGAGGCGGCGACGCACTGCCCGTACTGCGCCCTCCAGTGCGGGATGCTGCTGCGCGAGGATGCCGACGGGGTGACGGTGCTCCCCCGGCAGTTCCCCACCAACCGGGGCGGGTTGTGCCAGAAGGGCTGGACCGCCGCCGAGCTGCTCGACCACCCCGAACGACTGACCACCCCGTTGCTCCGCGACCCGGCCAGCGGCGAGCTGCGCCCGGCCAGCTGGGACGCCGCGCTGGAACGCATCGTCACCGGCATCCGCGCCGTCCAGGCCGAGTCCGGCCGGGACGCGGTCGCCGTGTTCGGTGGCGGCGGGCTGACCAACGAGAAGGCGTACGCGCTGGGGAAGTTCGCCCGGGTCGGGCTCCGCACCCGGCACATCGACTACAACGGACGGTTCTGCATGTCCTCGGCGGCGGCCGCCGGCCTGCGCGCCTTCGGCATCGACCGCGGGCTGCCGTTCCCCCTCGCCGACCTGGGCCGGGCCGACACGTTGCTGCTGGTCGGCGCCAACCCGGCGGAGACCATGCCGCCGCTGGTCCGCTGGCTGACCGAGCAGCGCCGCAACGGCGGCCGGCTGATCGTGGTCGACCCACGGGCCACCGCCACCGCACGCCAGGCCGACCTGCACCTGCAACCGCTGCCCGGCACCGACCTCGCGGTGGCCAACGCGCTGCTGCACATCGCGCTCACCGAGGGCTGGACCGACCGGGCGTACGTCGCGGAGCGGACCACCGGCTTCGCGGCCGTCCGGCGCAGCGTGGCGGCCTGGTGGCCGGCCCGCGCCGAACAGCTCTCCGGCGTGCCGGTGGCCGACCTGGAGGCGACCGCCCGGGCCCTGGGCACCGCCGGACGGGCCATCATCCTCACCGCGCGCGGCGCCGAACAGCACGCCAAGGGCGTGGACACCGTCACCGCGTACGTCAACCTCGCCCTCGCCCTCGGCCTGCCCGGCCGCCCCGGGTCCGGGTACGGCTGCCTGACCGGCCAGGGCAACGGCCAGGGTGGACGGGAGCACGGGCAGAAGGCCGACCAGTTGCCCGGCTACCGACGCATCGACGACCCCGCCGCACGGGAGCACGTCGCCGGGGTGTGGGGCGTACCGGCCGACGAGCTGCCCGGCCCGGGCGTGCCGGCGTACCAAGTGCTCGACTCGCTCGGCACCCCGGGCGGGCCACGGGCGCTGCTGGTGCTCGGCTCCAACCCGGTGGTGTCCGCACCCCGGGCGGCCCACGTCGAACGCCGGCTGCGCGGGCTCGATCTGCTGGTCGTGGCCGACCTCCTGCTGTCCGAGACGGCCGCGCTGGCCGACGTGGTGCTGCCCACCGCACAGTGGGCCGAGGAGGACGGCACCATGACCAACCTGGAGGGCCGGGTGCTGCGCCGACGGGCGCTCCGCCCTCCCCCGCCGGGCGTCCGTACCGATCTGGCCATCCTCGCCGACCTGGCGGCCCGGTTGGCCGTCGCCGAGCCGGCCGCGGTGCCGACCGACGCCCCCGGGCCGGCCGGCACCGCGGCGGCCCGGTTCCCGACCGACCCGGCCGCCGTCTTCGCGGAGCTGCGGCGGGCCTCCGCCGGTGGGCCGGCCGACTACGCCGGGATCAGCTGGTCCCGGATCGACGCCGCCGACGGTGTCTTCTGGCCCTGCCCCACCGAGGACGGGCCGGACACGCCCCGACTCTTCACCGACCGGTTCGCCACCCCGGACGGAAGGGCCCGGTTCCACCCGGTGGACCACCGTCCCGCCGCCGAGCCGGTCTGCGACGAGTACCCGCTGCACTTCACCACCGGCCGGGTGCTCGCCCAGTACCAGTCCGGCACCCAGACCCGCCGGGTGGACGCGCTGCGCCGGGCCGCACCGGACGCCTTCGTCGAGCTGCACCCCGACCTCGCCGCCCGGCTCGGCATCGGCGACGGGGAACCGGTACGGGTCACCTCCCGTCGGGGCGAGCTGCGGGCCCCGGCCCGGCTCAGCCCGACCATCCGGCCGGACACCGTCTTCGCGCCGTTCCACTGGCCGGGCCCCGCCCGGGCCAACTCGGTCACCAACGACGCGGTGGACCCGATCTCCGGGATGCCCGAGTTCAAGATCTGCGCCGTGCGGGTGGAGAAGGCATGACCGAACGCGTGGTGATCGTCGGCAACGGGATGGCGGGCGCACGCCTGGCCGCCGAGCTGGACGCCCGCGGCGGCGACCGGAAGGTCACAGTGCTCGGGGCGGAACCGCATCGCGCGTACAACCGGATCATGCTCTCCGCGCTGCTGGCCGGCCGGATCGGCGAGCAGGACGTGGAACTGGCCGAGACCGCCGGGCACGGCAGCGACCTGCGCCCCGGCGTGCCGGTGACCCGCATCGACCGGGCCGGGCGAACGGTCCGCACCGCCGACGGCGACCGGATCGGCTACGACCACCTGGTGCTGGCCACCGGCAGCCGCGCGATGGTGCCGCCGCTGCCCGGGCTGACCGGGGAGCTGCCGCGCCGGGTGGTGCCGTTCCGCACCCTGGACGACTGCCGGCGGATCCGCGCGGTGGCCGACGGCGCGCGCAGCGCGCTGGTCCTCGGCGGCGGACTGCTCGGGCTGGAGGCCGCCCGCGGGCTGGCCACCCGGGGGCTGGCGACCACAGTGGTCCACCCCACCGGGCACCTAATGGAACGGCAGCTCGACCCGGCGGCCGGGGCGGTGCTCGCCGGCACGCTCGCCGGCCTCGGCGTCACCATCCAGCTGGCCGTGCCGGCGACCGGCGTAGCGGCGGACGCGACCGGCGTCCGCCTCGAGCTGGCCGACGGCCGGTCGCTGCACGCCGACCTGCTGGTGCTCTCCTGCGGGGTACGCCCCGACACCACGCTCGCCGCCGACGCCGGCCTGGCCGTGCGGCACGGCGTGGTGGTGGACGACCGGCTGCGCACCAGCGACCGACGGATCTCGGCGATCGGCGACTGCGCCGAGCACGACGGCACACTCACCGGGCTGGTCGCCCCCGCCTGGGCCCAGGCACGGGTGCTGGCCCAGGTGCTCAGCGGCACCGAGCCGCTGGCCCGGTACCGGCCCCGGCCGGCGGTGACCCGACTCAAGGCGGCCGGTATCGACCTGGCCGCGATGGGCGACGCCACCGGCGGTGGTCCGGGTGAGGAGCTGACCTTCAGCGACCCGACCCGGGGCACGTACGCCCGGCTGCGGATCCGCGACGAGCGGCTGACCGGCGCGATCCTGATTGGCGACAACCCGACGATCGGCACAGTGATCCAGCTCTTCGACCGGGGTCAACCGGTCCCGGCCGACCGGCGGTCACTGCTGTTGGGCCGGGCCTCGGACGGCGCCGGCGCGGCACCGGCCGCGTCTCCGGCGCTGATGCCGGACGCGGCCACGGTCTGCCAGTGCAACACCGTGACCAAGGGCGCCCTGGTGAGCTGCTGGCGCTCCGGCGCCCGGAGCGTGGACGCCGTGCTGGCGGCGACCCGGGCCGGCACCGGCTGCGGCGGCTGTCGGGACGCCGTCGCCGGCATCGTCGACTGGCTCTCTCAGGCGGACTCCGTGGAGGTGACGCGATGAACGGCGGCGATCTGGTCGTCATCGGCAACGGCATGGTCGGGCAGCGCTTCGTGGACGCGCTGCGAGCCCGCGATCCGCACGGGCGGTGGCGGGTGACGGTGCTCGCCGAGGAGAGCCGACCCGCGTACGACCGGGTACGACTCTCGGCGTTCTTCGACGGCGTGGACGCGGACGCGCTGAACCTGCACACCCCGCACGACGGCGTACGGCTGTGCCTGGGCGAGCCGGCCATCGCGATCGACCGCGAGCGGCGGGTGGTCGAGACGGCCACCGGCGCGCACCGGTACGACGCGCTGGTGCTGGCCACCGGGTCGTACCCGTTCGTGCCGCCGGTGCCCGGCGCAGACCTGCCCGGGGTCTTCGTCTACCGCACCCTCGACGACCTGGTGGCGATCCGGGCGTACGCGCGGGGCCGGCGGGCCGGCGCGGTGATCGGCGGCGGGCTGCTGGGGCTGGAGGCGGCGAACGCCCTGCGGCTGCTCGGCCTGAGCACCGACGTGGTCGAGTTCGCACCCCGGCTGATGCCGGTGCAGGTGGACCCGGCCGGCGGCGCGATGCTCCGCCGCTACGTCGAGGAGCTGGGCGTGCGGACCCACCTCGGGGTGGCCACCAGCGCGATCCGGCCCGGTCCGGACGGCGCGGTCGCGGCGCTGGAACTCTCCGACGGCCGCACGGTGGGGGCCGAACTGGTGGTGGTGGCCGCCGGCATCCGACCCCGGGACGAACTGGCCCGGGCCGCCGGACTGCCGCTGGGTCCGCGCGGCGGGGTGCTGGTCGACGGGACCTGCCGCAGCGCCGACGAGCGGATCTGGGCGGTCGGCGAGTGCGCGGCGGTCGACGGCACCTGCCACGGCCTGGTCGCCCCGGGGTACGCCACGGCCGAGGTGGTGGTCGACCGGTTGCTCGGCGGCGCGGCGACCTTCCCGGGCGCGGACACGGCCACCAAGCTGAAACTGCTCGGCGTCGACGTGGCCTCGTTCGGCGACGCGCACGGCGTGACCCCGGGCTGCCTGGATGTCACGTTCACCGATCCGGCCACCCGGGTCTACGCCAGGCTGGTTCTCTCCGACGACGCGCGCACCCTGCTCGGCGGGGTGCTGGTCGGTGACGCCAGCGCGTACCCGACGCTGCGGGCCAGCGTCGGTGGCCCGTTGCCGGCCGCCCCGCTGGCGCTGCTGGCGCCGGACGGCGGCGCGGACGCCGGTGCGCTGCCCGCCGCCGCCCAGGTCTGCTCCTGCAACGCGGTGACGCGGGGCGACGTGGACGCCGCCATCGTCGGTGGCTGCGCGGACGTGCCGGCGTTGAAGGCGTGCACCAGGGCCGGGACCAGCTGCGGCTCCTGCGTGCCGACGCTGAAGCAGCTCCTGGACGCGGCCGGCGTGGCGCAGTCCACCGCACTCTGCGAGCACTTCGACGCCAGCAGGCGCGACCTGTTCGAGATCGTCCGGGTACGCCGCATCCGCACCTTCTCCCGGCTGGTCGCCGAACACGGCCGGGGTCACGGCTGCGACATCTGCAAGCCCGTGGTGGCGTCGATCCTCGCCTCGTTGGGCTCGGGGCACGTGCTCGACGGTGAGCAGGCGTCGCTACAGGACACCAACGACCACTTCCTCGCCAACCTGCAACGCGACGGCAGCTATTCGGTCGTGCCGCGGATCCCCGGCGGGGAGATCACGCCGGAGAAGCTGATCGTCATCGGCGAGGTGGCCCGGGACTTCCGCCTCTACACGAAGATCACCGGCGGTCAGCGGATCGATCTGTTCGGAGCACGGGTGGAGCAGTTGCCGCAGATCTGGCGGCGGCTGGTTGATGCCGGCTTCGAGTCCGGGCACGCGTACGGCAAGGCGCTGCGCACGGTGAAGTCCTGTGTCGGCGAGACCTGGTGCCGGTACGGGGTGCAGGACTCGGTGGGGCTGGCCGTCGCGCTGGAGCTGCGCTACCGGGGGCTACGCGCCCCACACAAGATCAAGTCAGCGGTCTCCGGCTGCGCCCGGGAGTGCGCCGAGGCGCGCGGCAAGGACTTCGGCATCATCGCCACCGAAACCGGCTGGAACCTGTACGTCGGCGGCAACGGCGGTTTCCGACCCCGGCACGCCGACCTGTTCGCCTCCGACCTGTCCACCGAAGCGCTGATCTCGCTGATCGACAGGTTCCTGATGTACTACATCCGCACCGCCGACCGGCTGCAACGCACCGCCGCCTGGATCGAGGCGATGGACGGCGGCCTCGACCACCTGCGGTCGGTCATCGTCGACGACTCGCTGGGGCTCTGCGCCGAACTCGACGCGGCGATGGCCCGGCACGTCGCGTCATACTCCGACGAGTGGCGGGACGTGCTGAACGACCCCGAGCGGCTGCGCCGTTTCACCTCCTTCGTCAACGCACCTGACGTGCCGGACCCGTCGATCACCTTCGCCCTGGAGCGAGGCCAGCCAGTGCCGGCGCGCGGCGGTCCACCGCCCACGGGCGAAGACCGTCGGGAACGGGAACCGGCCGAGACCGGCCGACGGCGGCAGCCGGTGGCACTGGGCCTGCCGGAGGTACGGCGATGAGCGGGACCGGAGGTACGGCGATGAGCGGGACCGCCACCCTGACCTGGGCCCGGGTCTGCCGGCTCGACCGGCTGGAGCCCGGCCGGGGCGTCGCCGCCCTGGTCGATGGCGTGCAGGTGGCACTCTTCCGGACCGCGGACGGGCTGTTCGCCATCGACAACCACGATCCGGTCGCCGGCGCGTACGTGCTGTCCCGGGGCATCGTGGGCAGCCGCGGCGCGGTGCCCACGGTTGCCTCGCCACTGCACAAGCAGGTGTACGACCTGCGCACCGGGCGCTGCCTCGACCTGCCCGGGGTGGCCGTGGCCCGGCACGACGTGCGCTGCCGGGACGGGCTCGTCGAGGTGCGGCTGCGACAGGAGGCCTGATGCGGGATGAACTGGCCGGCTTCACCATCGGGGTGACCGCCGACCGGCGGCGCGACGAGTTGGCAGCGCTGCTCGAACGGCGGGGTGCCCGGGTGGTCCTCGCCCCGGCACTGCGCATCGTGCCGCTGTCCGACGACACCGAGCTGCGCGAGGCGACCCGCGCCTGCCTGGACCGGCCGCCGGACATCCTGATGGCCAACACCGGTATCGGCATGCGCGGCTGGCTGGAGGCGGCCGAGGGCTGGGGACTGGCCGAGCCACTGCGCTCGGTGCTGGCCAGGTCGTACGTGGTGGCCCGAGGCCCCAAGGCGCGCGGCGCGATCCGGGCCGCCGGGCTGCACGACCAGTGGTCGCCGGCCTCGGAGAGCTGCGACGAGGTCGTCGACCACCTGCGGCGGCGCGGGGTCGCCGGGCAGGTGATCGCCATGCAGCTGCACGGCGAGCGGCAGCCGGACTGCACGCTCGCGCTGGAGGCGGCCGGTGCCACTGTGATCGAGGTGCCGGTCTACCGCTGGGCCCCGCCGACCGACCCGGCGCCGCTGCACAGACTGGTCGACCTGATCGCCGGCCGGCTGGTGGACGCGGTGACGTTCACCTCGGCACCGGCGGCCGAGGCGCTGCTGCGGACGGCCGGGGACCGTACCGACGCGGTGCTGTCCGCGTTCCGTGGCGACGTGCTGGTCAGCTGCGTCGGCGCGGTGACCGCAGAGCCGCTGCTGCGGCTCGGAGTGCCGGTCAGCGCGCCGGGCCGGGCAAGGCTGGGCGCGCTGGTGCGGACCATCGTCGACGAGTTGCCCCGCCGGACGACGACGTTCAAGGCCGGCGGGCACCTGCTCACCCTGCGCGGGCACGCGGCGGTGATCGACGGTGAGCTGCGCCCGCTCGCCCCCGCCCCGATGGCGGTGCTGCGTGCGCTGGCCCAGTCCCCCGGCCGGGTGCTGTCCCGTACGGCCCTGCTGCGGACCCTGCCCCGGGGCGCGGACGAGCACGCGGTGGAGATGGCCGTGGCCCGGCTCCGGGCCGGCCTGCGCGCCCCCCGGGTGGTGCAGACCGTGGTCAAGCGCGGCTACCGGCTCCGGGTCGACTGACGCCTCGCGGCCGGCCGGTGTGTGCCGGCCGGCCGCGCCGGGTCAGCCGACCGGCGTGGCGAATCCCCGCCCGTGCTCGGCCTGGAGCCGGAGCATGGCGTGCTCGACCACGGTCACCAGCACCTGCTTGACCGAATCCCGCTGCCGGGCGTCGGTCATCACCAGTGGCACCTGCGGCGAGATGGCCAGCGCCTCACGGACCTCCTCCAGCTCGTACTGGGGAGCGTCGTCGAACCGGTTCAGCGCCACCACGTACGGCAGGTTGCGGTTCTCGAAGTAGTCCAGGGGCGCGAAGGCGTCCGTGATCCGGCGGGTGTCCACCAACACGGCCGCACCCACCGCACCCCGGATGATCTCGTCCCACATGAACCAGAACCGGGTCTGGCCGGGTGTGCCGAAGAGGTACAGGATCAGGTCCTGGGCCATGGTGATACGGCCGAAGTCCATGGCGACCGTGGTGGTCTCCTTGCCCGGCACCTTGGACGGGTCGTCGATGCCGACACCGGCCGCGGTCATCACCGCCTCCGTCGTCAGCGGTGTGATCTCGGAGATCGACCCGACCAGCGTCGTCTTACCGACACCGAAGCCGCCCGCGACGACGATCTTCGCGGAGACGATTCCCCGGCTCGGCCGTCCCCCGGCGGGGTCATAGCCTGCGAAGTCCACTTAGCACCCTTCCAAGCAGTTCCATCCGCTCCTCGAACCCCTCGGCGGGAGCAGCAGTGTGTAACGTCAGCAGGCTCTCGGCCACCATGTCGGCGACCAGTACCCGGGCGACGCCCAGCGGCATCCGGGTGTACGCGGCGATCTCCGCCAGCGACTGTGCCCGGCCTTCACAGACCGTGGCGATTCGGTGCTTGTCGTGCCCGGCGAAGCGGGACTCGGCGACCTGGGTTGGAGAGGCCGTGAGGACCGCCTCGAGGGCGATGTCCTGCCGGGGCTCGGTACGACCACGGGTGACCGCGTAGGGACGTACCAGAGCGCCGCGCGGGTCAGCGCGTCGTTGGTCCATCCCCGATCACCTCCTCGTCCCCCGTGGAGCCGGTCCACACCGCCTCCCCTCCCTGGTCCGGCGTGCCGTCGGCACGCCGTCTCGTCGTCGCTACGAGCGCACCGCGTCGCGCGGCAGCGGCACCAGCGCGGCACCCACCCGCTCGACCAGCAGCGCCATCTCGTAGCCCACCTGGCCCACGTCGCAACTGCGCGCGGCCAGCACGGCCATCGACGACCCGTCGCTGATCGACATGAGGAAGAGGTAGCCGCTGTCCATCTCGATGACGGTCTGCAACACCCCGCCCGCGCTGAACATTCGGGCCGCGCCCTCGGTCAGGCTCACCACGCCCGAGGTGATCGCGGCGAGCTGGTCCGCCCGGTCTCCCGGGAGGTCCCGGGAGGAGGCGAGCAGCAGCCCGTCGGCGGACACCGCCACCACGTGGGCGATACCCGCCACGCTGTCGGCGAAGTTGGTGAGCAGCCAACCCATGTCCTGCATGGCAGCTGGCCTGTTCATCGGCTCTCCTTGGTCGAGGTGCTGTTCAGGTCCGTCCCGGCCGTCCGTCCGCGCTGCACGCCACGGTGGTAGGCCGACAACAGGCCGCGTACTTCATCGGGGGTCCGCCGGCTGCGGTCCCGGCCGCCCTTCGGTTCGATGCCGCCCGGCACGAGCTGCGCCTGCGGCACCCGCTTGGGAAGCCCCGAGCGGGTGGTACCAGCGGCCGCCGGCTCGGCGGCCCGGCTGGCCCGGGACCAGCCCTCGTCCGCCGCCGTCCGCCAGGCGCTCGGGTCCACCGCCGGAGCGGCGGGCGCGCTCGCGGCGGCGGGCGCCGCGGGCGCGGTCCGGGCGGCCGGCGGCGGGTTGTACGACGGCGGGGGCGGCGGTGTAGCGGCGCCGAACCCGCCGGTGCTCGCGGCGCCCGGCGTTCCGGTGCCGTCGGTGGCGGAGCTACCCGGGGTACGGGTGGGCAGGGGCGGTCGGGCCGGCGGCGCGGCCGGCGCGGCCGCTGCGGTCGGCTGACCGCCGCCGCCCGAGCGCGTGCCGGCGTCGGTGGACGGTGGCGGCGAGTCGAACTGCGGCCGGGTGAAGATCGCGGTGGCGTCGTCGCCGTGCGACCGGAACCAGACCGCCTCCATCTCCCGGAAGATCGGTGCCTCGGCGGGAAAGTCGGGCCGGTTGGTGACCGGCGCGGCCGGCACCGGCGGCGCGGCGGGCGGCGCGACCGCACCGGGGCCGGCGACCGGCCCGACCGGCAGCACCGGAGCACTCCGCGCGTCGGCGGCGTCCGACACCGAGCCACGCCGGGGCAGCGGGTCGACGGTCGGGTAGGCGACGGTCGGGCTGCCCACCGAGGCACCCGCACCCTTGAACGGGCTCCGGGCCGGCGGGACCGGGGCCGCCGGGGCCGCGGCGGGCGGCACCGTCGTGTGCGCCCCGGTGAAGCCACCCGCCTGCACGGCCGGGGCGGTGTTCCGGGCGTCCAGCGGGGACGGCCAGGTCGCCGGCGCCGGCGTGCTGGTCCGCCACTGGTCGGGCAGCGTCGCCGCCGAGGTGGTGGCACCGGCGAACGGCTCGGCGTGACCGACCGGGGTGAGCGGCGTCTGCTCGACCGCCATCGGCTGGCGTGGCCGGGTCAGCGCCTGCTCGCGGCCCCGATTGACGGGCAGCACCACGGTTGCGGCGGGCAACGTCACCTGGGCAACAGTGCCGCCCTCCATGTTGCGGCGCAACTCCACCCGGATGCCGTAGCGGGAGGCGAGCCGGCTCACCACGGCCAGACCCATCAACCGGAACGCGGCGACGTCGACGCTCGGCGGCGCGGCCAGCCGCCGGTTGAGCGAGTCGAGCTGCTCGTCGCTGAGACCGAGCCCCCGGTCCTCGATCTGGATCAGCACGTAGTCGCGGATCCGCCGACCGTCGGCGACCACTGTGGTGTTCGGCGGCGAGAACCGGGTGGCGTTGTCGAGCAGTTCGGCGATGAGCCGTACGACGTCGTTGACCGCGTGCGCGGCCACCGAGATGTCGGTGTCCACCGTGCCGAACTCGATGCGGTTGTACAGCTCGACCTCGGACTGGGCGGCGCGCAGGACGTCCACCACCAGGGCGTCGTCGCGGCGCGGCACGGCGGAGTCGGCGCCGGCCAGGACCAGCAGGTTCTCGTCATTGCGGCGCATCCGGGTGGCCAGGTGGTCCAGCTCGAAGAGCTGCGCCAACCGCTTCGGGTCCTCCTCGCCACGCTCGATCGCGTCCAGCTCGCCGATCATCCGGTCGACCAGGGTCTGACTGCGGCGGGCCAGGTTGAGGAACATCGCCGAGACGCTGGTACGCAGCGCGGCCTGCTCGGCGGCGACCCGCACGGCCTCCCGGTGGACGACGTTGAAGGCCAGCGCCACCTGACCGACCTCGTCGCGGTTGGTGAGCTGGATCGGATCCCGGACCTGGCGGACGATCTCGTCCACCCCACCGTCGCCCACGCTGCCCATGTTCTGCAGGCGCTGCACCGCGTCGGGCAGGTCGTGGTTGGCCACCGAGAGCGCGCCCTCGCGCAGCCGGCGCAGCGAGTGGTTCAGCGAGCGGGCCAGCACCACGGCCAGCGACACGGCGATGATCAGGGTCAGCAGCACCAGCACCGACTCGACCACGGCCTGCCGGATGACGTTCGAGCGCGCCTCGTCGGCCTGCGTGAGCAGTCGGTTCTGCAGTTGGATCTCGGCCCAGCGCATCAGGTCGTTGACCGCGCCGATGGCCGCGGTGGCGTCCTGGGCGCTGACCAGCGGTCGCTGCCCCACCGAGCGGGTGATGTCGGTGGCCACCCGGTCGGCCAGGCCGACGGCGTCACCGGAGACGGTGCTGTCGACCAGGGCGCGCTGCACCGGGTCGGCGGCGAGCGAGAAGGCGACCAGGGCCTCCTGCTGGCTGGTCAGGGTGGCGACGAAGGAGGAGAACTGTTCCTCGTCGAGCTGACCGGCGGACAGCGCGGTGAAGGCGACCGCCTCCTCCTCGGCGACGGACGCCTTGGCCCGGGCGAACGCGGCGACCGCCCGACGGCTGTCCGACAGGCGTTCCTCGCCGGGCAGTTGGGCCAGCCCGTCACCGTAGGCGACCAGGTCGGTGAGGATGACGCCGTACCGCAGCACCGCCTCGGCGACGGCCATCTGCCGACGGTCGAGCACCTCCTGACGGGTTCCGTCAAGCGTGGCCAGATGCCCGTCGATCGCGGTCAGCCGGCTCCGCAGGGCCGCCGGCACCTCGCCGATCCGGGCCCGCTCGGCGCGGTACTCGTCGATGCGCTGCTGCGTCTGGCGGACCCGCAGGTTGTACGTGTCGGCGGGCTGCTGCGGAGCGGCCAGGTAGGCCGCCGCCGCCATCCGCTCGACCTGGAGATCCTGGGTCAGCGCGCTGACGTCGATGGAGAGCGCGGTCAGCGACCGCGCCCGGGTGGCGTCGAAGGCGCCCTCGCCCACCGAGATCAGCCGGACCGTGGCCAGCGCGATCACCGCCGCCACCGGGACGACCAGGATCAGCGCCAGCTTGGACCGGATCCGGGCGTCGCGCAGCCTCGGCAACCGTCGGCGCGTGGGCCGAGCGGTGTCGCCGAGCGCGGGCAGGGTCGTCGGTCCGGTGCTCACGACATCGCCTCCGTCGTTTCTTCCCCGCCTGACCCGCCGAACCGTGCCGCCAGCGGAGGGGACCACGCGCGGCACGGCCGCGATTTCATCAGAGAAGGTTCTGTTTGGGAAGCCGCAGTGGGGCAGGAAACGGTCGGACGGCGCGCAACCCGTGATCCGGTCAACTGATACCTTCATTTCCGCAAGCCCCTGAACAGGGCGTGTAACTCCAGAGTGGTCGCGCGTGCATGCAAAGTGACCTTTTGCAAACATTGCGTTACCCCAGCATGTGGGATGGCCGTCCCGAAAATGCGACCCACGTCCGCGCTTGACCACAGCGCCGGCCATTGGCAAGGTTTTGCAGGCTTCGCGCACACCGTACGGCAGAGGAGATCCCGTCCTCCACTGAGGACGGATTAGCGGCGGTGACCGGGCAGCGCCCGCGCCCGCACCTGGAGGACTGAGTTGAGCCCCATCCGCTCCGCGACCATCGCGGCGCTCGCATCGGCCGTAGTTGCCACCACGCTCACCGGCTGCCAGTTCGGCGGGGCGGAGCAGGACACGAGTCCGATCGTGATCGCTGCGGACCTCGAACTCTCCGGCGCCGCCGCGCCGGTGGGCCGGGCATACAAGAGGGCCCTGGATCTCAAGATCGAGCAGTTGAACTCCTCCGGAGCACTGAACGGCCGGAAGATCGAACTGAAGCCGAAGGACAACCGTTCCGACGCTGCCGAGTCGTTGCGCAACATCGCCGACTTCAGCGGTGATTCCCGGGTCAGCGCCATCATCATGGGCGGCTGCAACGAATGCGCGGTCGGCGCGGTCGGGACCATCAACGAGAAGCGGATTCCCACCATTGCGCTCGCCTCTTCCGGTGCGATCGCCAGCCCGGTCGCAGATCGGCGATACGTGTTCAAGCTGGGCCCCAACGCAGTGGACAGCGCCGCGGCACTGACCACCGAACTGCGTCGCAAGAACGTCCGCAAGGTGGGCCTGCTCTACAGCGACGACGACTACGGCCGGGAGGGCGCGGTCGCGCTGCGCAGGGAGCTGGCCAAGACCACGATCAAACCGGTCGGCGAGGAATCGGTGAAGACCACCGACACCGACGTCTCGCAGCAGGTCGAGCGGCTGGCCAAGCTCAAGCCCGACGCGCTGGTCATCTGGACCCCGCCGGAGCAGGCGACGCTGGCCGCCACCAGCGCCCAGCAGACCACCTTCCGCGGGTCGCTCTTCTTCGACCCGGGCGCGGCCGGCGACCTCTTCCTCGGCGCGGCGGCCCGGGCCACCGAACAGGCCACGCTGATCTTCACCCAGACGATGGTGATCGACGACGTGATCGCCACGACGCCGGCGAAGGCGGCCCGGCGGCAGTGGTTCCAGGACTACACCGCGCGCTTCGGCGGGTACAACGGATCCTCGTCCTTCGCGGCCGACGCGGTTCAGCTCATCGCCGACGCCGAGCTGCGCGCCGGCGGCCCGGCGGGGCGGGTGGACCGCGACGGCATCCGGGACGTGCTGGAGACGTCCCAGATGGACGGCCTCTCCGGCCCGATCCGGATGACGCCGGACAACCACTCCGGGCTGATGCCGCAGGCGCTCACCACGCTGGTCGCGCGCAACGGCCGGTGGCGGTTGGCGGGGTAGACGCTGGGGGCCGCTGGGCCACACCTCCGCGCGTCACGGTCAACGGAATGGGCCGGCCTCCTGGTTGGGGGCCGGCCCTTCGTCTGGGACAGATCTTGTCGTTGCTCTGGTCAGCGGCTGCTGGTGGTCTCTCGGACCCAGGGCAGGGCGATCCGCTCGAGCAGCACCAGCACCGAGTAGAGCAGGATGCTCACCAGCGCCACCAGCATGATCGCCGCCCAGGCGGTGGCGGTGTCGCCGATGCCGGCGTACTGGGTGATGACGTAGCCCAGGCCGCTCTCGCCGGCCTGGAACTCACCGATCACCGCGCCGATCGCGGCCAGCGGCATGGCCACCTTGAGCCCGACGAAGATCTGCGGCAGCGCGGCCGGGAAGCGCACCTTGCGGAACGCCTGCCAGCGGGAGGCGTTCCAGGAGCGGACCAGCTCGGCCAGGTCGGCCGGGGTGGTGGTCAGCCCGGTCGCGGTGGAGAGCACGACCGGGAAGAAGCAGAGCAGGAACACCATGGTCAGGATGGGCGTCTGACCCCAGCCGAACGCGACCACCAGCAGCGGACCCAGCGTGATCTTGGGCACCGCGTTGACGGCGACCAGCAGCGGGGTGAACATCCGCTCCACCGTGCGGGAGCTGGCCAGGGAGAGCCCGATCAGGACACCGGCGGCCGCCGACAGGGCGAAGCCGATCACGATCTCCAACAGGGTGTCCCAGGTGTGCTCGAGCATCCGGGCCGGCTTGTCGACGAATGCGGTGAGCACCTCGCCCGGCGGTGGGAGGGCGGCCGGGTGGACCAACTCCAGCCGGGCGGTCAGCCACCAGGCCGCCAGGGCGACCAGGAGACCGACCGCGGGCAGCAGCACCGCCCCGGCCCCGGCACGCAGGCCGGCGCCCCGCCCCGCTCGCGCCGCCTCGGTGCCGGCACCCGGGGGTACGGGCACCCCCGCCACCGGCTCCGCTGACCGGACGTCGGTCATCTTGTCCTCCTCGATATGCCGGGCCCCCCACGGGGGCCGACGAGCGACGGGGGTACGACCCACCGGAATCGGCGGGACGTACCCCCAGGTGACGACCGGACGATCAGGCCTTCGGCGCGAGGCTGAAGTCGATGATCTGCTCGGGGGTGATGTTCTGCTTCAGCGCGCCGGCGCCCTGCAGGATCGCGATGCTCTTGGCGACCCGGCCGCTGTCCAGCGTGCCGATGGCGGTACCGGAGTTGCCGGAGCGCACGTACGCGGCCATCAGCTCCAGCTCGGCGGCGGCGGACGCCGTGTTGGTGGCGTCCACGTTCTTCTTCAGGATCTCGGCGGCCTCCTTGGAGTTCGCCAGGCTGTACTCCAGGCCCTTGAGCAGCGCCGCGGTGAACCGCTTCACCATCTCGGGCTTCTCCTTGGCGATCTTCGAGGAGGTGATCAGCACGTTGCCGTAGAGGTCCTGCATCACGTTGCTGTACGGCAGCATGACGGCCTTCTTCCTGGCCACCGCCTCGATCGTCGGCTGGCCGACGACGAACTGGCCGATGCCGTCCACCGACCCGGAGGCCAGGGTGCCGATCAGGGCCTGCGCCTCACCGTTGACCCAGGTCACCTTGTTGACGTCCACGCCGGCCAGCCGGGCGTACGTCGGGAAGAGGTTGCGGACCACGGACCCGGGGGTGTCGGCGAGCTTCTTGCCCTCCAGGTCCTTCGGGGAGGCGATGTTCTTGCCCTCGACGGTGGCGATGGCGGCCATCGTGCGCTGCTGGATCGCGGCCACCGCGACGAAGTCCTTCGCCTGGCCGTTGCCGAGCTGGAGCAGACCGCCGGTGAGGTCGATCGGCCCGAAGTCGGCCTGGCCGCCGACGACGGTCTGGATCACACCACCGGTGCCCTGCCCGGCCTTGATGTCGACGTCGAAGCCAGCTTCCTTGAAGAAGCCCTTCTCCTTCGCCACCCAGGCGTAGGAGTCACGGCCGAAGTTGCCGAAGGAGGTGAGGTAGGTCACCTGCTCCAGCGCCGCGCCGTTGCCACCCTTGGCGTCGTCGGACGAGTCCGACCCGCTGCTGCAGGCGGAAACAAGGGCGAGGGCGGTGGCCAGCGCGGCCGTTGCGACCGTACGGGTCAGCCTTCTCATCAGTGCACCATGTCCTTTCCGACCGGGGCCGGCAGGCCACCGGAGGGGGTTGTCGCGGCGGAACCGGCGGGAGGGGTGGAAGCCGGGCACCGCCATCGTGAGGGGACTTATCGCGGGCACAGCGTACGAGAAACCCACAGTTGCGACGCCAGGCGTATCGGGTTGCGGAACGGAAACAACCTGACGACCACCCCGGACGGTGCGTTTAGGAGACGAGCCGGTTAGCCTTTGCCGGATTCCTGACCGTCCACTCAGCGGAGGTCCGCCGGAGATGATCCGACTGTCCGGGGTGTCCCGCACCTTCGAAGGCCGATCCGGCCGGGTGGAGGCGCTACGGGGCATCGACCTCGACGTCGCCGAGGGCGAGTTCGTCGCCGTGCTCGGCCGCTCCGGCTGCGGCAAGTCCACACTGCTGCGGCTGGTGGCCGGGCTGCTCCCGCTGAGCGCCGGTGAGATCACCGTGGCCGGGACGCCGATCACCCAGCCCCGCCGGGATATCGCCATGCTGTTCCAGAAGCCGGCGCTGCTGCCGTGGCGCACCGTCCTGGACAACGTTCTCCTGCCCGTGGAGATCTTCGGCTGGAGCCGCGCCAAGCACCGCGAGCGGGCCCGACAGCTGCTCGACGTGGCCGGCCTTGCCGGCTTCGAGAAGCGACTGCCGCACGAGCTCTCCGGTGGCATGCAGCAGCGCGTGTCGCTGTGCCGGTCGCTGATCGGCGAGCCCCGGGTGATGCTCATGGACGAGCCGTTCTCCGCGCTGGACGCGCTCACCCGCGAGGAACTCTCCGGCGAACTCCAGCGGGTGCACATGGAGAACAAGCCGACAATCGTCTTCGTCACCCACTCGATCGACGAGGCGGTGCTGCTCGCCGACCGGGTGGTCGTGCTGAGCCCCCGCCCCGGCCGTATCCGCAAGGTCGTCGAGGTGACCATCCCCCGGCCCCGCACCCTGGGCCGCAACGCCCACCTCGCGGACGTCGCCCGCGTCAGCGCCGATCTGCACGAGCTGTTGATGGAACGCGACCAGCCGGCCGCGGCCGGCGCGGAGGGACGATGAACATGCGGGTGTCGGTCTTCACCGAGCCGCACCGTGGCGCCAGCTACGACGACCAGCTCCGGTTCGCGCGGATGGTCGAGGCGGGCGGCTTCGAGGGCTTCCTCCGCGCCGACCACTACCAGTCGATGGGTGCCGACCCGGGCCTGCCCGGCCCGACGGACGCCTGGCTGACCCTCGCCGCCCTGGCCAGGGAGACCGAGCGGATCCGGCTCGGCACGCTCGTCACGTCGGCTACCTTCCGGCTTCCCGGCCCGCTGGCGGTGATGGTCGCGCAGGTCGACCAGATGAGCGGCGGTCGCGTCGACCTCGGCATCGGCGCCGGCTGGTACGAGCGCGAGCACATCTCGTACGGCATCCCCTTTCCGAAGGTCGGCGAACGCTTCGACCGGCTGGCCGAGCAGCTTGAGGTGATCACCGGGCTGTGGCGGACGCCGCCGGGCGCGACGTACAGCTACGCCGGCGACCACTACCGGCTGGTGGACGCGCCGGCCCTGCCCAAGCCGGTGCAGGTGCCCGGGCCGCCGATCATCGTGGGCGGGCGCGGCCCCAAGCGCACCCCCGAGCTGGCCGCCCGGTACGCCGACGAGTTCAACATGCCGTTCAAGTCCGTGGCGGAGACCGCCAAGGCGTACGACCGCGTGCGCGAGGCGTGCGACCGCAGTGGCCGGACGGAGTCCGGGCGGGCGCCGCTGGTGCTCTCCGCCGGAATCGTGGTGGCCATCGGGCGAACCGACGCCGAGGCGCAGCGACGGGCCGCGCCACTGCACGAGAAGAGCGCGCTGCCTCCGGAGGACCCGGTGGTCGGCTCGCCCGCGCAGCTCGTGCAGCGGATCGGCGAGTTCGCCGCGATCGGCGCAACCCGGGTGCACCTGCGCCTGATCGATTTCGCTGACCTGGACCACCTCGAGCTGATCGCCGCCGAGGTGCTCCCGCAACTGGACGGAGAACGATGACCGACGTGTTCGACGGGACCGAACTCGGGCCGGTGGGCCAGGAGATCGTGTACGAGAACGACCGGGTCCGGGTCTGGCACATCCGGCTCGAACCGGGCGAGCGGCAGCCGCTGCACCGGCACGACCACCCCTACCTCGTGGTGGCGATCGAGGGCGCGAAGAACGTCGTGCAGACGGTCGACGGCACCCTGATCGACGCCGACGAACCCACCGGCGGAGTGGTCTACCGGGACCCGGGCGCGGTGCACATGCTCACCAATGTCGGGGATACGACGTACCTGGCTCGGCTGGTCGAACTCAAGTAGACCCGCCGGGAGCGGGCCGGCGCGCCGCGCGGCGCGCCGGTGGCGATCGGGTGTACCAGGTGCGTAACGTGCCGGACATGGCCTTTCGGACCTGGGGCAGACTGCTGCTCACGGCGCTCGGGGTGAGCGTGCTGGCCGGAGCCGGTCAGCTCGGCGTCGCGTACGGATTCGGCATCGTCCGACTCACCGGCGCCTTCACCGGCACGACCGTCAATCAGTGGCCGGCCCAGCTCGTCTGGGTGGGCTGGTTCGCCGCGAACGCCGCCGTTGCCGGTGCCGTCCTCACCGGACGCCTGGCCCGCCGGGACGCCGTGCCGACCAGCACCGGCCGGCAGTTGGCCATCGGTGCTGCGGCCGCGCTCGGCGCCACCGTCGTCGCTCCGCTCTGCATGCAGCCCGCCCGGGCAGCCGAACTGATCTCCATCGACCCGGTCTGGGCGGTCGGCATCTGCGCCGTGCTCGGCGCGGTGATCGGGGCCGGCGCGGCGATCGCCGTCCTGCTCCGGCCCGAGCTGGGCTGGAACATGGCCGCGGTGGCCGGTGCGGTCTGGGTGCTGGCGCTGGTCTCCGTCCTGCCGTCGCTCGGCACCGTCGGCCCGCTGCCCACGGTCCGGCTCGGGGTCCTCGAGCCGAGCTGGTTGGACGACGACGCTGCACAACGGCTGGCGCTCGTCGTGCTGCCCCTCACGGCGCTGCTGGCCGGCGCGGCGACCGCCGGGCTGGCCCGCTGGCGTGGTCAGGTCCCCCTGGTCAGCGGTGCCACCGGGGTGGCCGGCCCGGTGCTGGTGGCGTTCGCCTACCTGACCGCCGGTCCGGGCGACGCGGTGGATCGTTACCAGACCACCCCCTACTACGGCGCGCTGATCGCGGTCCTCGCCGGCGCGCTCGGCGCGGCTGCGGCCGCCCTGCTGCGCTGGCCGGCGCGTGCCCGCACGGCCGATCGGCGGGCGATCGAGCCGACCGACATCCTGCGCCCGTTGCCCGCCGGCCCGGCCCTACCCGGCGCCGACTCGGCGGCCGATCGGGACGCCACCGAACCCACCGGGGCGGACCTGGCCAGCGCGAGCGCCGGGCACGACCCGCGCGCCGCCGACAGTGCCGGCGTCGGACGTGAGCCGGGCGCCGCCGACAGCACCGGTGCCGTCCGCACCGTCCCAGCCCACTGGGACTGGCCGGCGACCTCGGGGATCGGTCAGCACGGCTCGGTGCCGGCCCACCCGACCGGCACCCCCCTGCCCCGACCGGCCGGCGGTCCCCGCCACCACAGCGACGACGCCGGTGACCCCGCGACGACGGCCACCACGGGCGAGCCGAGCGCTACCACACCAGGCAGGGGCGGGCCGCGCACCGACGAGCCGACCCAGGACGGTTCGGTCGGCGGCGACCCCGCCGCTCCGGAGGGCGGTCCGGGCGACGACGGCTCGACCAGCACCGCGGCCATGGCCACGACCGGCGCGGCCCGGCCGACCGGCGAGGACGCGACGAACCACCACTCGCCAGGTGACGGCGCGACCGCCGCGACCACGGCGAGCGCGGAAACGACCACAGCGAGCCCGCGGACGACCACGACCAGCACGGGCACGACCAGCACGGGCACGACCAGCACGGGCACGACCAGCACGGGCACGACCAGCACGGGCACGACCAGCAAGAGCAACGGGGCGACCAGCGAGAGCGCGGGCACTGCGGGTAACGGCACGGCCGGCGCGCCGGCGCCCAAGCCGCGCCGGACCCGCAAGCCGAAGGCCGCCCCGACCTCAGACCTGGCCGACGGTACGACACCGTCCAATCCGGAGACCGCCGCCGACCCGGCCAGGTCCACGACCGCCGGCCGCGCCAGAAGAACCCCCCGGCCCGCCAAGGCCACCGACGGCACCGGGTCCGGCACGGCCACCGACGGCTCGCAGCCCGGAGAGGACGCCCCGGGCACCGAGCCCGGTCAGGGCGCCGGGACGCCCGCGACGGCCCCCGCCGCCACCACCGCCCCTGCGGCGAGCCCCGCCGCCCCTACCGACCCGGCGGCGGCCGACCCTGCCGGCGATTCCGCAGCCGCCGTCGCGCCCCGGACCGAGCGGACCACCGGCACCGAACGGCCCACCGACACCGAACGGCCCGCGACCGCGAGTGGTTCCGCCGGACCTCTGTTCGGGGCGGCGGCAACCGCAACCCCGGAGGCGGATCGGTGGACCCCGGCCGCGCCAGCCTGGCCGGTCAGCCCGGCGTGGACGGCACCTCAACAGGCCGGCACCCCGGAACCGACCGCATCGGACGCCCCGACCAGCCGGGAGGAGCCGACCGAGTGGACGCCGCGGCCCCGGCACCGGGCACCCCTGCCGGACCTGAGCAGGGCCAACACCTGGGACGCGTTCACCACCGCACGCAGCGAGGGGGCGGCAGACCCGCTGCGGAGTTCGGCGGGCGCCACCGGGCCGGCGTCGACCGACTCGCCCGCGGCCGGCGACCCGGCACCTCCCACCGGAACATCGGGTCCGACCGGCACCGCCACACCGACCCGCCCCGCCACACCCTCCGTCCAGCGCAGCGCATCGGACCGGGCGGCCAGTCGATGGCGACGGGCCGCCGGCACGCCGGCCCCGGCCGCCGAGGCTGTTCCGGCCTCCGCGGCGGGACAAGCCTCCCCGACCTCGGCCTCTCCGCTGGTGCCGGAACAGAACGGCACCGGTACCGACGGTCCGGCGAGCGCCGACGCCGCACCGGGTGCCGGCAACGACGCGGAGCAGCCATCCCGCCGGGGACGGCTCGGCAGCCTGTTCCGCCGCAACCGGACCCGCGCCGAAGAGGAGAGCCAGGCCGCACCGGATGCGACCGAGCCACTGCCGGCACAGGACGAGGAGTTCGTCGACTGGGTCTCCGGCCTGAGCAAGCCGGTGGCGGACAACGAGCCGGAGCAGGAGAACGGCCGCCGCTCGCTGCGCTCCACCGGGCGACACCACCGCGACTGACCCCGAAACCCCGCGCTGGCCACCCCTGTAGGGGTGCCCAGCGCAGGGCCGGCGGATCAGGCCAGCGGCAGGTAGACCCGGCCACCACCGGAGACGAACTCCGCCGACTTGTCCTTCATGCCGCGGGCCGCGTACTCCTTGAGCTCCTGGGTGATTTTCATGGAGCAGAACTTCGGGCCGCACATCGAGCAGAAGTGTGCCGTCTTCGCCGGCTCGGCGGGCAGCGTGGCGTCGTGGTACGAGCGCGCCGTCTCCGGGTCCAGCGACAGGTTGAACTGGTCCTCCCAGCGGAACTCGAACCGCGCCTTGGACAGCGCGTCGTCCCACGCCTGCGCGCCGGGGTGCCCCTTGGCCAGGTCCGCGGCGTGCGCCGCGATCTTGTACGCGATGACGCCCGCCTTGACGTCGTCGCGGTCCGGCAGGCCCAGGTGCTCCTTCGGGGTGACGTAGCAGAGCATCGCAGTGCCGAACATGCCGATCATCGCGGCGCCGATCGCCGAGGTGATGTGGTCGTACGCCGGCGCGATGTCGGTGGTCAGCGGGCCGAGCGTGTAGAACGGCGCCTCGTGGCACCACTCCTGCTGGAGGTCCACGTTCTCCTTGATCTTGTGCATGGGCACGTGCCCCGGCCCCTCGATCATCACCTGCACGTCGTGCTCCCAGGCCACAGTGGTCAACTCGCCGAGGGTGCGCAGCTCGGCGAACTGCGCCTCGTCGTTGGCGTCGGCGATGGAGCCGGGCCGCAGCCCGTCACCGAGGGAGAAGGTCACGTCGTAGCGGGCCAGCAGCTCGCACAGCTCGGCGAAGTTGGTGTAGAGGAAGTTCTCCTCGTGGTGCGCCAGGCACCAGGCTGCCATGATCGAACCGCCTCGGGAGACGATCCCGGTCACCCGGTCCACCGCCAGCGGCACGTACGGCAGCAGCACCCCGGCGTGCACAGTCATGTAGTCCACGCCCTGCTCGGCCTGCTCGACCATTGTGTCCCGGAACACCTCCCAGCTCAGCTTCACCGGGTCGCCGCCGACCTTCTCCAGCGCCTGGTAGATCGGCACCGTCCCGATCGGCACCGGCGAGTTGCGCACGATCGCCTCGCGGGTCTCGTGGATCCGTTTGCCGGTGGACAGGTCCATCACCGTGTCGGCACCCCAGCGGGTGGCCCAGGTCAGCTTCTCCACCTCCTCGGCGACCGACGAGCTGACCGCCGAGGTGCCGATGTTGGCGTTCACCTTGACCAGGAACGCCTTGCCGATGATCGCCGGCTCGCACTCCGGGTGGTTCACGTTGAGCGGCAGCACCGCCCGGCCGGCGGCGATCTCGGCCCGGACGAGCTGCGGGTCGACGTTCTCCCGGATCGCCACGAACTCCATCTCCGGCGTCACCACGCCGGCCCGCGCGTAGGCGAGCTGGGTCGGCCGCCGCCCGGCCATTCCGGTCAGCGGCGTACCCGCGCCCCGTGCCGGGGCGACATCACCCCGTTCGGCGATCCACGGCCCGCGCAGCGGAGGCAGCCCGACCTCCGGGTCCGAGCCCGGACCGGACGTGTCGTAGAGCCGCACCGGCGGATGGTCGCCGGTCAGCGCCACCTCGGCGAACGGCACTCGCACATCCGGCCGTGCCCCCTCGACGTACACCTTGCCTCGTGCCTGCATGACAGCCTCCCTGGTGATCAAGCGGACCAGCCGAAGTGATCCAGCGGCCCGCGGCCCGCACCCAGCTCCCAACCCCGCGCTCCGGTCAGTGCGCGAAGCACGTACTCCTTGGCGACCCCCACCGCCGCCGGCACCGGATCGCCCAGCGCGAGCCGCACGGCGATCGCCGCCGAGAACGAGCACCCGGTGCCGTGCGTGTGCCGGGTGTCCACCCGAGGTGCGCGCAACAGGGTGGTGTGGCCGCCGCCGTGCAGCACGTCGACCGCCTCGCCCCCGTCCAGGTCGCCGCCGGTGACCACGACGTACTCCGGGCCGCCGGCCGCGAGGGCCTCGGCGGCCGCGACCATCCCGGCCACGTCGTCCACCGGGCGCCCGGTGATGGCTGCGGCCTCCGCGCAGTTCGGCGTCGCCACCCTGGCGTACGGAAGGATCCGTTCGACTGCACCCACCACGCCGAGCCGGTGACCGCTGGTGGCCACCAGCACCGGGTCGACGACGAGCTGGGGCAGCCGGCCGTCCCGGGCGGCCTCGGCCACGGCGTCGGCGACAGCGGGACTGCCCAGCATCCCGGTCTTGACCGCGCAGACCGTGAAGTCGGCGAGCACGCTGTCCAACTGCTCGGTGACCGTGCGCGGGGGCAGCGGCAGGACGGCGTCGACGCCCCGGGTGTTCTGTGCGGTGATCGCCGTGAGGACGCTGGTGCCGTACGCGCCGAGCGCCGCGAAGACCTTGAGGTCGGCCTGGATGCCGGCGCCGCCGCCGGAGTCGGAGCCGGCGATGGTGAGGATGGTGTGGGGTGTCACGGCCCCTCCTTGGTTGCGGTTGGGGATCTGGCTGACTCCGCGCCGGGTTTCAGGGGCTTGGGGGTGACCGCCTCTTGGAAGGCTCTGGTCAGACTCGCTGCTGTCCGGGTGGGATCTTTTGCTCGCATGAGTGCGCCCAGTACGGCTACTCCGGCTGCTCCTGCTTGGATGCAGGCGGTCACCTGTTCTGGGGTTTCCACACCTCCCAGCGCCAGCACCGGTGTTGGGCTGACCTGGATCAGCTCGTGCAGCCCTTTGGTTCCCAGGGGTGGGCCGTAGCCGGGTTTTGTCCCGGTCGGGTGGACCGGGGAGACGGTGGCGTAGTGCTCGGTGGTCAGGCGGTTCAGCTCGGTTCCGTTGTGGCAGGAGCGGCCGACCAGGCGGTGGGTCGGGGGCGGGTAGGGGCCGGCGGCGGGCAGGTGGACGGCGTCGCCGTCGAGTGGGTCGGGGCCAGCCACGATCAGGGTTCCGGCGACGTCGGCGAGGATCGAACGCAGGTCGGCGGCGAGGGCGGCGCGCTCGGCGCGGGGCAGGTCCTTCTCCCGCAGCACCACCCAGCGCGCTCCCCCGGCGACCGCCCCCGCCACCACCTGATCGAGCGCCCCCCGCGCCACCCGCCGATCCGTCAACACCACGACGCCCGACGGCACGGCCCCGGGCGGGACGCGTTCGGGGGTCACAGGTCGGGTCTTCCCTCGTCGGGGGTGGACGGGAGGGCGTGGAAGCGGCGGGCGATCCGGCCGGCGCCGGCGGCCAGCCGGCCCGCCTCGACCGCGTACCGCATCGCGGTCGCCATCGCGACCGGGTCCGCGGCCCGGGTGACCGCGCTGGCCAGCAGCACAGCGTCGCAGCCCAGCTCCATCGCCAGGACCGCGTCGGACGCGGTGCCGATGCCGGCGTCCAGGATCACCGGCACGTCCACGCCCTGCCGGATCAGCCGGATGTGGTGCGGGTTGCCGATGCCGAGTCCCGAGCCGATCGGCGCGCCGGCCGGCATCACCGCGGCGCAGCCCACGTCGGCCAGCCGGCGGGCGAGCACCGGGTCGTCGCTGGTGTACGGCAGCACGGTGAAGCCGTCGGCGACCAGTTCCTCGGCGGCACGGAGCAGCTCGACCCCGTCGGGCAGCAGGGTCCGCTCGTCACCGATCACCTCCAGCTTGATCCAGTCGGTGTCGAACGCGTCCCTGGCCAGCCGGGCCACCTTCACGGCCTCGGTCGCGGTGTGGCAGCCGGCGGTGTTCGGCAGCAGCCTTACCCCGCACCGGTCCAGCAGCTCCAGCAGCCCACCGGCCGAGCCCGGCGCGGTGTCCACCCGGCGCAGCGCCAGAGTGACCAGCTCGGTGCCGGACGCCCGGATCGCCCGCTCCAGCACGTGCAGGTTCGCGGCGCCGCCGGTGCCGAGGATCAGCCGCGAGGTGAACGTCGCCCCGCCCAGCTCGAACGGCACGGCCGTCACCCGCCCTGCGCGGCGGTGAGCAACTCGACGCGATCACCGTCGCGCAGCGCAGTGGTCGGCCAGCCGGCCCGGGGCACCACCTCGCCGTTGACCGCGACCGCCACCCCGCGCTGCTGCGGCACGATATCGCTGACCAGATCGGCCACCGAGGCGCCACCGGGGACGCTGCGCCCGCTCCCGTTCACAGTCAACTCCACAGGTCCTCCTCCGTCGTCCGATCAGGTGCACCGACATCGGCCGCACCGGGCCCGGCCAACCGACCGGCCGCGTTGGTGGGATCCGGGCCGGCGGCGGCGAACCGGCCCGGATGAAAGGGCGTGAGCAGCGGGTCGGCCACACCGGTGGTGACCAGGTCGGCGATCAGGTCGGCGGTGATCGGGGTGAGCACGATGCCGTGCCGGTGGTGCCCGGTGGCGGCCAGCACGTCCGGCCGGGCGGGCAGCGGCCCGAGGATCGGTGCGTTGTCCGGGGTGCCCGGGCGCAGCCCGGCGACCGTCTCGACCAGGTCGTACTCGGCCAGCTCCGGGAGCAGGTCGACGCCGGCACGGAGCAGGCGCAGCACCGCACCGGCGGTGACCGTGGTGTCCGACCGCTCCTCGACCGTCGCGCCGAGCACCACCTCGCCGTCGGCGCGGGGCACCAGATAGACCTGCTCGCCGTCGGCGTACCCCCGGATCACGTGCCGGAAGCCCGGCGCCGCGCCGCCGGGCGCGCGCAGCCGGAGGATCTGGCCCTTCACCGGCCGGACGGGCAGGCCGGTGAGGGCGGCGGCGCCGCAGCCGGCGGCGACCACGGTGACCCGGGCGTCCACGTCGGAGAGAGAACGGACCGCCTGCGGCGCGAGCACCGCGCCGGCCCGCTGCGCGGCCGTGCGCAGCGCCGGCACCAGCAACCGCGGGTCGACCTGGTGGTCGGTGGACGCGAGTGCCCCGCCGCGCACCCGCGGCGCGAGCGCCGGCTCGCGGTCGCGCAGCTCGGTGGGGCGCAGCGGGGTGACCGGCAAACCTAGCCCCTGCTGGTACGCCCAGAGCCGGCGCGCCTCGGCCAGGTCGTCCGCGGTCAGCCCCACCAGCAGGGTGCCCTCGGTCCGGTAGCCCAGCTCGACGCCGCTCGCCTCGGTCAGCTCGTCCGCGAACGCCGGCCAGCGGGCGGCGGACGCCAGCAGCAACCCGGTCAGCTGCCGCTCACCGAAGTACGCCTCGGCCACCGGAGAGAGCATTCCGGCGGCCACCGCCGACGCCCCCGAACCGGGGGCCGGGTCGTGCACCACCACCCGAAGCCCCCGGGCGGCGCACCGCCAGGCGATCGCCAACCCGATCGGCCCCGCCCCCACCACCGCCACGTCCGCAAGGAAGGGCCCCTTGTTAACGGATTCTGTAGAGGAAGGGCCCCCTGTTAACACGTCAGCGCCCCGAGCAGCTCGGCGGTGGCCCGGGCCGGGTCGGCGGCGCCCGATACCGCGCCCACCACCGCCACCCCGTACGCCCCGGCGGCCCGCAGCGCCGGCACCCGGGCGGCGGTCACCCCACCGATCGCGACGACCGGTACGTCGACGGCGTCGCTGACCGCGCGTACCCCCGCCGGGCCGATCGGGTCCGGCAGCCCGGATTTGGTGCTGGTGGTGTGGCACGGCCCGACGCCCAGGTAGCTGGCCCCCGCGGCGACGGCCTCGATCGCCGTCTCCGGTGCCCGGGCGGTGGCCCCGAGCACGCCGTCGGGGCCGAGCACCCGGCGGCCGGCGGCGACCGGCAGGTCGTCGGCACCGACGTGTCCACCGGCGGCGCCCACCGCCAGCGCCACGTGCAACCGGTCGTTGACCAGGCAGGTCGACCCGTACGGCATGCAGAGCGCGAGCACCCGCCGGGCCAGGTCGTACGCCTCACGGTCGGTGGCGGAGTCCTCGACCCGGACCTGCACCACCAGGTCGGCGCGGGCCGCGGTGAGGGCGGCCCGGACCACGGTGAGTGGATCCCGTCCGGGTCGGGTGTCGGTGATCAGATGCAGTCGCCCAAGGGACGGCACGGCAACGCTCCTCCCTGCGCCGGCATTACCCGGATCAGGTTCGACGGTCGGGGGCTGTCAGCCCCCCTCTCAGCCCGGTACACCGGGCTCCCGTGGGTTACTTGCGTGTCACCGTACGACAGATCCGGCCGCCTGCCAAGGCGGGGTCGGCGGGCGACCGGGCGGGCGAGAATCACCCCGCTCCGCGAGATCCGTTGGGCGCTTCATACGGTCCTGTTCGGAATGTCGCCCACCGTTGCAGAACCGTTACCCGCCGGCATCTTGCCGGACATTGATCGAACCGAATTAATTTGTTCAGCGATTCGACAAAATGCTGGCGTGGATGCCCTGGCACGGCACCCGCACCGGCTCCATCCGGGACGGTCTTCGGCGAGCCGGCCCCCGCGATCCCTGTCCACCGCGACATAGGAGGCGGCGTGTCCCATTCTCGTCGTGCCCGCGTACCCATCACCGCGACCCTGATCTCCCTGGCCCTCGCCTCGACGACCCTCTTCGGCCTGCCGGCACAGGCGGCACCCGCCGCCGCGCAGGTCCCCGTGAGGGATGCGCAAGCCGCGGCCCCGGTCAGCCAGGTGGCGCCGAAGGCGCCAAAGGCTGAGGCCGATCCCTTCTCCGTTCTGGTGTTCTCCAAGACGGCCGGCTTCCGCCACGACTCCATTCCCACAGGTCTCGCCGCGATCCAACAACTCGGCGCGGCCAACGGATTCACCGTGGACAGTTCCGAGGACGGTGGCGCGTTCACCGACGCCAATCTGGCGAAATACCAGGCGGTGATCTGGCTCTCCACCACCGGCGACGTCCTGGACGCCGAGCAGCAGGCCGCGTTCGAGCGTTACGTGCGGGCCGGCGGCGGTTACGTGGGCATCCACGCCGCCTCCGACACCGAGTACAGCTGGGCCTGGTACGGCGACCTCGTCGGCGCGTACTTCGCCAACCACCCGGCGAACCAGCAGGCCACGGTCAAGGTGGAGGACCACGCCCACCCGTCCACCGCCGAGCTGCCGGACCGCTGGTCCCGCTTCGACGAGTGGTACAACTACCAGACCAACCCCCGGCCGGACGTGCACGTGCTGGCCAGCCTGGACGAGAAGAGCTACACCCCGGGCGCCGGCGCGATGGGCGCCGACCACCCGATCGCCTGGTGCCAGGACTTCGACGGTGGTCGTTCCTGGTACACCGGCGGCGGGCACACCAGGGAGTCGTACGCGGAGCCGGAGTTCCTCTCCCACCTGCTCGGCGGCATCCGGACCGCCGCCGGGGCGGCGGACGCCGACTGCGGCGCCTCGAAGACCGCGAGCTTCGAGAAGGTCGCCCTGGACAGCAACACCAGCAACCCGATGGAGCTGGACATCGCCCCGGACGGGCGGGTCTTCTACGTCGAGCGCGACGGTCGCGTGCAGATCGTGAAGCCGGACACCGGCAACACCGTCACCGCCCTCGACCTGGACGTCTTCACCGGCAACGAGGACGGCCTGATCGGCATCCGGCTCGACCCGGACTTCGCCACCAACAGGTGGGTGTACCTGTACTACGCCCCGAACGACGGCGTCACGCGCAACCTGCTGTCCCGGTTCACGGTGAACGGTGACGCCATCGACCCGGCGAGCGAGAAGCAGGTGCTGCGGGTCGACACCCAGCGCAACACCTGCTGCCACGCCGGCGGCAGCATGGCCTTCGACGGCGCCGGCAACCTCTACCTGGCCACCGGTGACAACACCAACCCGTTCGAGTCGAGCGCGTACTCGCCGATCGACGAGCGGCCGGGGCGCCAGGACTTCGACGCGCAGCGCACCTCCGGCAACACCAACGACCTGCGCGGCAAGGTGATCCGGATCCACCCTGAGGACGATGGGACCTACACCGTCCCGGCGGGCAACCTCTTCGCGCCGGGCACCGAGAAGACCCGACCCGAGATCTACGCGATGGGCTTCCGCAACCCGTTCCGGATCGGCACCGACCCGAAGACCAACACGCTCTACGTCGCGGACTACGGGCCGGACGCCAACGCGGACAACCCGAACCGGGGCCCGCGTGGGCTGGTCGAGTGGAACATCGTCACCCCCGGCAACTACGGCTGGCCGTACTGCACCGGGACGAACGAGGCGTACAACGACTACACCTTCCCGTCCGGCCCGAGCGGCCCGAAGTTCGACTGCGCGGCGCCGGTGAACAACTCGCCCAACAACACAGGCCTGACCAACCTCCCGCCGGTCGTCCCGGCCACCGTCGACTACGGGTACGCCGGTGACGCGCGGTACCCGGAGATCGGCGGCGGCGGTGCCCCGATGGGCGGCCCGGTCTACCGGTACGACGCCGACCTCAATTCCACCCGGAAGTGGCCGGCGTACTACGACGGCAAGGCGCTGCTCGGCGAGTGGAACCAGAACAAGATGTACACCATGCAGGTCACCGCCGACGGCAAGTCGTTGGTGGACATCAACCAGCTGCTCACCGGGATGAGCATGATCCGGCCGATGGACTTCGAGTTCGGCCCGGACGGCGCGCTCTACCTGATCGAGTGGGGCAGCGGCTTCGGCGGCAACAACGACAACTCCGGCGTATACCGGATCGACTACATCGCCGGTGAGCGGGCGCCGATCGCGGTGGCGGCGGCCACCCCGACGTCGGGGGCCGCGCCGTTGACTGTCGCCTTCTCCAGCGACGGCTCGCGCGACCCGGACGGCGGCACGCTCACCTACGCCTGGGCCTTCGGCGACGGCCAGACCTCCACCGAGGCGAACCCGACGCACACCTACGCCACGGCGGGCAGCTTCACCGCCCAGCTCACCGTCACCAACCCGGAGGGCCGTACCGCGGTGGCCAACGTGCCGGTCACCGTGGGCAACACCGCGCCGACGGTGACCATCGAGTTCCCACCCGACGGCGGGTTCTTCGACTGGGGTGACCAGGTCCGCTACACCATCAAGGTGACCGACCCGGAGGACGGGCAGATCGACTGCAACCAGGTGCGGCTGCAGGTGCTGCTCGGTCACGACGAGCACGCCCACCCGCTGGAGCAGCACACCGGCTGCACCGGCACCGTCCAGACGTCGCTCGCCTCCGGCCACGGCGCCGAGGCGAACGTCTTCGCGGTCTTCGAGGCCACCTACACCGACGAGGGCGGCGCTGGTGGCGCCGGTCCGCTGACCGGCCGGGCGATCGAGCAGTTGCAGCCCAAGCGCAAGCAGGCGGAGTACTTCACGGCCACCGGGCGGGCACCGGGGAGCACCGGCGGCGGCGACGCCGGCGTGCAGCGGGAGACCGGCGGCGACACCGCCGGCGGCGGCCAGAACATCGGGTTCATCGAGGACGGCGACTGGTGGTCGCTCTCCCCGGCGAACCTGACAAACGTCACAGACATCCGGTTCCGGGCCGCCTCGGCCGGCTCCGGAGGCCGGGTCGAGGTCCGCGCCGGCGCCGTCGACGGACCGGTGGTCGCCACGGCCACCGTGCCGGGCACCGGCGGGTGGCAGACGTACACGGACGTGACCGCGCCGGTGACCGGTGCCGCGAGCGGCACGCTGTACTTCGTTGCCGAGGACCCGAACGGCGGCGCGGGGTCGCTGTTCAACGTCAACTGGATGGACTTCCTCGGCCGCGGCGTCACCGAGAACGCGCCGCCGGTGGTCACCGCCACCGCCACCCCGGCCACCGGCACCGCGCCGGTCACCGTCGCCTTCGACGGCACGGCCACCGACGCCGAGGGAGACACCCCGCTGACGTACGCCTGGGACTTCGGTGACGGCGGCGCGGCGACCACCCTGGACGCCAGCCACACCTACACCAGCCCGGGCGCCTTCACCGCCACCCTGACGGTGACGGACAGCAAGGGCGCGAAGTCGTACGCCACCGTGCCGGTGCGGGTCGACGCGCCGAACACGTCCTGCTTCGGGGCGCGTTCGGACGACTTCGACGGCACCAGCCTCGACAAGAGCCGGTGGAGCAGCGTGGTCCGGGAGAACCAGCTCTACTCGGTCTCCGGCGGCGCGCTGCGGCTGCCCACCGCGGTGGGCGACCTCTACGGTGCCCGCAACGACGCCACAAACCTGGTGCTCCAGGCGGCTCCGACCGGCGCCTGGCAGGCGACCACCCGGGTCACCCTGCCGGTGACTGCCAACTACCAGCAGGCCGGCCTGCTGGTGTACGGCGACGACGACAACTACGCCAAGCTGGACCTGCTGTACAACGGCAGCCGGCGGGTGGAGTTCATCCGGGAGACGGCCGGCACGCCGCGCAACGAGGCCGCCGACAGCACCGCCGCACCGGCGGGCGACACCGTGCACCTGCGGATCACCAGCGACGGGACGGACCTGACAGCGGCCGTCTCGGCCGACGGGCAGACCTTCACCCCGGTCGGACGGTCGGCCGCGCTCGACGGCATCACCAACCCGCGGATCGGCCTCTTCGCGGTCAACGGCGGCACCGAGGCACCGGTGGTGGACGCCAGCTTCGACTGGTTCCAGATCACGCCGGACGCCCCGGCCGGGCCGGTCGTGCCGTCGGACGAGTTCACCGGCGACGCGCTCGACAAGTGCCGGTGGAACGCGATCCTGCGGGAGGACCCGAACGGTTACCGGGTCACCGGTGGCGCGCTGCGGGTCGACGTGCCCAACGGTGACATCTACGGCACCGACAACACCGGGCCGAAGAACTTCATCCTCCAGACCGCGCCGTCGGGCGACTGGACCCTGGAGACGAAGGTCGACGGCAGCCTGCTGAACGAGCAGTACCAGCAGGCCGGCCTGATCGTGCAGGCGGACGACGACAACTACCTCAAGTTCGACTACATCGCGGACAACCAGGCCGGCCAGCCGGTGACGCGGCGGATCGAGTTCCGCAGCGAGATCGGTGGCACGGTCCAGAACCCGCAACCGGAGGCGGCCAACCTGACAAGTGCGGTGTGGCATCTGCGGCTCGCCCGCAGCGGCGACACCTTCACCGCGTCGTACTCGGCGGACGGGACGACCTGGACCGCGTTGACCACGCTCACCAACAGCGCGGTCGGGGCCACCCCGAAGGTCGGGCTGTTCACCCTCGGCGCCAACCAGACCGCCTCGAAGACCGCCGCGTTCGACTACTTCCGGTTGAGCACCGGGACGGCCGACGAGACAGCGCCGGTCACCACGGCGGCGGTCTCCGGCACCCCGACCGACGGGTGGTACACCGGGCCGGTGACTGTCACCCTCACCGCGGCCGACGAGGCCGGCGGCAGCGAGTTGGCCGGCACGGCGTACCAGCTGGACGGGGCCACCACCTGGACGGACTACACCGCTCCGGTGGCGGTCAGCGGGGACGGCGAGCACGAACTGCGGTTCCGCTCGACCGACGAGGCGGGCAACGTGGAGTCGACGAAGACCATCGCGGTCAAGATCGACGCCACCGCGCCGGTCACCTCGGCGACGTTCGCTCCGGCGAACGACGCCGGCTGGCACGACGGGACGATCCCGGTCGTGCTGACCTCGACCGACGCCGGTTCCGGAGTCAAGACGGTCGAGTGGTCACTGGACGGCGGCGCGTGGACGCCGTACTCGACGCCTGTCGAGGTGACCGGCGACGGGCAGCACGAACTGCTGTTCCGCTCCACCGACAAGGCGGGCAACGCCGAGACGCTCAAGTCGGCGGTGCTGCGGATCGACGGCACCAAGCCGACACTGCTGGTCTCCGGGATCGCCGACGGCCAGCTCTACGGGGACAGCCAGGACGTCCGGGTGTCCTGGCAGGCCGTCGACCCCACCTCGGGCATCGCGACAGTGGTGGGCCAGTTGAACGGCCGGGCGTACGCCAGCGGCACCCTGCAGGCCATGTACGAGCTGCCGCTCGGCCTGCACGAGCTGACCGTGACAGCGACCGACAAGGCGGGCAACAAGACGACCTCGACGGTCCGGTTCTTCGTCACCACCTCGTTCCGGGACATGCAGAACCTGCTGGACCGGTTCAAGGCGACGGGGCGGCTCTCGGCCAAGGCGCACAAGCAGTTGACGGCGAAGCTCGACGCGGCCCGTAAGGCCGAGGCGGCCGGCAACGACCAGAAGGCGATCAAGCAGCTGACCGAGTTCCGGACGCTCGCCGCGAACGCCAGCCTGGTGGCCGAGGCGGAGATCCGGGACGTCCTGATCCGGGACGCCGACGCCATGATCGTCCGGCTCGGCGGCACGGCCAGCAAGGCCGGGGTACGGGCGAACGACGGCGAGCCGGTCAAGGGCGCCGGGCGGCTCGGTGGCGACGCCACCCGGTTGGCACCCGGTCGCCAGCTCTGATCCGACGAGGTCCCTCCCCGGCGCTCCGGCGTCGGGGAGGGACCTCCCTCATATCCGTGGTGCGGAGATCCTGCTCGGTCGCCGCCGCACCGGTACGCCGAACGACTGATCCACTCGGCGTCCCTGAAGTCGCGGTGTCCCGGGTGACAGGTCACCCCGACGTCAGGGAACACGAGTGGATCAGGAGCAGCCCGCCCTCCGGCTCAGAGGATGGCGCGCAGCGCGGCCAGGTCCTCGTCGGTGGGTTCCCAGGTGCCGGCGGCGGCGTTGGCGAGCACCTGCTCGGGCGTGGTGGCTCCGGCGATCACCGAGGTCACCGCCGGCTGGGCGGCCAGCCCGCCGATCGCCACCTGGAGCATGGTCAACCCCCGCTCGGCCGCGTACGCCTCGATCGCCTCGATGGTGTCCCAGTCGGCGGCGGCGAGTCGCTCCGCGTACCGGCCACCGCCGGAGAGCCGGCTGCCGGCCGGCGGCTGCGCCTCACGCTTGTACTTGCCGGTGAGCAGGCCGTTGGCGAGCGGGAAGAACGGCAGCATGCCGAGACCGAACCGCTCGCAGGCCGGGATCACCTCGGCCTCCACCGAGCGCTCCACCAGGCTGTAGTGGTTCTGCGCGCTGATGAAGCGGGCCCGGCCGTTGGACGAGGCGACCCAGTCCGCGTCGGCGATCTGCCAGCCGGCGAAGTTGGAGTTGCCCAGGTAGCGCACCTTGCCGTCACGGACCAGGTCGTCCAGGGCGGCGAGGGTCTCGTCGATCGGCGTGCCCGGGTCGGGCTCGTGCATCTGGTACAGGTCGATGTGGTCGGCGCCGAGCCGGCGCAGCGACGCCTCCACCGCGCGGGCGATGTAGCGCCGCGATCCCCGGGCGCCGAAGTCCGGCCCGTTGAGGCCGTTCATGTCCATGCCGAACTTGGTGGCCACCACGACGTCGTCCCGGCGCCCCTTGAGCGCCTGCCCGAGCAGCTCCTCGGAGCTGCCCTGCGGCTCGCCGTAGATGTCAGCGGTGTCGAACAGGGTGATACCGGCGTCCAGGGCGGCGTCCACCACAGCGCGGGTGCCGTCGAGGTCGAGCTTCCGGCCGAAGTTGTTGCAGCCGATGCCGACCACGGACACCACGAGCCCGGAGTCGCCCAGCCGGCGATAGGTCATCTCAGTCACGAGATCCACTCTATGCCCAGCGAAGGAAGGGTCCCTTGTTAACGCCTGGCGTTAACAAGGGACCCTTCCTTTCGGCTCAGGCGACGTCCCAGACCGGCTCCGGGGTCTCCACCACCTCGCTGTCGCCCCGGAAAAGCACGAACCGGTCGAAGGATCGCGTGAACCAGCGGTCGTGGGTGACCGCGATCACCGTCCCCTCGAACGCGTTCAGGCCCGCTTCGAGGGCCTCCGCGCTGGCCAGGTCGAGGTTGTCGGTGGGCTCGTCGAGCAGCAGCAGGGTCGCCCCGGACAGCTCCAGCAGCAGCACCAGGAACCGGGCCTGCTGCCCGCCGGAGAGGGTGCCGAACCGCTGGTCACCCTGCCCGGCCAGCTCGTAGCGGCTGAGCACCCCCATCGCCGCGTGCCGGTCCATGCCGGTCCGGTGCTCGTCGCCCCGCCAGAGGATCTCGACCAGCGTCTTCGACATCAGCTCGGGCCGGTCGTGGGTCTGGGAAAAGTGCCCCGGGCGCACCCGGGCACCGAGCCGAGCCTTGCCGTCATGTGTCACCGGGGCGAGCGCCCCCGCGCCGTCGACCGGCCCGTTCGCCGGGTCGGGGTCGGTGCCGCCCCGGGCCAGCAGCCGCAGGAAGTGCGACTTGCCTGTGCCGTTGGCACCGAGCACCGCCACCCGGTCGCCGTACCAGATCTCCAGGTCGAAGGGGTAGGTCAGGCCGTCCAACTCCAGCTGCTCGCACACCACCGCGCGCTTGCCGGTCCGCCCGCCGGTCAGCCGCATCCGGATGTCCTGGTCCTTCGGCGGTACGGGCGGCGGCCCGGCCTCCTCGAACTTGCGCAGCCGGGTCTGCGCGGCCTGGTACCGCGAGGCGAGCCCGTCGTTGTACGCCGCCTTCTGCTTGTACATCAGCATCAGCTCGCGGAGCTTCTGGTGCTCCTCGTCCCAGCGCCGGCGCAGCTCGTCGAGGCGGGCGTGCCGCGCGACCCGCGCCTCGTGCCAGCTGGCGAAGCCGCCCGGGTGCACCCATGCGCTGCCGCCCTCCACGGCGACCACCCGGTCGGCGGTCTGGGCCAGCAGCTCTCGGTCGTGCGAGACGTAGAGCACGGACTTGGCCGACTCGCGCAGCCGCGCCTCCAGCCAGCGCTTGCCGGGCACGTCGAGGAAGTTGTCCGGCTCGTCGAGCAGCAGCACCTCGTCCGGGCCGCGCAGCAGCAGCTCCAGCGCGAACCGCTTCTGCTGTCCACCGGAGAGGGTGCGCACGGGTCGGTCCCGGACGGCGTCCCAGGGCTGGTCGAGCACGATGGTGGCGACGGTGTCGAAGAGCACCTCGGCGTCGTACCCGCCGGCCTCGCCCCAGGCGCCCAGCGCGTCGGCGTACGCCAGCTGTGCCTTGCCGGCGGCGGTGCTGTACTTGCCGCGGACCTCGGCCGCCCGCATGGCCGTCTCGGTCTCGCCGAGCCGGCGGCCGGCCTCGCGCAGCGGCGGTGGGGCGAGTGACAGCGCCAGGTCGGCGAGTGTCGACTCGTCGCCGATCATGCCGATGAACTGGCGCATGACGCCCAGTCCGCCGGCCCGCGCGACGGCGCCGGTACGCACCGGCAGGTCACCGGCGACCATCCGCAGCAGTGTCGTCTTACCCGCGCCGTTCGGCCCGACCAGAGCGACCTTGCCGCCCTCCCCGACCCGGAACGACACGTCGGCGAAGAGTTCCCGACCGTCGGGCAGGATGTGCCCGACCGCTGCCACGTCCACGTATCCCACGCCGGGATCCTGCCCCAGCGAGGGTCGGAAGGTACATCCAATTACCGGGTGACCCGCAGCACCCGGAAGCCCTTCTGGCTGGCGTGCCGCTCAACCTGCCAGCCCTGGTCGGTGAGCCAGCCGTGCAGCGAGTCACCACCGAGGTGCCGGGCGACCACCAGCCAACCGACGCCGTCCGGGGCGAGCCGGGGCAGCCAGCGCAACAGCAGGTCGTGCAACCCCTCCTTGCCGATCCGGATCGGCGGGTTGGACCAGAGCTGGGCGAAGCGGATCTCCGCCGGCACGTCGTCCGGAGCGCTGACCCGGACCCGGTCGCCGGCGCCGACCCGCGCCGCGTTGGCCGTGGTCAGCTCGCGGGCCCGGGCGTTGACGTCGACGGCCCAGACGGTGCTCGCCGGCGCCAGGTCGGCCAGCACGCACGTGATCGGCCCGAATCCGCAGCCGAGGTCGAGCAGGTCGCCGGTGGTGGCGGTGGTGGGCAGCTCGGCCTTGCGCAGGAGCACCGCGGTGCCCGGGTCGAGACGGCTGGCGGAGAAGACCCCGCCGGCCGAGGCGAGCCGGTAGTCGCGGTCGGCGACGGAGAACTCGACCTCGCGCGGCGGGGCGTCGCTGGCGGGCTGAGCGGTGAAGTAGTGGTCGCCGGTCACGCCGGCAATTCTCGCATCGGTCCCGGCACGCCCCGACGCGGCCCACACCCACATTTCCCATTATTACCCCCTAAAGGGACAATGACTCCTAGTCTGGGCGACATGGTGTATCGGTACGAGTCCGATGAGGACGCTTTCGTGGAGTACCCGGATGACGGGTCCGACCTGTCCGTGCCCGGCGCGGGTCCGCCGCCGCCGGCCGGGCCCTCTCCGTCGCGTTTCCCCACCCCGTCGCTGCGCCGGACGAACCAGATCGCGCTGCCGTCGTCCGCTCCGCCACCGACCCGTGCCGACATCCCGCCTGCCCCGCCCCGCGAGCAGGTCTACACCTCGGCGGAGCCGATCGAGCCGACCTCCCGGCGCGGTGGCGGCCGGCTCTGGCAGGTGCTGATCGGCGGCGCGGCCGTCCTGGTCCTCCTCGCGCTCTGCGGCCTGGGCGCCGCCGCGCTGCTGGTGGATCGCGACCCACAGCCGGACGCCACCCCTACGTACCAGCCGAACGTCGCCGCGTCCGCCCCCGTGGAAGAACGCCAGGACCTCGACTCCCGGGACACCGATCAGGCCCCGCTCACCGCCAAGGAGCTCTTCCCCGGCAAGGAGCTGAAGGTCACCGACGGCCAGCCGAGCTACCAGGTGGTCAGGACACACTCGAGCGGCAGTTGCGCCGTCGCCGCCACCGGCGAGGTGGCCGACCTGCTGGTCCGGCTCGGCTGCAACCAGGTGGTACGGGCCACGCTGCGGGCCCCCGGCGGCGACCACCTGGTCACCACCGGGCTGTTCAACCTCACCGACAAGGTGAGCGCGGAACGGGCCCGGGACCGGATCCGGCAGCTGCTCGACGAGCGGCAGGGCCGGTTCCGGGGCCTGGTCGGCAAGGAAGGCGACGGCACCGAGGTGGTGTCCACGGCCCCGGCCCGGGTCGGCTGGCAGGTCCGCGGCCACTACCTGGCGTACGCGCTGGTGGTCCGCACGGACGGGGTGGCGGTCAAGTCCGGCGACACCACGATCCGGGAGATCCTGTTCGACATGATCGAGCTGCACCTCAGCCGGGGCGTGCTGCAGCGGCGGGCCGATGGCGGCACGGCTGGGCAACCGACGGCGGGGCCGACCGAGAGCGGCGGCACCCAGAGCGGCACCACAGGCGACGGCGAACTACCTGGCGACTGACCGCACCCCGCCGTCGGCGGTCACCGTGAAAGGACAGTCCGCGCTCGGCGCGGTCAGCCCTCGACGGGCACCCGCAGCCGGCGGGTGAGGTCGGCGCGGCGGGCGTACTCGGTCGGATCGGCCGGGTACCCCACCTCGACCAGGGTCAGCCCGTGCGCCGGGGCCACGGTCACCTCGCTGGACCGCTCCCGGCGGGTCAGCAGGGTGCCCGGCCACTCCACCGGGCGGCGGCCGTCCCCGGCCACCAGCATCGCCCCCACCAGGCTGCGCACCATCGCCTGGCAGAACGCGTCCGCCTGCACCGTCGCGACCAGGATGCCGTCCGGGTCGCGGCGCCAGTCCAGCCGGGTCACCTCGCGCAGCGTCGTCGCGTTCTCCTTGCGCCGGCAGTACGCGGCGAAGTCGTGCTCCCCGACCAGGCCGGCCGCCGCGGCGTTCAGCGCCGCCAGGTCCAGGGGCCGCGGCCAGGCCAGCACCTCGTGCCGGCGCAGCGGCTCCGCGCCGTACCGGGCGTCGGTGACCCGGTACTCGTAGCGTCGGAAGGTGGCCGAGAACCGGGCGTCGAAGTCGGCCGGCACCTCGGTCATCTCCCGCACCCGGACGTCGGTGGGGAGCAGCCGGGCCAGCCGGCGCAGCAGCCGGCCCTCGTGCTGCCGCCACACCTCGACGGGCAGGTCGAGGTGGCAGACCTGCCCGGTGGCGTGGACCCCCGCGTCGGTCCGCCCGGCCACGGTCAAACCGGTGGCCGTGCCGGCGCCGAGTACCAGGTCAAGGGTCTCGACGAGCACCCCGGCGACGGTGCGCCGGGTCGGTTGGGCGGCCCAGCCGGAGAAGCCGGTGCCGTCGTACGAGACATCCAGCCGCAGCCGGATCCGCTCGTCCACCTCGTACCTCCTGTTACGGGTCGGGCCCGGCACCCCGAGGGGGTGCCGGGCCCGAACGATGCCCGAGATCAGGCCTTGTTCTCCTCGGTGGCGAGGTCGCTGTCCTCGCGCGCCTCGGCGGTGTCGCCGGACGCCGAGACCGGCGCCTCCGCGTCCTGGTCGGAGTTCTCCGACCGCGGGGTCTCGTCCGCCGGGGCGAGCGCCTCGACCTTGTCCTGCTGCGCGGCCTTGCGGGCGGCGGTCTTCTTGTTCGCCTTCGGCTCGGCGACCTGAAGCTCCTCCACCAGCTCGATGACGACCATCGGCGCGTTGTCACCCTTGCGCGGACCGGTCTTCACGATCCGGGTGTAACCGCCGGGGCGGTTGGCGTACCGGGGCGCGATCTGGTCGAACAGGGCGTAGACCACGTCCTTGTCCTTGACGACGCCCAGCACCCGCCGCCGGGCGGCCAGGTCACCGCGCTTGGCCTTGGTGATGAGCTGCTCGGCCAGCGGACGCAGCCGCCGGGCCTTCGTCTCGGTGGTCTTGATCTTGCCGTGCTGGAACAGCGCGGTGGCCAGGTTGGCCAGCATCAGCCGCTCGTGCGCGGGGCTGCCGCCGAGGCGGGGGCCCTTGGTGGGCGTGGGCATGCTTGGTGCTCCTCAGTTGTGGCGGCAGCGCGGACTAGAGCTGCTCGGTCTCGCGGTAGTCGTCGGTGTCGTAGTCGGCCTCGCCGAAGGTGTCCACGACGTGCGCCGGGTCGAAGTTCGGGGCCGAGTCCTTCAGCCCCAGACCCATCCCGGCGAGCTTCATCTTGACCTCGTCGATCGACTTCTGACCGAAGTTGCGGATGTCGAGGAGGTCGGCCTCGGTACGCCCGATGAGCTCACCAACGGTGTTGATGCCCTCGCGCTTGAGGCAGTTGTAGGAGCGGACGGTGAGGTCCAGCTCCTCGATTGGCAGGGCGAGGTCCGCCGCCAGCTGGGCGTCCTGCGGGGACGGCCCGATGTCGATACCCTCGGCGGTCTCGTCCAGCTCCCGGGCCAGACCGAACAGCTCCACCAGCGTCGAACCGGCGGAGGCAAGCGCGGTACGCGGGCCCATCGACGGCTTGGTCTCGACGTCGATGATCAGCCGGTCGAAGTCGGTGCGCTGCTCGACGCGGGTCGCCTCGACGCGGTAGGTCACCTTCAGCACCGGCGAGTAGATCGAGTCGACCGGGATCCGGCCGATCTCGGCGCCGGACTGCTTGTTCTGCGCCGCCGTCACGTAGCCCCGGCCCCGCTCGACGGTCAGCTCCATGTCGAGCCGGCCCTTGCCGTTGAGGGTGGCGAGCTTCAGATCCGGGTTGTGCACGGAGACGCCGGCCGGGGGCTGGATGTCACCCGCGGTCACGTCGCCCGGGCCCTGCTTACGCAGGTACATGCTGACCGGCTCGTCGTGCTCGGAGCTGACGCACAGCTCCTTGATGTTCATGACGAGCTCGACCACATCCTCCTTGACACCGGGGATGGTGGTGAACTCGTGCAGCACGCCGTCGATCTTGATCGAGGTGACCGCCGCACCCGGGATCGACGACAGCAGCGTGCGCCGCAGCGAGTTGCCCAGGGTGTAGCCGAAGCCCGGCTCCAGCGGCTCGATGGCGAACCGCGACCGGGTCTCGTTGATCGACTCCTCGGAGAGGGAGGGTCGCTGGCTGATGAGCATGTTTTCTCTTCTCTTCCGGGACGCCCGCTATTTGACGCCCACGACACAAACTGTTCCGGTGGCCCGCCCCGGAGGGCGGGCCACCGCAACGAGCTCCGACTACTTGGAGTAGAGCTCGACGATCAGCTGCTCCTGGACCTGCGTGTCGATGACCTGCCGGGCCGGGAGCGAGTGCACCAGGATCTTCATCTGGCTCGGGATTGCCTCGAGCCAGGCCGGCACCGCCCGCGAACCGGCCTGAGCCTGCGCCACGATGAACGGGGTGAGCTCCTTGCTCTTGCCCCGAACCTCGATGATGTCGTGCTCCTTGACGCGGTACGACGGGATGTCGACCTTCTTGCCGTTCACCGTGAAGTGACCGTGCTTGACCAGCTGGCGGGCCATGTCCCGCGAGTGGGCGTAGCCGGCCCGGTAAACGACGTTGTCCAGCCGCGACTCGAGGATCTGCAGGAGGACCTCACCGGTCTTGGCCTGCTTGCCAACGGCTTCCTCGTAGTAACCGCGGAACTGCTTCTCCAGCACGCCGTAGACACGGCGGGCCTTCTGCTTCTCACGGAGCTGGAGCAGGTACTCCGTCTCCTTGGTGCGGCCGCGGCCGTGCTGCCCGGGCGGGAACGGCCGGGACTCGAACGGGCACTTCGGACCATCACACTTGCTGCCCTTGAGGAACAGCTTCATCTTCTCCCGCCGGCAACGGCGGCAGTCAGCACCGGTGTAACGAGCCATCTCTCTCTACCTCTCAGACCCGGCGACGCTTCGGCGGACGGCATCCGTTGTGCGGCTGCGGGGTGACGTCGGAGATCTGCCCGACCTCGAGGCCCACGGCCTGCAGCGAACGGATGGCGGTCTCCCGGCCGGAGCCGGGGCCCTTGACGAACACGTCGACCTTGCGCATGCCGTGCTCCATGGCCCGACGCGCGGCGGCCTCGGCGGCCAGCTGCGCGGCGAACGGAGTCGACTTGCGGGAGCCCTTGAAGCCAACCTGGCCCGCGGAGGCCCAGGAGATGACCGCACCGGTCGGGTCCGTGATGGACACGATGGTGTTGTTGAAGGTGCTCTTGATGTGCGCCTGCCCGTGGGCGACGTTCTTGCGTTCCTTGCGCCGGACCTTCTTTACAGCGGCTCCGGCACGAGCCTTCGGTGGCATAAGTCTGTGCGCTCCTAGTTGACTTTCCGGATTGGGTTGCGGCCTGCCCTACCTCGGCGGCGGCCGCCCCCGTCATCCGGTTAAGAACTACTTCTTGCCGGGCTTCTTCTTGCCGGCGACGGTCCGCTTCGGGCCCTTGCGGGTCCGCGCGTTGGTCTTGGTCCGCTGGCCACGCACGGGCAGGCCCCGGCGGTGCCGGATGCCGGCGTAGCAGCCGATCTCAACCTTGCGGCGGATGTCAGCGGCGACCTCGCGGCGCAGGTCGCCTTCAACCTTGTAGTTGCCCTCGATGTGGTCGCGGAGCTGCACGAGCTCCTCGTCCGTGAGGTCCCGAGCGCGCTTGTCCGGCGAGATGCCGGTAGCGGCGAGTGTCTCCTGGGCGCGGGTGCGACCGAGCCCGAAGATGTAGGTGAGCGCGATTTCCATCCGCTTCTCGCGGGGGAGATCCACGCCGACTAGACGTGCCATGTGCGGGCGTACTCCTCGTGATGTGTGGCGGAGGTGTGGACCCGTCCCATCCCGCTACCGGCCGTCCCGTCTTTCCGACGCGGTGAGCGCCGGCGACCGGGATCGGTCGCTGCCCGAGCGGGCCCCGGCCTCCGACCGGGGGTCAGCCACGCAGGAGTACGTCTCGCGTACCACTCGTGGCTGGGACGAGCATGTGTGATGTGTGTGTCGCTGGGGATCTGCCTGGACCAACGCCACCCGGCGGTGTTACGGCCGGACGGGCTGAGTCAGCCCTGGCGCTGCTTGTGGCGCGGGTCGCTGCAGATGACCATGACCCGGCCGTGCCGGCGGATAACCCGGCACTTCTGGCAGATCCTCTTGACGCTCGGCTTGACCTTCACGGTTGCCTTACTTCCCATCTGGCCCGGGGACGCGCGCAGCGCGAGACCGGACGTCGAAGACGGACACGGGACTTCCCGGCCGCCGTCAGGACTACTTGTAGCGGTAGACGATGCGCCCGCGGGTCAGGTCGTACGGCGAGAGTTCGACGACGACCCGGTCCTCCGGCAGGATGCGGATGTAGTGCTGCCGCATCTTGCCGCTGATGTGAGCCAGCACCTTGTGGCCGTTCGCGAGCTCCACCCGGAACATGGCGTTCGGCAGGGGCTCGATGACCCGACCCTCGATCTCAATGGCTCCGTCTTTTTTCGGCATGTCCTCCGCTGTCCTGACGTCGATTGCTCCGGGCGGCCCACAACGTCTTACACGGGTAACTGACCAAGATCAGAAAGCCCGCGCCAGCCGCGGCTCCAGCACCCACCGAAGCGCAGGGTGGGCATGCCGGAGTGGACGCTGTGCGCCGATCAGAAAGTGTACGCCGGCCTGCGGGCGGTCGCCAAACCGGCCACCCACCGCACCGCCGTGTCGGGCGCCGCTCCCCCGTCCGGGACCCCGATGATATCCGTCCGGGCACCGTCGGCCGGTCCGGCCGGATCGGCTCCGCCCCCTGCCCGCGGGTCAGCTGGCCGGTCGCGGTTCGTCCCGTTCGTCCGGTTCGCCGGCGCGCAACTCCCGGCGCCGCTGCCGCTTCGCGCGCCGGCGCTCCCGCTCGATGGCCTGGCGCCGGGGCTCTCCCCCGGCGATCCCGGTGACCGTGTGGACCACCAGCACCGCGCCCCACGGCCCGGCCACCCAGGCCGGCCAGAAGTAGAGCAGGTCCCGGCTGAGCACCGAGGTCACCGCCCAGATGGTCACCACGATGGCGATCACCTTCAGGTACGGAAACCACATCTCGGCCAGCCAGCGGGCGGCGACGCCCCCGGCCGGGACGGGCTGGCCCTGCGCACCGCCGTCCAGCGGCCCGGCGGTCGGTGCGGTGACCGGCGCCAGCGTCGAGCGCTCCGGGGGCGCCACCGGTGGCAGATCGGTGAGCAGGGCGTCCAGTTCGGCGTAGGTGCGGGCGGCGTAGGCCCGCTGCAGCCGCTCGTCGTACTCGTGCAGGTCCAGTCGGCCTTCACCGAGAGCCACCCGCAACCGTTCGGCCACCGCCTCACGGTCCGCGTCCGCCGCTCGCATCCCGTCCCGCCCGTCCATGCCGGCAAGCATGCCACCGTCACGCCAGCGGCGTCATACCCGGCCGGCCCCCTTGATCCACCAGGGTCGACAGTGGATGGGCTGCGGGCCCCCAGAGGTCAGGACGCGGTCGAGGCGGCCGGCTGCCGAGCGGTGACCAGGTCGCCCAGTCGGGCACGGCCGCCGTCGAACGCGGTGAGCACCCACACGCCGTCCGGCAGCAGCGCCATCGAGTGCTCGACGTGCGCCGCCACCGACCCGTCGCGGGTGACCACCGTCCAACCGTCGGCCAGCTCGACCGTGCGCGGTGACGCCATGGTGATCATCGGTTCGATGGCCAGCGCCATGCCGGGGACCAGCCGCGGACCCTTGCCCGGCCGGCCGTGGTTGAGCACGTGCGGGTCCTGGTGCATCTCCGTGCCGATACCGTGCCCGCCGTAGCCGTCGACGATGCCGTACCTGCCGCCCTTGCGGACGGCGCTCTCGACCGCGTGCGAGATGTCGGTGAGCCGCCCCTTGCCGCTGGCCGCGCCGCGCGCCGCGGCGGCGATGCCGGCCCACATCGCATCCTCGGCCACTTCGGCCATCTTGAGCAGCGCCGGGTCGACGTCACCGATCGCGACGGTGATCGCGGAGTCGCCATGCCACCCGTTCAGCACCGCGCCGCAGTCGATGGAGATCAGATCGCCGTCCCGCAGCACCTGCTTCGGCGAGGGGATGGCGTGCACGATCTGCTCGTTGACCGAGGAGCAGATCGACGCGGGGAAGCCGTGGTAGCCCTTGAACGACGGGACGCCACCCGCCTCGCGGATCGTCGACTCGGCGATGGAATCCAAATCGGCGGTGCTGACGCCGGGGGCCACCGCCTCGCGCATCCGGCGCAGCGCCTCGGCCACCACCAGCCCGGCGGCGCGCATCTTCTCGATCTGGTCAGGGGTCTTCAGCTGGATGTCCAGCTGGGGACGACGCATGGACCGATCACCTTTCGTTGCCGATCAGCGGGGCACGTCGCACGTACCCCGCTGATCGCACTCTATCCGCCGTGGCCCGGCCGGACCTCAGCCGCCGTACGACCGCAGCGCGTCTATGGCCCGGGTGGTGACGTCCTCCACCGGGCCGGTGGCGTCGATCCCGACCAGCTTGCCCTGGGCGCCGTAGTAGTCGACCAGTGGCGCGGTCTTCTCGCTGTATTCCCGCAGCCGCGTGGCGATGGTCTCCGGCTTGTCGTCGTCGCGCTGGAACAGCTCGGCGCCGCACCGGTCGCAGATGCCGGGCCGGGTGGTGGCGTCGAACTCGACGTGCCAGATCTTGCCGCAGCCCCGGCAGGTACGCCGGCCGGAGAGCCGCCGGATCACCTCGTCGTCGTCGACCACCAGCTCCAGGACCAGGTCCAGTGCGGTGCCCAGGTCAGCGAGGAGCTTGTCCAGCGCGGCGGCCTGCGGAGTGGTCCGCGGGAAGCCGTCGAGCAGGAACCCCTCGCTGGCGTCGGGCTCGGCCAGCCGGTCCCGGACCATGTTGATGGTGACCTCGTCCGGGACCAGCTCGCCCGCGTCCATGTAACGCTTCGCCTCGACACCGAGCGGCGTGCCCTGGGTGACGTTCGACCGGAAGATGTCCCCGGTCGAGATCTTGGGCACCGACAGGTGCGCGGCCACGAACTCGGCCTGCGTGCCCTTGCCCGCGCCCGGCGGGCCAACCAGAACGAGTCTCATCTACCGCAGGAACCCTTCGTAGTTCCGCTGCATGAGTTGGCTCTCGATCTGCTTCACGGTCTCCAGACCGACGCCGACCATGATGAGCACAGCGGTGCCGCCGAACGGGAAGTTCTGGTACTGCTGGTTGTCCAGCCAGATGAAGAAGAAGTTCGGCAGGATCGAGATCACGCCGAGGTAGAGCGCGCCCGGCAGGGTGATCCGGCTGAGGATGAAGTCCAGGTAGTCGGCCGTCGGCTTGCCCGGGCGGATGCCCGGCACGAACCCGCCGTACTTCTTCATGTTGTCCGCGACCTCGGTCGGGTTGAACGTGATCGAGACGTAGAAGTACGTGAAGAAGATGATCAGCAGGAAGTAGACCGCGATGTAGATCGGGCTGCTCGGGTTGACCAGGTTGTTCTGGATCCAGGCCTGGGTCTTGCCCGGGTCGGTCGTGTCGAAGAACTGCAAGGCCAACTGCGGCAGGTAGAGCAGCGACGAGCCGAAGATGACCGGGATCACACCGGCCTGGTTGACCTTGAGCGGGATGTAGGTCGAGGTGCCGCCGTACATCCGCCGGCCGATCATCCGCTTGGCGTACTGCACCGGGATGCGGCGCTGCGCCTGCTCGATGAAGGTGACAGCGGTGATGACCACCAGGACCAGCGCGATGACCAGGGCGAACATGTCCCAGCCCTTGCTGGTCTTGATCTGCCAGCCCTCGCTGGGCAGCCGCGCGGCGATCGAGGTGAAGATCAGGACGGACATGCCGTTGCCGACGCCGCGGTCGGTGATCAGCTCACCGAGCCACATGACCATGCCGGTGCCGGCGGTCATGGTCATCACCAGGATGGACAGGGTCAGCCAGTCCGGGATGCCGGTGCCGGTGGGGATGATCGGGAACTGGTCGCAGCGGTTCTGGAACAGCTGCCCGGAGCGGGCCAGCGCCACGAACGCCGAGGCCTGCAGCACACCGAGACCCAGGGTCAGGTAGCGGGTGTACTGGGTGATCTTCGCCTGGCCGGCCTGGCCCTCCTTGCGGAGTTGCTCCAGACGCGGAATCACGACGGTCAGCAGCTGCAGAATGATCGACGCGGTGATGTAGGGCATGATGCCCAGCGCGAAGACCGAGAGCTGCAGCAGCGCTCCGCCGGAGAAGAGGTTGAGCAGACTCAGCACACCCGTCGACTCACCCTGGAGGGTGTCGAGGCACTTCTGGACGTTGCCGTACGAGACGCCCGGACTGGGCAGCGTGGCACCCAGCCGGTAGACCGCGATGATGCCTACTGTGAACAGCAGCTTCTTGCGCAGGTCAGGCGTACGGAACGCACTGAGAAAGGCGGACAGCAACTTCTTCCTCCTGCGCGAGGCGGGCCGCCGGTGATCCCTGGCGGGTCGGGGTGGATCCCGGGCGAGCGCCCGGAATCCATGGCTGGGATGGGACTCTAACAGCCCCATCCCGGTCCGGGCAGATGCGCCCGGCTACATAAACCGATTCCGATATTACCGGGCGCATACGCCCCAGGCAGACCATGGCGCCCGCCAGTTGGTCACAACTGGACGGGCGCCATGGGTCGTACGCCTTACAGCTCGGTGACGGAGCCACCGGCGGCGGCGATCTTCTCCTTGGCCGACGCACTGAACGCGTGCGCCGACACCTGGAGCGCCACCCCACCGAGGTCCCCGGTGCCGAGAACCTTGACCGGGTGACCCTTGCGGACCGCGCCGGACTCGACCAGCTCCAGCGGGCCAACCTGGCCGCCGTTCGGGAACAGCTCGGCGAGCCGGTCCAGGTTGACCACCTGGAAGACCACCTTGAACTTGTTCTTGAAGCCCTTCAGCTTCGGCAGGCGCATGTGGATGGGCATCTGCCCACCCTCGAACGCCGCCGAGATGTTCTTGCGGGCCTTGGAACCCTTGGTACCGCGACCAGCGGTCTTGCCCTTGGAACCCTCACCGCGACCCACACGGGTCTTCGCGGTCTTGGAACCGGGCGCCGGGCGCAGGTGATGCACCTTGATCGTCATTACTCGACCTCCTCGACCTTCACGAGGTGGCTCACAGTGAAGATCATGCCGCGGATCTCGGGCCGGTCCTCCTTGACCACCACGTCATTGATCCGCTTGAGACCGAGCGAACGCAGCGACTCACGCTGGTTGTGCTTGGTCCCGATACCGGACCGGAGCTGGGTGACCTTCAGACGTGCCATCAGTGCGCCACCCCCGCACGCGACGCCAGCATGGCGGCCGGCGCGACGTCCTCCACCGGCAGACCACGACGCGCCGCGACCTGCTCGGGGGACTCAAGCCCCTTCAGGGCCGCCACGGTGGCGTGCACGATGTTGATCGGGTTCGACGAGCCGAGGCTCTTGGAGAGCACGTCGTGGATACCGGCGCACTCCAGCACGGCGCGCACCGGACCACCGGCGATGACACCCGTACCGGCGGAGGCCGGCTTGAGCAGCACCACACCAGCGGCGTCCTCACCCGTCACCGGGTGCGGGATCGACTGACCGATCCGCGGGACCTTGAAGAAGTGCTTCTTGGCCTCCTCGACACCCTTGGCGATCGCCGCGGGCACCTCCTTGGCCTTTCCGTAGCCCACGCCGACCGTGCCGTCGCCGTCACCAACGATCACCAGGGCGGTGAAGCTGAAGCGACGACCACCCTTCACGACCTTGGCGACGCGGTTGATCGCGACGACCCGCTCGAGGTGCGGGGTCTTCTCGACGGGCGCGTTTCCGCGGCCGCCCTCACGGCGGTTGTCGCGGCGACCACCCTCGTTGCCACCGGACCCGCCGCCACGGCGCTGTTGACCTGGCATCAGCAGCCTTCCTTATCTCTCGTGACGGGGTTGTTAGAACTCGAGCCCGGCTTCGCGGGCGGCGTCGGCAAGCGCGGCGACTCGCCCCGCGTACCGGTTGCCGCCGCGGTCGAAGACGACCTTGGAGACGCCGGCGGCCTTGGCCCGCTCGGCGAGCAGCGCGCCCACCTTGCCGGCGAGGGCGCTCTTGTCGCCCTCCGCACCGCGCAGCGAGGCGTCCAGGGACGACGCCGACGCCAGGGTGTGACCCTTGGTGTCGTCGACGATCTGGGCGACCATGTGCCGCAGGGAACGGGTGACGACCAGACGCGGACGCTCGGCCGTACCGCTGACGTTCTTGCGGACCCGGAAGTGCCGACGCGCCCGCCCGACGGCGCGCTTGGCGGCGACGCCGCGGCGGCGCTTGAGCAGCGTGGCGGTCACTTCTTACCTGCCTTTCCAGCCTTGCGGCGGATGACCTCGCCCTGGTACTTGACGCCCTTGCCCTTGTAGGGCTCCGGCGGGCGGATCTTCCGGATGTTGGCGGCGACCTCACCGACCTGCTGCTTGTCGATGCCGGCCACGTGGAACAGGGTCGGCCGCTCCACCGTGAAGGTGATGCCCGCCGGTGCGGGAACCAGCACCGGGTGCGAGAACCCGAGCGCGAACTCGAGGTCCGCGCCCTTGGCGGTGACCCGGTAACCGGTGCCGGCGATCTCCAGGCTCTTGCGATAGCCCTCGGTCACGCCGACGATCATGTTTGCTACCAGCGTACGGCTCAGGCCGTGCAGTTCCTTGGCCTTGCGCTCGTCGTTCGGGCGGTTGACGCTCAGCTGCCCGTCCTCGGCCCGCTCGATGGTGATCGGCTCGGCGAGGGTGTGCTGGAGCTGGCCCTTCGGGCCCTTGACCTTGACGGTCTGCCCGTCGATCGTGATGTCGACGCCGGCTGGTACCGGGATCGACTTACGTCCAATTCGCGACATTTCTACCTGTCTCCCGTTACCAGACGAAGGCGAGGACTTCCCCGCCAACACTCCGCTTGCGGGCCTGCCGGTCGGTGAGCAGCCCCTGGGACGTCGAAATGATCGCCACGCCCAGCCCACCGAGCACCCGGGGGAGCCCGTCCGACTTGGCGTACACCCGGAGACCGGGCTTGGACACGCGCTTGATGCCGGCCAGGCTCCGCTCCCGGTTCTGGCCGTACTTCAGCTCGACGACCAGTCGCTTGCCGACGGCGCCCTCCTCGGGCTCCTCGACCGACCAGGTGGCGATGTAACCCTCGGCCTTCAGGACCTCGGCGATGTTCGCCTTGATCTTGGAGTAGGGCATCTTCACCTGATCGTGGTACGCCTGGTTGGCGTTACGCAGACGCGTGAGCATGTCTGCGATCGGGTCGGTCATCGTCATGGATTTCGTCAGCCTTTCTCGCCGGGGTTCCCGGGGCATCGGCCCCGGGCCTACGGCGAAGAGCAATACCTAATCGGTGCAGGAGTTCCCGGCCGACAGCCGGGACGCGGTCGCCCTTACCAGGAAGCCTTGGACACGCCCGGCAGCTCACCGCGGTGGGCCATCTCCCGGACGCACACCCGGCAGAGACCGAACTTGCGGTAGACCGCCTTCGGACGCCCGCACCGCTGGCAGCGGGTGTACGCGCGAACCGAGAACTTCGGCTTCGCGGCCGCCTTGATGATCAGCGCCTTCTTGGCCATCTCAGTTCTCCTTGAACGGGAAGCCCAGGAGCTTGAGCAGCGCCCGGCCCTCGTCGTCGGTCGTGGCGGTGGTGACCACCGTGATGTCCATGCCCCGCTGGCGATCGATCCGGTCCTGGTCGATCTCGTGGAACACCGACTGCTCGGTCAGACCGAACGTGTAGTTGCCGTGCCCGTCGAGCTTGCGCCCGTCCAGACCGCGGAAGTCGCGGATACGCGGCAGCGCGATGGACAGCAGCCGGTCCAGGAACTCCCACATCCGGTCACCGCGAAGGGTCACCTTCGCGCCGATCGGCATGCCCTCGCGGAGCTTGAACTGCGCGATGGACTTGGTCGCCCGCCGCACCTGCGGCTTCTGGCCGGTGATCGTGGCGAGGTCGCGGACCGCGCCGTCGATCAGCTTGGCGTCGCGAGCAGCCTCGCCGACACCCATGTTGACGACGATCTTGACCAGCCGCGGCACCTGCATGGGGTTGCCGTAGCTGTGCTGCTCACGCAGCTGGGCCACGATCTCGTTGCGGTACCGCTCCTTGAGGCGCGGCATGGTCTTTTCGGTAGCCGTGGTCATCACAGGTCCTTACCGGTGCTACGCGCGATGCGGACCTTCTGGCCGTTGTCGTCGATCCGGTAACCGACGCGGGTCGGCTTGCCGTCGGAGTCCAGGACCTGCACGTTCGAGACGTGGATCGGGGCCTCCTGGGTGACGATGCCGCCGGTCTTGGCGCCACGCTGGGTGGTGCTGATGCGGGTGTGCTTCTTGACCCGGTTCACGCCCTCGACCAGGACCTTGTCCTGCCGCGGGTAGGCCTGAATGACCTTGCCCTTGGCACCCTTGTCCTTGCCGGCGATGACGACGACCGTGTCGCCCTTCTTGACCTTCACGGTCACAACACCTCCGGCGCGAGGGAAATAATCTTCATGAACCGCTTGTCCCGCAGCTCCCGGCCCACCGGGCCGAAGATGCGGGTACCGCGCGGGTCCCCGCCGTCCTTGATGATGACGGCGGCGTTCTCGTCGAAGCGGATGTACGAGCCGTCCGGCCGCCGCTTCTCCTTGGCCGTGCGGACGATGACCGCCTTGACGACGTCGCCCTTCTTCACACCGGCACCCGGGATCGCGTCCTTGACGGTGGCCACGATGACGTCGCCGATGCTCGCGTAGCGCCGACCGGAGCCACCGAGAACCCGGATGCACAGGATCTCCCGAGCACCCGTGTTGTCGGCGACGCGCAGTCGCGACTCCTGCTGAATCACGTCTATCTCCTATGTCTGCCGGTTCTCCGGCCGCCGTAGCGGCCGGCCGGAGCCTGGCGGAACCTACGCCCGACGCAACGCCGGGCGAGCTCGAGCCTTCGCTACTTGGCCTTTTCCAGGATCTCCACGATCCGCCAACGCTTGGTGGCGCTCAGCGGCCGGGTCTCCATGATCAGGACCCGGTCGCCGGTGCCGGCGGCGTTCTGCTCGTCGTGGACCTTCAGCTTGCTGGTCCGGCGCATAATCTTGCCGTACAGCGCGTGCCTGACCCGGTCCTCGACCTCGACCACGACGGTCTTGTCCATCTTGTCGCTCACCACGAGGCCCTCACGGACCTTGCGGCGAGCCCGCACGGTGGCGGTCGTGTTCTCGTCGGTCATGATGCAGTCACCTCAGTCGGCGCGGCCGAGAGCCCCAGCTCACGCTCACGCATGATCGTGTAGATCCGGGCGATCTCCCGACGGATGACCTGCAGCCGCCGGTTGTTGTCCAGCTGCCCGGTTGCGGCCTGCACGCGGAGGTTGAACAGCTCCGCCTTGGCCTCCCGCAGCTTCGTGACCAGCTCCTCTTCGGAGAGCTCACGCAGCTCGGTCGCCTTAACGCCCGCTGCCATCAGGATTCACCCACTTCGCGCGTAACAATGCGGCACTTCATCGGGAGCTTGTGGATCGCGCGACGCATGGCCTCTCGCGCGATCTGCTCGTTGGGGAAGGACATCTCGAAGAGAACCCGCCCCGGCTTGACGTTGGCGACCCACCACTCGGGCGAGCCCTTGCCGGAACCCATCCGGGTTTCGGCCGGCTTCTTGGTGAGGGCCTGGTCCGGGAAGATCGTGATCCAGACCTTGCCGCCACGCTTGATGTGACGGGTCATCGCGATACGCGCCGACTCGATCTGGCGGTTGGTCACGTACGCCGGCTCGAGAGCCTGGATCCCGAACTCGCCGAACACCACCCGGTTACCACCCTTGGACGCGCCACTGCGGTCCGGGTGGTGCGGCTTGCGGAAGCCCTTCGGGGGCTTGCGCGGCATCAGCATCTGTCAGCCCTCCTGCTGCGTTTCTGCCGGAGCAGCCGCGGCGGCGACAGCTGCGCTGTCCACCGGCTCGCCACTCGGCGTCTCGGCCTGCTGCGCGATGGTGGTCGCGGCAGCCCGGCCAGCCTCGGTGCCACCAGCCGTCGTGCCGGACGAACCCGACCGGCCACGGCGCGGACGCTCGGGACGGTCGCCGCGCTCACCACGACGCGGGCGGGACGGACCGGCCTCGGCCGGAGCCTCCCGGCCCGGGACGGCGTCGCCCTTGTAGATCCAGACCTTCACGCCGATCCGGCCGAACGTGGTACGGGCCTCGAAGAAGCCGTACTCGATGTTGGCCCGCAGCGTGTGCAGCGGAACCCGGCCCTCGCGGTAGAACTCGGTCCGGCTCATCTCGGCGCCGCCGAGACGACCCGAGACCTGCACACGGATGCCCTTGACGACCGGGTTCTTCATCGCGGACTGCATGGCCTTGCGCATCGCCCGACGGAAGCTGACCCGGCTGGACAGCTGCTCGGCCACGCCCTGCGCGACGAGCTGCGCGTCCGACTCGGGGTTCTTCACCTCGATGATGTTCAGCTGCACCTGCTTGCCGGTGAGCTTCTCGAGCTCGCCGCGGATCCGGTCGGCCTCCGCACCCTTACGGCCGATGACGATGCCCGGCCGGGCGGTGTGGATGTCGACCCGGACCCGGTCGCGGGTGCGCTCGATGTCGACCTTGGAGATGCCGGCGCGCTCGAGGCCCTTGGACATCATGCGGCGGATCTTGACATCCTCGCCGACGTAGTCCTTGTAGAGCTTGTCCGCGAACCAGCGGGACTTCCAGTCGGTCGAGATGCCGAGCCGGAACCCAGTGGGGTGAACCTTCTGACCCATTACTCGGCGTCCTCCGTCTTGCTCTGCGCTTCGGCCGGTGCGGCCTGCGTGGCCGGGGCGGCCTTCTTCGCCGCGGCCTTCCTCGGCGCTGCCGGCGCGACCGCCTCGACCGCCACGGTGATGTGGCAGGTGCGCTTGCGGATCCGGTACGCCCGGCCCTGCGCCCGCGGCTGGAACCGCTTCATCGTCGGGCCCTCGTCCACGAACGCCTCGCTGACGAGCAGCGCGTCGGGGTCCAGCCGCTCGTTGTTCTCCGCGTTGGCGATCGCGCTAGCGAGCACCTTGTACACCTGCTCGCTCGCAGCCTGCGGCGCGAACTGCAGCACCGTGAGCGCCTCCTTCGCGGGCAGGCCGCGGACGAGGTTGACCACCCGGCGCGCCTTCATCGGCGAGATGCGCACGTGCCGCGCAACCGCCCGCGCGCCCGGAAGCACCGGAGCGTCGCCCTTTCCTGGCATCGCTGTAACCCCTTGTTCCCTCTATCCGTATGCCCGCGGCGTCAGCGCCGACGGCTCTTCCGGTCGTCCTTCTCGTGACCCTTGAACGTGCGGGTCAGCGCGAACTCGCCGAGCTTGTGCCCGACCATCGCCTCGGTCACGAACACCGGGACGTGCTTGCGTCCGTCGTGCACCGCGATCGTGTGCCCGAGCATCTCCGGGATGATCGTCGAGCGCCGCGACCAGGTCTTGATCACGTTCTTCGAGCCCTTGTCGTTCTGGACTTCCACCTTCTTGAGCAGGTGGTCGTCTACGAACGGGCCCTTCTTCAGGCTGCGAGGCATGTCTTATCTCCCTCAGCCGCGCTTACGCGTGGCGTAGCGACGGCGGACGATCAGCCGGTCACTCGGCTGGCCCTTACGGCGGGTGCGGCCCTCGGGCTTACCCTGCGGGTTGACCGGGTGGCGACCACCGGAGGTCTTACCCTCACCACCACCGTGCGGGTGGTCGACCGGGTTCATGGCGACACCACGGACGGTCGGGCGCTTGCCCTTCCACCGCATACGGCCGGCCTTACCCCAGTTGATGTTCGACTGATCGGCGTTGCCGATCTCGCCGACGCTGGCGCGGCAGCGCACGTCCACCCGCCGGATCTCGCCGGACGGCATACGCAGGGTCGCGTACGCGCCCTCACGGCCGAGCAGCTGGATGCCGACGCCGGCGGAACGGGCCAGCTTGGCCCCGCCACCCGGACGCAGCTCCACGTTGTGGATGGTGGTACCGACCGGGATGTTGCGCAGCGGCAGGTTGTTACCCGGCTTGATGTCGGCGCCCGGGCCGGACTCGACGCGGTCGCCCTGCTTCATGTCCTTCGGCGCGATGATGTACCGCTTCTCGCCGTCGGCGTAGTGCAGCAGCGCGATGCGCGCCGTGCGGTTCGGGTCGTACTCGATGTGAGCGACCTTCGCCGGCACGCCGTCCTTGTCGACCCGCTTGAAGTCGATCAGACGGTACTGGCGCTTGTGACCGCCACCGTGGTGCCGCGTGGTGATCCGGCCGTGGGCGTTACGCCCGCCCTTCTTCGGCAGCGGAGCCAGCAGCGACTTCTCCGGCGTGGACCGGGTGATCTCGGCGAAGTCGGCAACGCTGGAGCCACGTCGGCCCGGCGTCGTCGGCTTGTACTTACGGATAGCCATTGTCTACACCCCTCAGCTGACCGGGCCGCCGAAGGCCTCGATGCGGTCACCGTCAGCCAGCTTCACGATCGCCCGCTTGGTCGCCTTGCGCTGACCGAAGCCGGTCTTGGTGCGCTTGCGCTTACCCTGGCGGTTGAGCGTGTTGACCGTCAGGACGCGGACGTTGAAGATCTGCTGGATAGCGATCTTGATCTCGGTCTTGTTCGCGTCCGGGTGCACCAGGAAGGTGTACCAGTTCCGGTTCAGCTCGCTGTAGCTCTTCTCCGAGACGACCGGCGCCACGATGATGTCGCGCGGGTCGGCGATCGTGCTCACTTGCCACCCTCCTCGGTGGTCTCGGCGGGCACGCCCAGGAACTCGTCCAGGGCGTCCTTGGTGAAGACCACGTCGTCGGCCACCAGCACGTCATACGTGTTCAGCTGGCCGGACTCGATCAGGTGCACCCGCGGCTCGTTGCGCAGCGACACCCAGTTCAGCTCGTCGGTGCTGCTCAGCACGACCAGGACCCGACGGGCCTCGGTGAGCTTGGTCAGCGTGGCCAGGGCCGCCTTGGTCGACGGCTTCTCGCCCGAGACGAACGCCTCGACGACGTGCACCTGCCCGGCGCGGGCCCGGTCGGAGAGGGCACCCCGCAGCGCGGCGGCCTTCATCTTCTTCGGGGTCCGCTGGCTGTAGTCGCGCGGCACGGGACCGTGCACCACGCCACCGCCGGCGAACTGCGGCGCGCGGATCGAGCCCTGCCGGGCGCGACCGGTGCCCTTCTGCTTGTACGGCTTCTTGCCGCCGCCGGCGACCTCGCCGCGGGTCTTGGTCTTGTGCGTGCCCTGTCGGGCCGCCGCGAGCTGGGCCACCACGACCTGGTGCATCAGCGCGACGTTGGCCTGCACGTCGAAGATGTCAGCCGGCAGCTCGACGGAGCCGCTGGTGCTGCCTTCGACGGTGCGCACGTCAACGGTGGTCACTTGGCCGCACCGCCCTTCTTCACCTTGCTCTTGGCCGCGGTACGGACCAGAACCAGCGCGCCCTTGGGACCAGGAATGGCACCCCGGACGAGCAGCAGGTTGTTCTCGGTGTCGACCGCCTGGACGGTGAGGTTCTGCACGGTGTACCGCACGCCACCCATCCGGCCGGCCATCCGGGTGCCCTTGAAGACACGACCCGGAGTGGCGCAGGCGCCGATGGAGCCGGGCGAGCGGTGCTTGCGCTCGACACCGTGGCTGGCGCGCAGACCGTGGAAGCCGTGCCGCTTCATCGGGCCGGCGTAGCCCTTGCCCTTGGTCTTGCCAGTGACGTCGATCGAGACGCCGGGCGGGAACTCCTCGACCGTGACCTCCTGGCCGAGCGAGTACTCCCCCGCGTCCGTGGTGCGCAGCTCGACGATGTGCCGGCGCGGCGCCACGTCCGCCTTCGCGTAGTGCCCGCTGATCGGCTTCTTGACCTTGCGCGGGTCGATGATGCCGTACGCCAGCTGGACCGCGGAGTAACCGTCCTTCTCGGCGCTACGAACCTGACTGATGACGCACGGGCCGGCCTCGACCACGGTCACGGGAACAACACGGTTGTTGTCCCAGACCTGGGTCATGCCGAGCTTGGCGCCCAGGATCCCCTTGACTTGCCTGTCCATTTGTCCGGTCCCTACAGCTTGATCTCGATGTCGACGCCAGCCGGCAGGTCGAGGCGCATGAGCGAGTCGACCGTCTTCGGAGTCGGGTCGATGATGTCGATCAGCCGCTTGTGCGTGCGCATCTCGAAGTGCTCGCGCGAGTCCTTGTACTTGTGCGGCGAGCGGATAACGCAGAAACGGTTGATCTCCGTGGGCAGCGGCACCGGGCCCGCGACCTGCGCCCCGGTGCGCGTCACCGTCTCGACGATCTTCCGAGCCGAGGAGTCGACGACCTCGTGGTCATAGGCCTTGAGCCGGATGCGGATCTTCTGTCCCGCCATGGTGGCTTCTGTTCCTTCTCTCGATGCCGCTGTGTTGCGGGCGCCTGTACCGGCTGGCACAGGCCCACTTCGCCGACCCCCGCGGTCGGGCGTGTCGCGCCCTCGGGCCGGGCTCCGCCCTGGGACTCCAGAGCGGTCCTGACCGCGCGGTGGGTCAAGGCGCCGATCGCAATTACCGCGACCTGAACGCCGTGCGAGGGTGGTTGGCGGCGAGGCCGCCAACCACCCTACGCTCGACTGTCCCGTCACCCGGAGGTTCAGCGAAAGCCGAACACAGGCGACGAACTGTCGTTACGCAACCTGACTAGTATGCCGCACGACCGGCGGCGGGTCTAATCGGGGTTACCTAGCTCACTTGATGATCTTGGTGACGAACCCGGCGCCGACGGTGCGGCCACCCTCGCGGATCGCGAACTTGAGGTTCTCCTCCATGGCGATGGGCTGGATCAGCTTCACCGCCATGGTGGTGTTGTCACCCGGCATGACCATCTCGGTGCCCTCGGGGAGCGTGACGACACCGGTGACGTCCGTGGTCCGGAAGTAGAACTGCGGACGGTAGTTCTGGAAGAACGGGGTGTGCCGGCCGCCCTCCTCCTTGGAGAGGATGTAGACCGTCGCCTCGAACTCCGTGTGCGGGGTCGTGGTGCCCGGCTTGACGACCACCATGCCGCGCTCGACGTCCTCGCGCTTGATGCCACGCAGCAGCAGACCGACGTTCTCGCCCGCGCGGGCCTCGTCGAGCAGCTTGCGGAACATCTCGATGCCGGTGCAGACCGTCTTCTGCGACTTCTCGCGGATACCGACGAGCTCCACCTCCTCGTTCGGCTTGAGGATGCCGCGCTCCGCGCGACCGGTGACGACGGTGCCACGACCGGTGATCGTGAAGACGTCCTCGATCGGCATGAGGAACGGCTTCTCGGTCTCGCGCTCCGGCTGCGGGATCGCGGTGTCGACCGCGGTCATCAGGTCCAGGAGCTTGCCGGTCCACTCGGGGTCACCCTCGAGGGCCTTCAGCGCCGAGACCCGCACGACCGGCAGGTCGTCACCCGGGTACTCCTGCGCCGAGAGCAGCTCGCGGACCTCGAGCTCGACGAGCTCCAGGAGCTCCTCGTCGTCGACCATGTCGCTCTTGTTGAGCGCCACGACGATGTACGGCACGCCGACCTGACGGGCCAGCAGCACGTGCTCGCGGGTCTGCGGCATCGGGCCGTCGGTCGCCGCGACCACCAGGATCGCGCCGTCCATCTGCGCGGCACCGGTGATCATGTTCTTGATGTAGTCCGCGTGGCCGGGGCAGTCGACGTGCGCGTAGTGCCGCGCCTCGGTCTGGTACTCGACGTGCGCGATCGAGATCGTGATGCCGCGGGCCTTCTCCTCCGGCGCCTTGTCGATCTCGTCGAACGGCGTGTAAGGGTTCAGGTCGGGGTACTGGTCGTGCAGGACCTTGGTGATGGCCGCCGTCAGCGTCGTCTTACCGTGGTCGATGTGACCAATGGTGCCGATGTTGACGTGCGGCTTAGTCCGCTCGAACTTCGCCTTCGCCACTGGTGTCCTCCTGTGGACTTCTTGGTTCGTACGCCCGGCGCGCCGGTCGGCGCTTAGGACTCTGTCGACAGCCTTTCCGGCCTGACGGCCGGAGAGCTTTTGTGGGTTCTGCGGCGATGAAGCCTACAGGCCCGGTCTCACGCAACCCGATCGTGGTGGCCGCGGGCGGGTGAATCCTCCCGCGACCGACCACGAATCACCTGCTCGGGGACATTACTCGCCCGTTGCCTTGGCGATGATTTCCTTCGCGACGTTCTGCGGAACCTCGGCGTAGGAGTCGAACTGCATGCTGTAGCTAGCCCGGCCCTGGGTCTTCGACCGCAGGTCGCCGACGTAGCCGAACATCTCCGACAACGGCACCAGAGCCCTCACGATGCGGGCGCCACTGCGCTCCTCCATCGCCTGGATCAGGCCGCGGCGGGAGTTGAGGTCGCCGATGACGTCACCCATGTTCTCCTCAGGAGTGGTGACCTCAACGGCCATCATCGGCTCGAGCAACGCCGGGTCGGCCTTGCGGGCCGCGTCCTTCATCACCATCGAGCCGGCGATCTTGAATGCCATTTCCGACGAGTCGACCTCGTGGTACTGGCCGTCCAGCAGGGTCAGTTTGACACCGACCAGCGGGAAGCCGGCGAGAATGCCGTACTGCATCGCGTCCTGCGCGCCCGCGTCCACCGACGGGATGAACTCCCGGGGGATGCGGCCACCGCTGACGGCGTTCGCGAACTCGTAGGTCGGCGAGTCGTTGTCCAGCGGCAGCGGCTCGATGCTCACGATGACCCGCGCGTACTGGCCGGAACCACCGGTCTGCTTCTTGTGGGTGTACTCGACCTTGTCCACCTTGCGGCGGATGGTCTCGCGGTACGCCACCTGCGGCTTGCCGACGTTGGCCTCGACGTTGAACTCGCGCCGCATCCGGTCGACCAGGATGTCCAGGTGCAGCTCGCCCATGCCGGAGATGACCGTCTGACCGGTCTCCTCGTCCAGCCGGACGCGGAAGGTCGGGTCCTCCTCGGCCAGCCGCTGGATGGCGGTGCCCAGCTTCTCCTGGTCGGACTTGGTCTTCGGCTCGATCGCCACCGAGATGACCGGCTCCGGGAAGGTCATCGACTCCAGGATCACCGGGTTCGCCGGGTCGGAGAGCGTGTCGCCGGTGGTGGTCTGCTTGAGGCCCTGCACCGCGATGATGTCGCCGGCCTGCGCCGACGCACGCTCTTCCCGCTTGTTGGCGTGCATCTGGTAGATCTTGCCGATCCGCTCCTTGCGGTCCTTGGTGGAGTTGACCACCTGGGAGCCGGATTCGAGCAGGCCGGAGTAGACCCGGACGTAGGTGAGCTTGCCCAGGTGCTTGTCCGTCTGGATCTTGAAAGCCAGTCCGGAGAACGGCTCCGACTTGGACGGCTTCCGAATCAGCGGGGTCTCGCCGTCGGTGGCCGTACCCTCGATCGCCGGAACGTCCAGCGGCGACGGCAGGAAGTCGATCACGGCGTCGAGCATCGGCTGGACGCCCTTGTTCTTGAACGCCGAGCCGCAGAGCACCGGGTTGGCCTTGCCGGCGATGGTGGCGCGCCGGATGGCGGCCTTAATCTCCTCGACGGAGACCTCATCGCCTTCCAGGTACTTCTCCATCACCGCGTCGTCGACGTCGGCGAGGGTCTCCATCAGCTTCTCGCGCCACTCGGCCGCGGAGTCGGCCAGCTCGGCCGGAATCTCCTCGACCGCGTAGTCGTCACCCTTCTGGGTCTCCCCACGCCAGGTGAGCGCGCGCATGCCGATCAGGTCGACGACGCCGATGTGGTCGCCCTCGAGCCCGATCGGGATCTGGAGCACCAGCGGGGTGGCGTTGAGCCGGTCGATCATCATCTGCACGCAGCGGAAGAAGTCGGCGCCGGTCCGGTCGAGCTTGTTGACGAAGCACATCCGCGGGACGTTGTACTTGTCGGCCTGCCGCCAGACGTTCTCCGTCTGCGGCTCCACGCCGGCGACACCGTCGTAGACAGCGACCGCACCATCCAGCACCCGCAGCGACCGCTCGACCTCGACCGTGAAGTCGACGTGGCCGGGCGTGTCGATGATCTGGATCGTGTGGCCCTTCCACTCACACTTGGTAGCAGCGGAGGTGATGGTGATACCACGCTCCTGCTCCTGCTCCATCCAGTCCATGACGGCAGCGCCCTCGTGGACCTCACCGATCTTGTACGTGATGCCGGTGTAGAACAGGATCCGCTCGGTGGTCGTGGTCTTACCGGCATCGATGTGCGCCATGATGCCGATGTTGCGTACGTTGGCGAGCGCGTCTGCGGCGGCCACTTCAATCCCTACTTATCGTCGTCTCGACTCAACTGGTGGCGGTTCCGGCGCCCGAGGGCGCCGGAACCAGGGTGTTACCAGCGGTAGTGCGCGAAGGCCTTGTTGGACTCGGCCATCTTGTGCGTGTCCTCGCGCCGCTTGACGGCGGCACCGAGGCCGTTGCTCGCGTCCAGCAGCTCGTTCATCAGCCGCTCGACCATGGTCTTCTCACGCCGGGCGCGGGAGTACGTGACCAGCCAGCGCAGGCCCAGCGTGGTCGCCCGGGTGGGGCGAACCTCGACCGGAACCTGGTAGGTGGCGCCACCGACACGACGGCTACGCACCTCGAGGGTCGGCTTCACGTTGTCCATCGCCCGCTTGAGGGTGACGACCGGGTCGGTGCCGGACTTCTCGCGGCAGCCCTCGAGGGCCGCGTACACGATCGACTCGGCGAGCTGACGCTTGCCGCGCAGCAGGATCTTGTTCACCAGCTGGGTGACCAGCGGCGAGTTGTACACCGGGTCAGCGACCAGCGGCCGCCGCGGAGCGGGTCCCTTACGCGGCATGTCAGCTCTTCTCCTTCTTCGCGCCGTAACGGCTGCGCGCCTGCTTGCGGTTGCGGACACCCTGGGTGTCCAGCGAGCCGCGAACGATCTTGTAACGCACGCCGGGGAGGTCCTTCACCCGGCCGCCGCGAACGAGCACGATCGAGTGCTCCTGCAGGTTGTGACCGACGCCCGGGATGTAGGCGGTCACCTCGATCTGGCTGCTGAGCTTCACACGAGCGACCTTGCGCAGCGCCGAGTTCGGCTTCTTCGGGGTGGTGGTGTACACGCGGGTGCACACGCCGCGCCGCTGAGGGGAACCCTTCAGCGCCGGGGTCTTGGTCTTGCTCGTCTTCGCCTGGCGGCCCTTTCGGACCAGCTGCTGGATCGTGGGCACCGGGTTTCTCCGCTCCCTTCGGCCGCAGTCCTGCGGCCGCGCCGTCTGCTCGTTAGCCGGCCTGATGACCGGCTCTCCTACATTCCGACCAGGGCCACCTCGCGGAGGTCCCGGCACCCGCGGTCGGGCGTGTCGCCCAACTCACGGTCCCGGTGCGGACGCTTGCGCGGACGTACCGGGTTCTGTCACCGGCACGCGAGTCGCCCCGCCCCGGATCTTTGGCTTGTCGTGCCGCCGTCCGTACTCCGGATCCAGCGCACGCACGAGTTGCCCGGGCATGCCCGGGCACAAGGGGAAAGAGTACCTACCACAGCCGCCCAGGTCAAAACGGAATGGCCCTGCGACCGTCTCACACCCGCCGGCCGGATCTCGTCCTGCCCCGTCGCCCGCGATGGGCACCTACAGATACAAGTGTACCGGCTTCTCCGGAGAACCACCCGTCGCCCCCGGGGCGGGCACCGACGACCCGACGCCCGACCCACGTCGACCAGTCCGGGCGCCCGATCGGAGGGTGACCGGCCTCACGCCAGGGAGATCGCCAGCGCCAGGCCCAGACCCAGCAGGCTCAGCAGTGCCCCCGCCGCCCCGCAGCTGATCGCCGCGACCGCCAGGCCCCGGCCGGTGAAGCGGACCGCCGGTGGTTGGGCCGGCCGGCGGATCTGCCGCTGACCGAGCAGGCCGGCGCCGATCGCGGCCACCCCGGCCAGCACGCCGAGCACGGTGAACGCCCCGGACGCCCAGACCCCGCCGGCGTTCGCGCCGACCACCCCGAAACAGATCACCAGCAGCGAGACCAGGATCGACGCGATCCCGGCCACCAGCGCCCCGACGGCCAGCCCCGAGGTGACCGGGGGCACATCCAGGTAGACGACACCGAACGGGGTGCCTGGCACCGGCTCCACCCGCTTCGGCGGCCGCCGCTGGTCGTCGGTGGGCGGCGGCGGCACCGGCCGACCCGGCGCGAGCCCCCAGCCCGGGCCGTGACCCGGCATCGGCTGACCCCATCCCGCCGCCGCACCAGGCCCGCCCGCCGGGGCGGACGACGGCTGCACCCAACCGTGCGCGGCCGGGTACGTGTGACCGGAACCAGGCGGGGTCGCGCCCCATCCGGGCGGTGGCGCCCCCCAACCGGGGGCTGACGTGGGATGGGGCGGCGTACCCCAACCGGGCCCGACGGCGGGCGGGTTGCCCCGGTCGGGCGGAGCACCCGGGTCGGGTGAGGCGGCGGGCCAGCCCGGCTGCCCGCTCGGATCGGGTCGCGCCCAGCCGCTCGACTCGGACCCGCCCGGGGCGGGAGCCGACGCGCCAGGGTGCCCGGCCGGATCGTCCGCCGGGGGCCGCGCCGGTTCCGTCACGAGGTCCTCCTGTCACAGGGCCGCCACCGCCGCGCGGCGGACACCCGTCAGGCTACCGCCGGGGCGCCGCCGCCCCGACGGGCACGGCCGCGGGCGGCTCAGTCCATGTTCGAGGGGTAGTCGTGGCCGAACGGCGCGCCGGCCAACCGGACCACCCCGATCACCACCGCGGCCACCACGCTTACCGCGACCAGCACCAGACCGGCCCAGGCGAGCCGCTCCCCCCGCCGCAGCCAGGTGCCACCGGTCAGGAAACCCCCCGAGGCGTACGCCTCACGGCGCGCCTGCCGCGCCAGGTGGAGTGCCACCGTCGCGGGCACCACCCCGCCGATGAACAGGCCGGTCAGCATGCCGAGCAGCCCCAGCGCGAAGACCGCCCGCGCCTTGGTGGAGCGGACCGGGTCGGGATCGAGCGGGTGGCGCAGGCCCTGCTGCGCGACGGACACCTGCTCGGGCGCGGTCGTCATGCCTCCATCATGCCGAACCCGGTCCGCGGGTGGGCTGCTCCGGACGCGACGAGGCCCCCGGCGGATGCCGGGGGCCTCGTCGTGCGGTTGGTGCTTAGCGGTACGACCCGAAGTCGAAGTCGTCCAGCGGCACAGCCTGCCCGCTGGCCGGCCCGAAGCCGTAGTCGGTCTCCGGGTACCCGGTCATCGAGTAGACCTTGGCCTTGGCCTCCTCGGTCGGCTCCACCCGGACGTTGCGGTACTTGCTGATGCCGGTACCCGCCGGGATGAGCTTGCCGATGATCACGTTCTCCTTGAGGCCGACCAGCGAGTCGCTGCGCGAGTTGATCGCAGCGTCGGTCAGCACCCGGGTGGTCTCCTGGAAGGAGGCCGCCGAGAGCCAGGAGTCCGTGGCCAGCGAGGCCTTGGTGATACCCATCAGCACCGGACGACCGGCGGCGGGCTCGCCGCCCTCCGAGACGAGCCGGCGGTTCTCCGACTCGAACAGCGCCCGGTCGACAAGCACACCCGGCAGGAACTCGGTCGAGCCGGAGTCGATGACCGTCACCCGCTTGAGCATCTGGCGGATGATGATCTCGATGTGCTTGTCGTGGATGAGCACGCCCTGCGAGCGGTAGACCTCCTGGACCTCCTGGGTCAGGTGGACCTGGACCGCCCGTGGACCCATGATCCGCAGAAGCTCGTGCGGGTCGATGGTGCCCTCGGTCAGCTTCTCGCCGACCGCGACGTGACCGCCGTCGTGGGTCCGCAGCCGGACCCGCTTGGAGATCTTGTCGTAGACGATCTCGTCGCTGCCGTCGTCCGGCACCACGATGATCTTCCGCGAGCGCTCGCCGTCCTCGATCCGGATCCGACCCGGGGTGTCGGCGATGGGCGCCTTACCCTTCGGGACCCGGGCCTCGAAGATCTCCTGGACACGCGGCAGACCCTGGGTGATGTCCTCACCCGCGACGCCACCGGTGTGGAAGGTACGCATCGTCAGCTGCGTACCCGGCTCACCGATCGACTGGGCGGCGATGATGCCGACCGCCTCGCCGACGTCCACGGTCTTGCCGGTCGGCAGCGAGCGCCCGTAGCAGGCACCGCAGACACCCAGCTTCGACTCGCAGGTGAGCACACTGCGCACCCGGACCGTCTCCACGCCGGCGGCGACGATCTTGTCGACCCCGATGGAGTTGATGTCCTGACCCCGCTCGGCGACGACGGTGCCGTCCGGCCCCTTGATGTCGTCGGCCAGGGTACGGGCGTGCACGCTGGTCTCGGCGTGCTCGTGCACGACCAGCCTGCCGTCCTCCAGGCGCTCGCCGATCTGCATCGGGATCGCCCGGTCGGTGCCGCAGTCCTCCTCGCGGATGATCACGTCCTGCGAGACGTCCACCAGACGACGGGTCAGGTAACCCGAGTCGGCGGTCCGCAGCGCGGTGTCGGCGAGACCCTTACGGGCACCGTGCGTGGAGATGAAGTACTCCAGCACGGACAGACCCTCCCGGTAGCTGGCCTTGATCGGCCGCGGGATGATCTCGCCCTTCGGGTTGGCCACCAGACCACGGATCGCCGCGATCTGCCGGAGCTGGAGCAGGTTACCGCGGGCACCCGAGTTGATCATCTTCCACAGTGGGTTCTCCTGCGGAAGCGCGGTGTCCATCTCCTTGGCGACCTCGTTGGTCGCCTTGGTCCAGATCTCGATGAGCTCGCCGCGACGCTCCTCGGCGGTCATCAGACCACGCTGGTACTGCTTGTCGATCCGGTCGGCTTCCTTCTCGTACTTCGCCAGGATCTCCGCCTTGCGCGGAGGAGCGATGACGTCCTCCATGCCGATCGTCACGCCGGACCAGGTGGCCCAGTGGAAACCGGCCTCCTTGAGCCCGTCCAGGGTGGCGGCCAACGCCACCTTGGGGAAGCGCTCGGCGAGGTCGTTGACGATCGCGGAGAGCTGACCCTTGCGGATCTCGTAGTTCACGAAGCGGTAGCCCTGCGGCAGCGTCTCGTTGAACAGCACCCGGCCCAGGGTGGTCTCCACGGTCAGCGGGTCACCCTCGACCCAGCCCTCCGGGGCGGTCCACGGCTCGGCACCGGCGCCGTTGTCGACCCCGATCACGCCGCGCAGCCGGATCCGCACCGGCGCCTGCAGGTGCAGCTCGCCGTTGTCGAAGGCCATCCGCGTCTCGGCGTCCGAGCCGAACGCCCGGCCCTCGCCCTTCTCACCGGGGGTGAGGTGGGTGAGGTGGTAGAGACCGATGACCATGTCCTGGGTGGGCATGGTGACCGGCTTGCCGTCGGCCGGCTTGAGGATGTTGTTCGACGACAGCATCAGGATCCGCGCCTCGGCCTGGGCCTCGGCGGACAGCGGCACGTGTACCGCCATCTGGTCACCGTCGAAGTCGGCGTTGAACGCGGTGCAGACCAGCGGGTGGATCTGGATCGCCTTGCCCTCGACCAGCTGCGGCTCGAAGGCCTGGATGCCCAGGCGGTGCAGGGTCGGTGCCCGGTTGAGCAGCACCGGGTGCTCCCCGATGACCTCTTCCAGCACGTCCCACACGACCGGGCGCTGACGCTCGACCATCCGCTTGGCGGACTTGATGTTCTGCGCGTGGTTGAGGTCGACCAGCCGCTTCATCACGAACGGCTTGAACAGCTCCAGCGCCATCTGCTTGGGCAGGCCGCACTGGTGCAGCTTGAGCTTCGGGCCGACCACGATGACCGAACGGCCGGAGTAGTCGACGCGCTTGCCCAGCAGGTTCTGCCGGAACCGGCCCTGCTTGCCCTTGAGCATGTCGGACAGCGACTTGAGCGGGCGGTTACCCGGACCGGTGACCGGCCGGCCGCGGCGGCCGTTGTCGAACAGCGCGTCGACGGCCTCCTGGAGCATCCGCTTCTCGTTGTTGACGATGATCTCGGGCGCGCCGAGGTCGATCAGCCGCTTGAGGCGGTTGTTCCGGTTGATCACGCGGCGGTACAGGTCGTTCAGGTCCGAGGTCGCGAAACGGCCACCGTCGAGCTGCACCATCGGGCGCAGGTCCGGCGGGATGACCGGGACGCAGTCCAGCACCATGCCGAGCGGCGAGTTGCGGGTGTTCAGGAACGCCGCCACGACCTTGAGCCGCTTGAGCGCCCGGATCTTCCGCTGGCCCTTGCCGGACCGGATGGTCTCCCGCAGGCTCTCGGCCTCGGCGTCGAGGTCCATGTTCTGGACCAGCGCCTTGATCGCCTCGGCGCCCATGGAACCGGTGAAGTACTCACCGAACCGGTCGCGCAGCTCGCGGTAGAGCAGCTCGTCGGTGACCAGCTGCTTCGGCTCCAGCTTGCGGAAGGTGTCCAGCACCTCGTCCAGGCGGTCGATCTCGCGCTGGGCCCGGTCGCGGATCTGGCGCATCTCGCGCTCTCCGCCCTCCTTGACCTTGCGCCGGACGTCCGCCTTGGCACCCTCGGCCTCCAGCTCGGCCAGGTCGGCCTCGAGCTTGGCGGCCCGCTTCTCGATCTCCGAGTCGCGGCTGTTCTCGGACTGCCGCTTCTCGGCCAGGATCTCGTTCTCGATCGTCGAGAGGTCACGGTGACGCGACTCCGCGTCCACGCTCGTCACGACGTACGAGGCGAAGTAGATGATCTTCTCGAGGTCCTTGGGGGCGAGGTCCAGCAGGTAGCCCAGCCGGCTCGGCACGCCCTTGAAGTACCAGATGTGGGTCACCGGAGCAGCGAGCTCGATGTGCCCCATCCGCTCACGACGGACCTTGGAGCGGGTCACCTCGACGCCGCAGCGCTCACAGATGATGCCCTTGAACCGGACGCGCTTGTACTTACCGCAGTAGCACTCCCAGTCCCGCTGCGGACCGAAGATCTTCTCGCAGAAGAGCCCGTCCTTCTCCGGCTTCAGGGTGCGGTAGTTGATCGTCTCAGGCTTCTTGACCTCGCCGTGCGACCACTGACGGATGTCGTCGGCGGTGGCGAGACCAATGCGCAGCTCGTCGAAGAAGTTGACGTCGAGCACTATGTCCCCTATGTCGTCGTCTGTACTGCTACTACTCGGGCGAGGTCGGGGGCCGGCTTACCGGCCCCCGACCGCTCACCTCAGACCTCTTCGACCGAGCTCGGCTCGCGCCGGGACAGGTCGATGCCCAGCTCCTCGGCGGCCCGGAACACCTCGTCGTCGGTCTCGCGCATCTCCAGGGCCACGCCGTCGCTGGACAGCACCTCAACGTTGAGGCACAGCGACTGCAGCTCCTTGAGCAGCACCTTGAACGACTCCGGGATGCCCGGCTCCGGGATGTTCTCGCCCTTGACGATGGCCTCGTAGACCTTCACCCGGCCGAGAACGTCGTCGGACTTGATCGTGAGCAGCTCCTGCAGGGCGTACGCGGCACCGTACGCCTGCATCGCCCAGCACTCCATCTCACCGAAGCGCTGACCACCGAACTGCGCCTTACCACCCAGCGGCTGCTGCGTGATCATCGAGTACGGGCCGGTCGACCGTGCGTGGATCTTGTCGTCGACCAGGTGGTTGAGCTTCAGGATGTAGATGTAGCCGACCGCGATCGGGTCCGGCAGCGGCTCGCCGGAACGACCGTCGAACAGCTGCGCCTTGCCGCTGGCGCCGATCAGCTGGTTGCCGTCCCGGTTGGGCAGGGTCGACGAGAGCAGACCGGCGATCTCCTCCTCGCGGGCACCGTCGAAGACCGGGGTGGCCACGTTGGTGTCCCCCTCCGACTCGTCGGCGCCGATCGAGCGCAGCTGCTTCTTCCAGGACGCGTCGTCGCCCTCGACCTTCCAGCCGGTCTTGGCGACCCAGCCGAGGTGGGTCTCGAGCACCTGGCCGATGTTCATCCGGCTCGGCACACCCAGCGGGTTGAGCACGATGTCGACGGGGGTGCCGTCCTCAAGGAACGGCATGTCCTCGATCGGCAGGATCTTGGAGATGACGCCCTTGTTGCCGTGCCGGCCGGCGAGCTTGTCGCCGTCCTGGATCTTCCGCTTCTGGGCGACGTAGACCCGGACCAGCTCGTTGACACCCGGAGGCAGCTCGTCGCCGTCCTCACGGGAGAAGGTACGCACACCGATGACCGTGCCGGTCTCGCCGTGCGGCACCTTCAGCGAGGTGTCCCGGACCTCACGCGCCTTCTCACCGAAGATCGCGCGGAGCAGCCGCTCCTCCGGGGTCAGCTCGGTCTCGCCCTTCGGCGTGACCTTGCCGACCAGGATGTCGCCGGGGACGACCTCGGCACCGATCCGGATGATGCCGCGCTCGTCGAGGTCGGCGAGCATTTCCTCGCTGACGTTCGGGATGTCGCGGGTGATCTCCTCCGGGCCGAGCTTGGTGTCCCGGGCGTCGACCTCGTGCTCCTCGATGTGGATCGAGGTGAGCACGTCCTGCTGCACGAGGCGCTGCGACAGGATGATCGCGTCCTCGTAGTTGTGGCCCTCCCAGCACATGAACGCCACGAGCAGGTTGCGCCCGAGCGCCATCTCGCCCTCGTCGGTGCAGGGACCGTCGGCGATGACCTGACCGGCCTCGACGCGGTCGCCCTCGAAGACGACCGGCTTCTGGTTGACGCAGGAGCCGGCGTTGGAGCGGCGGAACTTGTGCAGCAGGTACGTCCGGCGGTGGCCGTCGTCCTGGTGGATGGTGACGTAGTCGGCGCAGAGATCCTCGATCACACCGCCGACCTCGGCGACCACCACGTCGCCAGCGTCGACCGCGGCCCGGTACTCCATGCCCGTACCCACCAGCGGCGCCTCGGCCTTGACCAGCGGCACCGCCTGGCGCTGCATGTTCGCGCCCATCAGTGCCCGGTTGGCGTCGTCGTGCTCGAGGAACGGGATCATGGCGGTCGCGACCGAGACCATCTGCCGCGGCGACACGTCCATGTAGTCGACGGCACCGGGGACGACGTCCTCGGTCTCGCCACCCTTACGGCGGCACAGGACCCGGTCCTCGGCGAACGTGCCGTCAGCCTTCAGCGGCGCGTTGGCCTGGGCCTTGACGAACCGGTCCTCCTCGTCCGCGGTCAGGTAGTCGATCTGGTCGGTGACCCGACCCTCGACGACCTTCCGGTACGGCGTCTCGATGAAGCCGAACGGGTTGACCCGGGCGAAGGTGGACAGCGCGCCGATGAGGCCGATGTTCGGGCCTTCCGGCGTCTCGATCGGGCACATCCGGCCGTAGTGGGACGGGTGCACGTCGCGGACCTCGAAGCCGGCCCGCTCCCGGGACAGACCACCCGGGCCGAGCGCGCTCAGCCGGCGCCGGTGGGTCAGGCCCGCCAGCGGGTTGGTCTGGTCCATGAACTGGGACAGCTGCGACGTCCCGAAGAACTCCTTGATCGCCGCCACCACCGGGCGGATGTTGATCAGGGTCTGCGGGGTGATCGCCTCGACGTCCTGCGTGGTCATCCGCTCGCGGACGACCCGCTCCATCCGGGACAGGCCGACCCGAACCTGGTTCTGGATCAGCTCACCCACTGTGCGCAGGCGCCGGTTGCCGAAGTGGTCGATGTCGTCGGCCTCGTAGCCCTCCTCACCGGCGTGCAGCCGGCAGAGGTACTCCACTGTGGCGACGATGTCGTCCTCGGTCAGCGTGCCGGTGGTGATCGGCACGTCGACTTCGAGCTTCTTGTTGAACTTGTAGCGCCCGACCTTGGCGACGTCGTACCTCTTCGGGTTGAAGAAGAGGTTGTCGAGCAGGGTCTGGGCGTTCTCGCGCGTCGGCGGCTCGCCAGGGCGGAGCTTGCGGTAGATGTCGAGCAGGGCCTCGTCCTGGCCGCCGATGTGGTCCTTCTCGAGCGTGGTCATCATCAGCTCGGACCAGCCGAACCGCTCACGGATCCGCTCGGCCGACCATCCGATGGCCTTGAGCAGGACGGTGACGGCCTGCCGACGCTTGCGGTCGATGCGTACGCCGACCGTGTCGCGCTTGTCGATGTCAAACTCCAGCCAGGCACCCCGACTCGGGATGACCTTGACGCTGGAGAGGTCGCGGTCGGAGGTCTTGTCCGGCTGCTTGTCGAAGTACACGCCCGGAGACCGGACGAGCTGGCTGACCACGACGCGCTCGGTGCCGTTGATGACGAAGGTGCCCTTGGGCGTCATCATCGGGAAGTCACCCATGAACACCGTCTGGCTCTTGATCTCGCCAGTGGTGTTGTTGGTGAACTCCGCGGTCACGAAGAGCGGAGCGCAGTAGGTCAGGTCCTTCTCCTTGCACTCCTCGATCGAGGCCTTGACCTCGTCGAAGCGCGGCGCCGAGAAGGAGAGCGACATGGTGCCGGAGAAGTCCTCAATGGGACTGATCTCTTCGAGGATCTCCGCGAGACCCGAGCGTGCGTGCGGGTCGTCCGCCGACCGGCCCTGCCAACCCTCGTTGCCGACGAGCCAGTCGAAGGACTCGTTCTGGATGGCGAGGAGGTTGGGGACCTCGAGGTGTTCGGTGATCCTGCCGAATGAAACTCGGCGGGGCGCGAATGCGCTCGACGTACGACTGGTCTTCGCAGGGCGGGAAGCTGCCAAGATGCGTCCTTCCGAGGACCGGTGCTGCAGAACGGCTGGTACGCGTGCACTCCAATGACCCCACCAGAAATATCCGTAAACGGACATTTCCGAGCAGGGGTCAAGTCGGAAGGCAGCGCAAACTAGCAGTGTAGCCGAGAGGCTAACCGCTGTCCAGCCCACCCCGCAGGTTGTTGCGGAACGTGCCTCGGCCCCCGTGAACCGGGGTCTGCCGGGCCGCTCGGAACGCAACGTTCCCGCTGGGCCGCTCGGGTTGCTGCGGCCGATGGTGCCGCCGCTGTCATTACCCACGTCGTGGCCGTCGCAAGCGCGGTGTCTTGCTGGTGTCAGCGTGCCTGCCAGGCCGGGGCCGCGTCAAGGGCCGGTATCCGGGTCGGGCCGTCTTTCCCACCGAAGGGCGACCCGTCGCGCTCGTTCGGGTCATCGGGACAGGGGGTCGGCGCCCAGCTCAGGACGGCTGTCGCCGGGTTCGGCAACACGGCGGGCGGCGATCCGTGTCGGATCGCCGCCCGTCGCGACGCGATCGTGTCCCAGCTCGCCGAGCCGGGCACGCGCTGGTGGAACGTCAGGTCACTTGAGGGTGACCTTGGCGCCCTCGCCCTCGAGCTTGGCCTTCGCCTTCTCGGCGGTCTCCTTGTTGACCTTCTCCAGGATGGCCTTCGGCGCGGACTCGACCGCGTCCTTGGCCTCCTTGAGGCCCAGGCCGGTCAGCTCACGCACGACCTTGATGACCTGGATCTTCTTGCCACCGTCAGCCTCGAGGACGACGTCGAACTCGTCCTTCTCCGGCTCGGCCTCGGCGGCGGCCGGAGCCCCACCCGCGGCGGCCACGGCGACCGGGGCCGCGGCGGTGACCTCGAAGGTCTCCTCGAACTGCTTCACGAACTCGGAGAGCTCGATCAGCGTCATCTCCTTGAACGCGTCGAGCAGCTCGTCGGTGCTGAGCTTCGCCATGTCTGGCGTCCTTTCCTGAATCTGTTAAGTAAGAACTGGTGCGCCGGGAGACCGTCAGGCCGCCTCGGCGCTCTCCTTCTCGCGCTTGTCCTGCAGGGCAACCGCCAGACGGGCGGTCTTCGACAGCGGGGCCTGGAACAGGGCCGCGGCCTTGCTCAGGTTGCCCTTCATCGCGCCGGCCAGCTTGGCCAGCAGCACCTCGCGGGACTCCAGGTCGGCGAGCTTCGTGACCTCGGCCGCGGAAATGGCCTTGCCCTCGAAGACACCGCCCTTGATGACGAGCTTCGGGTTGGCCTTCGCGAAGTCGCGAAGCCCCTTCGCCGCCTCGACGACGTCGCCCGAAACGAAAGTCAGCGCGGTAGGACCGGTGAACAGCTCGTCGAGGCCGTTGATGCCCGCGTCCGTCGCAGCACGCTTCGCCAGCGTGTTCTTCGCGACCGTGTAGCTGGTCTCGGCGCCGAGCGAGCGCCGCAGCTGGGTGAGCTGGGAGACCGTCAGACCGCGGTACTCGGTCAGCACGGTGGCGCCCGCGTTGCGGAAGCTCTCGGTCAGCTCTGCGACGGCCGTGGCCTTGTCGGCCCGGATCGGCTTGTCCGCCATGTCCCTCCTCTCTCGTTACTCGAGGCTGGTCCCCGTCACGGCCGGAGCCTGAACGGGGGCGGAGGCAGCACGACAACGAAAAAGCCCCGGCGCAGGGCGCACGGGGCGAGGGCCGGCGGATCGTCACGGTCGGCGGACCATGCTCACTGCCGAGTTACGCTTGCCGCCCTACGCGGGTCGCCCGTTGTCGCGGGACCTTCGACCGTGCCGAAGCACGGTGACCAGCGGTCTCTGGGTGGTTCCTCATCCATGACAGGCACGGATGACGGTTGAAGAGTACGCGACCGTTGTGACCAGCACCAAATCGCCCCCTGTGTGCCGGGTCACCGCGGATGGGCGGCCCGAGCCGGTCACGCCCGGGCCCGCCGTCGCCACAGGTAGCCGCCGACCGCCGCGGCGCTCCACGCCAGCGCCCAGGCGGTGAGCCCGAGCAGGGTGAGGGCGGCGGCGTCGCCCGCGGTGGTCCGGGCGGCGGCCATGATCGGCGGTGCCAGCCAGGGGGCAACCGACCCGGTCAGGCCGAGCACCACCGCGCCGACGCCGCCGAGGGCCAGCACCGCGACGCCGTACGCGGCACCGCCCACCGACGCGCGGCTGGCCAGCGCCCCGAGGGCCACCGCAGCGGGTACGACCAGCAGATGCGCCCACAGACCCAGCGCGACACCGACCGGCACCGACCGGTCCGTCGGGTCGACCGGGCCGGTGACCCCGCCGACCAACCACGGGAAGGCCAGCGCGACGGCCACCGCCACCAGCGCCGCCACGCCGGCGGCGAGCAGCCCGGCCAGCCGCTCCCGGGCCACTCCCACCGTCACCTGGGCGAGCCGGCGCTGCACGTCCGGTTCGACGTCCAGCAGGATCTTGGTCTGCCAGGCGAGTACCGGGAACAGCACCACGGCGGAGACGCCGTACGCCTCCGCCGGCTGGGCCCGGCCGCCGCCGTACAGGATGCCGAGCGCGACGAGGCCGGCGAGCAGCGGCGCGACCGCCCGCCCGGTCCGCAGGAAACCGGCCAGTCGCAGCCGGACCAGGGCGGTCATCGGGCGTCCCCAGCAGCGCCATCGACCGCCACGCCGACGCCGTCCATCGCCACCGGCTCGTCCGGTGCCGGGTCGTCACCGCCCGGTCGGGCCGGTGCCGGGGCGGGACGGGCGTCGGTGCGTACCCGCAGCACCTGGTTGCCCTCAGCGCGCAACCGGGCGACGGTGCCGGCGACCCGCGCGGTCGGCACCGCGACCTCGATGACCGCGACCGTCCCGTCCGGCACCGAGGTCTCCTCGACCACCGTGCCGTCGGCCACCGTCCAGTGGCGCGCACCCGGCAGCCGGACCGTCTCGCCACGGTGGTCGCTGACCAGGACCGCCCCGCCGACGGCCAGGACCTCGTCGATCAGCTGCGGCACCAGCTCCCGGGTGGCGGCGTCCAGCCCCTCCCACGGCTCGTCGAGCACCAGCAGGCCCGGCGGGCGCAGCATCGCCTGGGCGAGGCCGACCTTCTGCGCGGTGCCCTTCGACAGCTCCGGCAGCCGGACCGCGCGGAACGCGACAAGCCCCAGCCGGTCCGTCCAGGCCGTCACGGCCTCGTCGGCCGCCGTGCGGTCCAACCCGGCCGCCCGGGCCATCCCGGTCAGGTAGCGCGCCACAGTGAAGGGCTGGTCGGCCGGGAAGCGCTCCGGCACCCAGCCCACTCGCCCGGGCCGGTCGGCGACCCGGCCCCGAGCCGGCCGGAGCACCCCGGCGGCCACCTGGAGCAGGGTCGACTTGCCCACCCCGTTACGGCCCAGCACGACCGCCACCTCACCCGGACCGATCCGCACATCCACGCCCCGCAGCACCCACGGACCACGCCGGCGGTACCGGAACCAGACGTTCTCCAGCCGCATGCGGTCGAGCCTGCCACACCTCAGACGCGCCGGGGCGCCGCCACGGTGGTGGCGGCGCCCCGGTGGAGCTGAAGTGTCGGCTCGGCTCAGGCCTCGGTCGAGTCCTCACGCAGGTTCTTCACCAGGTTGGGGTCGACCGGGACGCCCGGGCCCATCGTGGTGGTCAGGATGACCTTGCGGAGGTACTTGCCCTTCGCCGCGGACGGCTTGGCACGCAGCACCTCGTCGAGCACCGCGGCGTAGTTGTCCACCAGCTGGCTCTCTGAGAAGGAGGCCTTGCCGATGATCAGGTGCAGGTTGGAGTGCTTGTCCACCCGGAAGGTGATCTTGCCGCCCTTGATGTCCTGCACCGCCTTGGTGACGTCCATGGTCACCGTGCCGGTCTTCGGGTTCGGCATGAGACCGCGCGGGCCCAGGATCCGCGCGATCCGGCCGATCTTGGCCATCTGGTCCGGCGTGGCGATCGCCGCGTCGAAGTCGAGCCAACCGCCCTGGATCCGGGCGACCAGCTCGTCGGTGCCCACCTCGTCCGCACCCGCCGCGGTGGCCTCATCGGCCTTCGCGCCGGCGGCGAAGACGATCACGCGGGCGGTCTTACCGGTGCCGTGCGGCAGGTTGACCGTGCCGCGGACCATCTGGTCCGCCTTGCGGGGGTCGACGCCGAGGCGCATGGCGACCTCGACCGTGGCGTCGAACTTGACGTTCGTGGTCTCCTTGGCCAGCTTCACGGCCTCGGAGGGGGTGTAGAGCTTCGACCGGTCGATGACGTCGGCGGCCTTGCGGTAGCTCTTGCTGCGCTGCATTGCTGATTACTCCTGTGGTCTCTGGCGGGCCGCTCGGCGCGGGCCCTCCCACGGTGGTCGGCCGGGGCCGAGGTCAGTCGTTGACGGTGATGCCCATCGACCGGGCGGTGCCGGCGATGATCTTCTCGGCCTGGTCCAGGTCGTTGGCGTTGAGGTCGGCCATCTTCTTCTCGGCGATCTCACGCAGCTGGGCGCGGCTGACCGAGCCGACCTTCTCGCTCTGCGGAACACCCGAGCCCTTCTGCACACCGGCAGCCTTGATCAGCAGTCGGGCGGCGGGCGGGGTCTTCAGCACGAAGGTGAAGGACCGGTCCTCGTACACGCTGATCTCGGCGGGGACGATGTCGCCCCGCTGGGACTCGGTCTGCGCGTTGTAGGACTTGCAGAACTCCATGATGTTCACGCCGTGCTGGCCGAGCGCGGGGCCGACCGGCGGCGCCGGCGTGGCCTGGCCCGCCGGCAGCTGAAGCGTGAACGTCTTGACGAGCTTCTTCTTCGGAGGCATGTCACTTCCTGGGGCTTGGAGCTGGGAAAATGCGGCTGACACCGCTCTCGGGGCGCGCACGGTCAACGCGATGCGACAGCGGCGACGTTCAAGAGTAGCGCAGGCCGCAGCCCACTCGTCCGCCGAGGTCGAGCGGGAGGGCGTACGCCGACGTCAGCGGCGGGCCGGGCCCGCCGCTGACGACCGGTCAGATCTTGGCGACCTGGTTGAAGTTGAGCTCCACCGGGGTCTCCCGGCCGAAGATCGACACCAGCACCTTGAGCTTCTGCTGGTCGGCGTTGATCTCGCTGATCGTGGCCGGCAGCGACGCGAACGCGCCGTCGGTGACGGTGACCGAGTCACCCACCTCGAAGTCGAGGACCTTGATCTCGGGCTTCGCCTTCTTCTGCTCGGTCTCGATCGCCGGCGCCAGCCACTTCAGCACCTCGTCGAGGGAGAGCGGCGCGGGCCGGTCGGCCCGGTCGGTCGCGCCGACGAAGCCGGTCACGCCCGGGGTGTTACGGACGCAGGAGTAGGACTCGGCCGTCAGCTCCATCCGAACCAGGATGTAGCCCGGGAAGACCTTGGCCTGGATCTGCGAACGCTTACCGTTCTTGACCTCGACCTCTTCCCGGGTCGGCACCTCGACCTGGTAGATGAATTCCTCCATGTCGAGGCTCGTGATCCGGGTCTCGAGGTTGGTCTTGACCTTGTTCTCGTAGCCGGCGTAGGAGTGCACCACGTACCAGTCGCCCGGCGCGTAACGCAGCTTCTGACGCAGCTCGGCGACCGGGTCGTACTCCTCGTCCGGGGCGGGCTCGGTGGTTGGGAACTCCGGCTCGCTGGCGGCCTCAACCGACTCGTCACCAGCCGCCGTCGCGACCGTGGACTGCTCGTCCACCGGTCCGGCGGTCTCGTCGTACTCAGGCACGCTCGCTCACTTCCGTCACTATCGGCTCTGGAGGCAGCCGGTCAGCTCGAGTTGCCGAAGACAAACAGCACGACCTTGGCGAAGCCGTAGTCCAGCACACCCACGATCGTCAGCATCACCGCGACGAACGCCACCACCACGGCGGTGTATGTCAGCAACTCCTTGCGCGTCGGCCAGATGACCTTACGCAGCTCGGCCACTACCTCGCGGAAAAACCGGGCGATGCGGCCGAACACGCCCACCCGACCGGTTTCCGACCGGGTGGTCGGCCGGCTGTCCGCCGACTCCGCCCGGGCGCGGGACCGCGTCGCGGTGCCTCCCCGGGAGACCGGCTCGTCCGCGCTGGTGGCGTCGTCGTCGGCTACGTCGTCGACGACCTCGTCGTCCAGACGATCGTCGCCGGCGTCCTCGCCGCGCCGCTTGTTGTCGGCCACTTCGCCCTCCGTCGCGGAATCTCGGGTCGCACGCCGGGCGGCGTGCGCGGCGCTGGTCACGCCGGCCGGACCAACCGTCCCGCGACGGGCCGCGGCCGGTGGATCAACCGGGGGGCCCGATTGCCTCGGAGCCACCCCGCCAATGCCACCACCACGGGCCGGACGCCGCCATGTCGGCGGCGCGACCCACGGGAACGGTCAGGCCTGAGGCGCAGGGGTGACAGGACTTGAACCTGCAGCCTGCGGTTTTGGAGACCGCTGCTCTGCCAATTGAGCTACACCCCTGTGCGGCAACTCTCGCCCCACGCGGCCACAGACGGCCGAGCAGGGGTCACTTGCCCCACGGCGGACCAGTGTACGGGTAGCCGCCCGACTTTCCCAACCGGTCTCCCCGCCTCGCGTGGCGGGAAGATTCAGCGTGCCGTCCGGATGGTGGCCCGCGCCTGCGAGAGCACCTTTTCTCCCAGGCAGGTGGCTGTCACGTCGAGCCGGGTCAGGCCGTCCTCGGTCACCTCACGGACCACCGCGGTGACCTCGATCTCGGTCCCCTGGTCGTCGTCCGGGACCACGACCGGCCGGGTGAACCGGACGCCGTAGTCGACCACCGCATCGGGCGTCCCGGCCCACTCGGTGATGGCCCGGCCGACCAGAGCCATCGTGAACATGCCGTGCGCGATCACGCCGGGCAGACCCACCTTGGTGGCGAACCGGTCGCTCCAGTGGATCGGGTTGAAGTCACCCGAGGCGCCGGCGTAGCGGACCAGGTCCGCGCGGGTCACCTGGAACGTCTTGGCTGGCAGCTCCATCTCACGCCTCCCCACGTACGACGATCTTGGACCAGACGGCGACCACCGGCTCGCCGGCGACCGTGCGCACGTCGGTGCGGGTGGTCAGGAAGCCGTGCCCGCCCCGGGTGCTGACGTCCTCGATGGTGCTCGCGCAGACCAGCTCGTCGCCCGCGACCACCGGCCGGGTGTACGCGAACCGCTGGTCGCCGTGCACCACGCGGCTGTAGTCGACGCCGAGCGCCGGATCCTCGACGATCTGGCGGCTCGCGGCCATCGTGACGACCACCGGGAAGGTCGGCGGGGCGACCACGTCCGGGTGGCCCAGCGTCCGGGCCGCCTCCGGGTCGTGGTGGACCGGGTCGGTGGCGCCGATGGCGGTGGCGAACTCACGGATCTTTTCTCGGCCCACCTGGTAGGGGGCGGTCGGCGGATAGGTCCGGCCGACGAAGGAAGGGTCCAGAGACATGCCGCGAACCTACACGGAAAACACAATCGCCGATCTGCTCGGGCGGCGGCGGTGGAACCGCACCAGCCCGGTCAGATCGGCGATCGGGAAAGCTTCAACAATGGCCGGCGTGGGGCCGGCCGCAGGTCAGCGGGTCTCGCGGTGAACCGTGTGCCGACCGTCGCGCGGGCAGAACTTCTTCAGCTCGATGCGGTCGGGGTCGTTACGACGGTTCTTGCGCGTGATGTAGTTGCGCTCCTTGCACTCCACACACGCCAAAGTGATCTTCGGCCGGACATCGGTAGCCTTCGCCACGGCGGAGTGCCTTCCTCGCTAACGGAAACAACTACGACGCGTCAGCCTAGTCGCTGACTGCGCGGACATGCAAAGTGGGCGCCAGTGGCGCCCATCCCCACGACCACCGGGACCGTGCCCGGAAGACGAGAGTAGCGGTGGCCGGACTTGAACCGGCGACACAGCGATTATGAGCCGCTTGCTCTGCCATCTGAGCTACACCGCCGCGGTGGGTCCAGCTGAACCCTCGAGCCCCCTTACGGAATCGAACCGTAGACCTTCTCCTTACCATGGAGACGCTCTGCCGACTGAGCTAAGGGGGCCTGCGCGATCTCCCCGGGAGGCGCGCAGAAGTAAGAGTACACGGCCCGCCTCGACAGGTGAAATCGGATCCCCGGTGATCGTCCGCGCCCAGCTCAGGGCACGACACGAAGGCGTGGGAGCTCCCCGCCGGAGATCGTTTCCGGGTCGGCCTGGGCGCCGAACCAGGCGGCCAGACGCTCGTACGGCAGCGGTCGGCTGAACAGGAAGCCCTGGCCGATCTCGCAGCCGATGTCCTGCAGGAGCTCCAGGGTCAGCTCGCTCTCCACGCCCTCGGCGACCACCGCCAGGCCGAACTGCTGGGACAGCGTCACCACCGCGTTGACGATCGCCAGGTCACCCGGGTCGGTCGCCATGCCCTGCACGAAGGAGCGGTCCACCTTCACCTCGTGCACAGGCAGCCGGCGGAGGTGGGCCAGGGACGAGTCGCCGGTGCCGAAGTCGTCCACCGACAGCCGGACGCCGAGGTCGCGCAGCCGGCGCAGGGTCGGGATGGGCCGGTCGGTGCCGTCCAGCACCCCCGCCTCGGTGATCTCCAGGGTGAGGCGCTGCGCCGGCACCCCGTACTCCGTCAGCAGTTCCTGCACGCGGTCAGGGAAATGCTGGTCGGTGAGCGTACGGGCGGCGAGGTTGACCGCGATGGACAGCGGCTGGTCGGCCTGGGCCCAGTCCCGGCTGCGCCGCAGCCCCTCGCGGAGCACCACCTCGGTGAGCCGGCTCAACTGACCGGTGTGTTCGGCCACCGCCACGAAGTCCTCGGGCGCGACAAAGCCGTGCGTGGGGTGCTCCCACCGGGCCAGGCACTCGACACCGACCAGGTAGCGGTCCCGCAGTGTCACCTTCGGCTGGAAGTAGACCTCCAGCTCGTCGTTGTCCAGGGCCCGGCGCAGGTCGCCGGCGAGGCCCAGCCGGCGCAGCGATCGGGACTCCAGGGCCGGGTTGAACAGCTGCACACTGCCCGGCACCGACTTGGCGGCAGTGGCGGCGAGGTCGACCCGGAGCAGCAGGGTCGCCGCGTCGCTGCCGTGATCCGGGTGTACGGCCACCCCTACGGCGGTGTCCACGTCGAGGGTGAGCGCGTCGAAGACCATCTCGTCGCGGATCTGGTCACGCAACTGGCCGGCCAGCTCCAGTGCCGCGTCGGCGCTCTCCAACCGCAGCGTCACCAGGAACTCGTCCCCGCCGGCCCGGCCGACCAGGGCCGACGACGGCGCGCTGGCCCGCAACCGGTTGGCAACCTCGGCGAGGACCTTGTCCCCGGCCGCGTGACCGAGGGACTCGTTGACCTGACGCAGCCCGTCGACGTCGAAGAGCAGCAGGGCCACCACCTCGCCCGGCGCGCGGATCTTGACCGACTCCTCCAGCGCTCCATTGATCCGCCGCCGGTTCGGCAGCCGGGTCAGCGCGTCGTGGTACGCGTCGTGCCGCAGCCGGTCGACCAGCCGGGAATTCTCCAGCGCCACCGCCGCGTGCGCGGCCACCGTCTCGAAGACCGAGATGTCGCGCTGGGTGAAGTACAGGGGGTCAGCGAGCCGGTTGGTGACCTCCAACGTCCCGATCACGACACCGCCGGACCGGAGTGGAACGACGACCGTGTCCTTGACCCCCCGCTCAGCGAGGCTGGCTCGGAACTCGGGATCACTGGTGAGTCCACGGCCGACCGTGACCGGGCGAGCAGTCTCCAGCACTCTTTCCCGCAGTGCGGGCGGAGTCAGGGACAGGTCCAACAGGCCGGAATCCTCGAACCGCGCGGTGAGCAGGATTTCCGGGTGTCGCCCCTGCGCCGGCAACCAGAGGGTGGCGTACTCGGCCTGCATCAGCGCGCGTACCCGCCCGAGCAGGGCGTCGACCAGGGTGCCGTCCTGACCGCTGGCCGCGACCGCCCGGCTCAGCTCGTACATGTCGGTCAGCGTGCGGTGCTGGCGGAAGAACTGGGTGTACGAGCGGTAGACCAGCGCGAGCCCGGCCGCCAGCGCGGCCAGCGGTAGCAGCGACCACCAGGACACCCGGATCAGGATCAGAACGATCAGCCCCGCCGAGACGTTGATGCCCGCGGTCAGGAACACGGACGGCACCGCGTGGAGCGTCTCCCGGCCGGCCTGCCAGCCTTGGAGGAGGATGTGCACGGATGCGACAGCGGTGAGGCTGACCACGATCACCACACTGATCGCACAACAGAGACTCACCCAGGTTGCCGGGCCGACACCTAACCTCGGCGGCAGCGCTTGGAGAAGCAGGGTGGCGAGCGACGTCCCGGCGGCGGCCCGCGCGACGTTGAACCAGACCTTGGGCGCCGTTATCCGATGTCGCAGTTGCGTGACCAGGGACGCGAGCGTGTAGATGACCACGACCGTCAGCGGCGGCAGGAAGAACAGCGCCAGTACGAGCGGCAACTCGGTGAGCGTCATTGCCACCGACTGCCGGCGAACGACCAGCACCAGCAGCGGAAGACCGGCGGCGATCAACGCCGCTAGCAATAACGCGGCCCAGCGCCACTCGCCGAACGGCCGGTCAGCGACCAGACCGGTGAGAGTCGCGCAGGCGACCGCGAGAAGGATCAGCGGAGCCGTGATGATCCAGGCGTCCTCCGACGACCTACGCCTCAACTGGTCGCGCGCGATCATCCCGCTCCCTGTTCGTCAGGCGTATGTCGTAAGAGGATCGACAGCCCGTCGGGCGGAGTTGTCAGACCCAGATGACGTCCGCCATGTGCAGTTCCGCCGGGACGCCACCGTGGTTGGCGACGACGACGCTGGCGACGGCAGCGAGGATGAAGAGTGAGCCAAACAGCCGGCCCAACCTACGACCAGACATGATTGCTCCTGTCGGAAAGTGTCGTGGGGATGGTGAAGATTCCACGATCGTGCCACAGTGCGGGCAGCGAGAGAAGTGGCGGAGGCCCCGACTGGCCCCACCGTCCGTGACTTCCCGCCGTTCGGCCCACCCCGTCATCGCGCCGCTCCAGATGATGGGCTTGCGGGCCCCTCATCGCTTCGTACAGTGTGGATTACGACCTTCAAGGCAATTCGGTCCAGGTGTGAGGCAGTCATCCAATTCGGTGCGGCGACCACTGTGCGTAACGCTTGTGCTGGCACCGGCGCGCCCGGGTGCCGCCCGGCCATCGACCACCATACCGGTTCATCGCGATCGCGCCAGCCTCTCCACGGGCACGGTTCCGGCGTGCGACTGTCGGCGCCGTAGCCGCACCCGAAAGATCTCGGCACAGCTCAACAGAGTCAACACATCGATGACCGCCGCTGGATGGCTTCACCTCCACAGCTGTCGGGACGGATCAACACGGCGACAACAGTCATCGCCCGCCCACGCGCTGAGTCGCTCATCCCGCCAGCCGCTCCGGTGCCCAACATTCGTCCCCACGCCACCCTCCAGAAGTGGCGTGAACGGAAGCCGGCTGGATCAACCCCTTGTCCGGGGTAGGCGTGCCGCCGGCCATCCCAATCCCGGAACCGCTCCCCTACGCGCACGGCGGATCAGTGGCCAGGGTCACGCGAACTGGGAGGGCTCAGCGTTACCGCAGCGGCCGGAACGAGGCCTGCACCTCGGTGGCGAAGAGCTCCGGCTCCCCCCAGGCGGCGAAGTGACCGCCGCGGTCGACCTCGTTGAAGTACGCGAGGTCGAGGTAGACCGTCTCGGCCCAGCTGCGCGGGGCAGCCCAGATCTCGTCGGGGAACGTCGTGAAGCCGACCAGAACCGTGACCGGCGGAGGCGCCTGGCCGGCCGCCATGGCCGCGGCGATGGTCCGACCAAATCCCCAGTACCACCGGGCGGACGAGACGCCGTACCCGTCAGCCAGTACAGCGTGATGTTGTCGACGATGCTGTCCCCGGTGAGCCCTTGCGGAGTTGATCTATGAGAGGCCAGGCAGGCAGCATGGCGTTATGACGCAGTGGCGGAACGACCGCATCGGCTCAGCCCTACGGGGAGAAAATCCCACAGTTCTAGCCCGTCTGCCCGGAGGCTTCGCGGTCATCGGTGACGTGCAATGGCTGCCCGGCTACTGCGTGCTGCTCACCGACGATCCGAGCGTGGGACGACTGACTGATCTACGGCGACCGGACCGGTTGGCCTACTTGGAAAGCATGGAACGGCTCGGTGAGGCAGTCGAGCGGGCCTGCGCCGAACTAGATCCGGCCTTCCGCCGCATCAACCTGGAGATCCTCGGCAACACCGACCCTTACCTGCATGCCCACATATGGCCTCGGTACGAGTGGGAACCGCCCCGCCTCGTCGGGATGCCCGTCTGGCTCTATCCGCCAGACACGTGGCGTGACCCAGCAACCGCCCTTGGCCCCCAACACGACGAGCTTCGCGCCGCCATCGCACGTCACCTGAAAAGTACGTGAGGGCGGCCGGCCGGGCCGTCCACTGGCCGGTATCCACCCCTCGACACGCTCGACGTACTGCCAGTCGAGTTCGAGGTACCGATCAGGCGCAACGGCGGTCAACAGCGGCAGCAGACGACAAAGGCCCCTGATCTACGTTCCCGCAGGTCAGGGGCCTCGCCGTTGCCTGGTGGCGGGTAGAGGATTCGAACCTCTGTAGCTTTCGCGACGGATTTACAGTCCGCTCCCATTGGCCGCTCGGGCAACCCGCCAGGGCACCCCACCGCGTCGCAACGCGGCGGCGGAAGCAAGGATAGCGGCTCCCCCCGGCACCGGCGCAACCGGGTACGGTCAGGGGGTCGTGCCGCCGGTCGGCGGCCGACGGCAGGCCCAGACCGCCGGACAGCAGGAGCAGAAGCATGGCAGCGAACCCGTCGTTCGACATCGTGAGCAAGGTCGACCGCCAGGAGGTCGACAACGCCCTCCGCCAGGCGGAGAAGGAGCTCTCGACGCGGTTCGACTTCCGTGGCACCGGCGCGGAGATCTCCTGGTCGGGCGAGGAGGCGATCGGCCTGCAGGCGGAGACCGAGGAGCGGGTGCGCGCCGCGCTGGACGTGTTCAAGGAGAAGCTGGTCAAGCGGAACATCTCGCTCAAGTCGCTGGACGCCGGCGAGGCTCGCCCGTCCGGCAAGGTGTTCAAGATTGACTGCAAGGTGATCCAGGGCATCGAGACGGACAAGGCCAAGGCGATCAGCAAGAAGATCCGCGACGAGGGCCCCAAGGGCGTCCAGGCCCAGATCCAGGGCGACCAGCTGCGCGTCACCGGCAAGAAGAGGGACGACCTCCAGGCGGTCATCTCGCTGCTCAAGGGCGAGGACTTCGGCGTCGCGCTCCAGTTCACCAACTACCGGTAGGGGCCAACTGGCGCCCGCGACGAGCGCCCGGGCTCTCGCTCAGTAGAGAACGCTGTACCAGTGGGCGGTCTCGCCGGATACCGGCGCCAGTCGCACCCGGGTTCCGCCCGGCTGGTCGAACATGCGTACGCCGTCGCCGAGCAGCACCGGGGCGAAGAGCATCAGGATCTCGTCGAGCAGCCCGGCCTGGATGCACTGTTTGGCCACGTTCGCGCCGAGCACGTTCACGTACTTGTCCCCGGCGGCCTCCTTCGCCTGCGCGACGGCGCTGTGCAGGTCGCCGGCGAACGTGACGCCGGGGGTTGGCTCGGCCGGCGGTCGGTGGGTGAGCACGACCACCGGTCCGTGGTACCGACCGCCGAAGGCCCCTTCGCTGTCGGTGCCGCGGTTCGGGTCGTCGCCGCCGAAGGTGCCGTTGCCGGCCAGGATCGCGCCGATGTTGGCCAACAGGTTGTCCGCCGTCGGGTTGTCGCCGACGAGGTGCTCGGTCAGCCAGGACATGTCACCGCCCGGGCCGGCGATGTAGCCGTCGAGCGACGCTGTCGCGGAGTACAGCAGCTTTGCCATGGGTCTCCTTCCACCGGTCGGTCCGCAAGACCGCTTGGAGCCGCGGGAGTGCGGGCTTGCATCCGGTACCCGGGTACGGGCTTACCGTCGAGTGGTGAGCGACCGACACCCCGGGACGGACGATACGTGGGTTCCTGACTCCTGCCGCCTGCCCACCGCCGAGCAGCCCGTCCGCCTCGCCGAGTTCGACCGCTTCTTCGCCGACGTCGTCCGACGGCTGGAACGGCCGTCCGCGCAGCTCCTGCGGCTGCACCTGGTCGGCACGGCGGACGCTGAGCGCACCGCCCGGGACCTGACCGCCCGCGAGTCGGCGTGCTGCTCGTTCTTCACCTTCGACGTGACGCGGACGGGCCCGGACGCGGTGACGCTCGACGTACGGGTGCCGTCCTCGCACGTCGGCGTCCTCGACGCCCTCGCCGAGCGGGCGCGGCCCGCCGGCGTACCCGGGTCGGCCGGGTCGTGGTTGCGCAGCGGTCAACTGGCCGGTGTGGCCGGGGTGAACCCGCAGACATTGCGCTACTACGAACGTCGCGGCCTGCTGGCGGCGCCACGGCGTTCGCCCGGCGGGCACCGGCTGTATCCGGTGGAGTCGGTCACGCGGCTGCGCGTCATCAAGACCGCGCAGCGTCTCGGTTTCACGCTCGGCGAGGTCGCCGACCTGCTCGACGGCGGGCGGCGCCGCCACGACTCGGGCGCCGCCCTACCGGCCCGGGCCACGGCCAAGCTGGCCGAGGTGGAGCGGAGGCTGGCCGACCTGACGGCCGTCCGGGACTCCCTGCGAGCGGCGATCTCCGCCGGCTGCGACGACCTGGTGGCCTGCGCCGGCTCCCCCTGCTGCCCGCTCCCGTTCCCGTCACCGGTCCCCACGACCGCCTCCCAACCCCTGGACTGAGCGGCTGCTGGACTGGAGATCGACTCGGGTTCCTGGGTGTGGGGGCATCCCGGGCAGCGGGAAACCACGACATCACCGAAGCCGAGTTGATCACGCGCGACGCGGGCGTTGGGTCAGGCGGCGACCGGCTCTTCGGTGCGTACCGTCGAGGTTTCCGCGCGGGCGATGGGCCCGGCGGGCCATGCGGCGACCGCGGCCGCGACGGCGACCGCAGCCCCGGCGAAGATGAACGCCCACGGCACGCCGCCGGCTTGATCCACGATCAGGCCGGCGACCGCGCCGCCGGCGGCGTTCGCCGCCACCGCGACGGTGACCACCCAGGTGTACGCCTCGTTCAGCATGCTCACCGGGGCGATCCGGCCGACCAGGGTGTTCTCCAGGGTCAGCGCGGGGGCGATGGTGGCCCCGCCGACGACCAACGCGACGCCCAGCGCCAGCGGCGTGGGCATGACCGCGAACACCACGAAGGTGCCGGCGAGCGCGGCGAGCAGCATGGCGAACTGGCGGGTCATGTTCGGCGACGGCCGACGGACACCGAACCAGAGCCCGCCGGCGGCGCTGCCGATCCCCCAGACCGCCAGCAGGATCCCGGCCAGGCTCTCCGGGTCGTTTGTGGTGTGGCCGCTGGCGTACGCCGGGACGATCACGCCGGCGGCACCGAACGCGATGCCGATGCCGGCGACGCAGACCAGCAGGGCCGGGAAACCGGCGACGCGCAGCGGGCCGAGCCCCCGGGCGTGGTGCTCGCGCGGATGCGGGCGCCAGCCGCGCATCACCCGGCCGAGGGCCACGGCGGTGGTGCCGACCAGGGTGACGACGGCCGCTCCGATCAGCGCGGCCGCCGCGTCGGCGACGAGCACGAATCCGGCGACGAGCAGCGGGCCCAGCACGAACACGATCTCGAACAGCGTGGTCTCCGCGGCCAGCGCCGTGTTGCGCAGGGGGTACCGGCCGGAACCGGGACCGGTCAGGTCGTTCCACGCGCCGCGGATGGCGGCCGAGAGCGGTGGGTAGGTCGCGCCGGCGATGCCGGCGGCCACGTAGATGGTGGCCAGTGCGTTGGCGCCCGACCGGCTGGCCAGCAGCAGCCCGACGAGCGCCAGCGGGTGGGCCACGGCGGTGACCAGCAGGACGGGGCTCGGGCCGATACGGTCGGCGATGCGCCCGGCCACCGGGCTGAGCGCGGCACCGGCGACGGCGTAGATCCCGCCGGCCACCGCGGCCAGCGCGTACCGCCCGGTCACCTGCTCGACCACCAGCAGCAGCGCCAGCGGGGTCATGCCGATCCCGAGCCGCCCGATGATGCCGGTGACCAGCAGCATGGGCGCGCCGGGGATCCGCCAGACACCCAGGTACTGGCGCAGTGCGGCCACCGTGAACCTCCCGAGAATGTAATGAGCGTAAACCGTTACGACCCTAACGCCGGCCGGTCGGTGAGAGGTATCGGATATCGCGGCCGACACAGCACTCCGCCCGCACCCGGTACGGGTGCGGGCGGAGGCTGAGATCAGCGGGTCAGCGCTGGAACTGCACAGGCCCCGAGTTGGCGGCCATCTGCTCCAGCCGGGCGACCCGGTCCTCCATCTTCGGGTGGGTGGAGAACAGCGCGGCCACGCCACCGCCCCGGAACGGGTTCGCGATCATGAGGTGCGCGGTGCTGGTGAGCTGGCCCTGTGCCGGCAACGGCCGGCGCCGGGCCACCGCATCGATCTTGCGAAGTGCGCTGGCCAGGGCCAGCGGGTCACGACTCAGCTCCGCGCCCGAGGAGTCCGCCTGGAACTCGCGGCTCCGGCTGATCGCCAACTGGATCACGGTGGCCGCGATCGGCCCCAGGATCAGAGTCAGCAGCAGCACGGCCGGGTTCGGCCGGTCCTCGTCGTCGCCACCGCCCAGCGGGATGAAGAACGCGATGTTCGCCAGGAAGGTGATGATGCCGGCCAGACCGGCCGCCACGCTGGAGATCAGGATGTCGCGGTTGTAGACGTGCGACAGTTCGTGCCCGATCACACCGCGCAGCTCGCGGTAGTCGAGGATCTCGGTGATGCCCTGGGTCACACAGACCGCCGCGTGCTGCGGGTTACGACCCGTGGCGAACGCGTTGGGCTGCGCGGTCGGGCTGACGTAGAGCCGCGGCATCGGCTGCCGGGCCTCGGCCGCCAGTTCCCGCACCATCCGGTACAGCTCGGGAAACTCCGCCTCACTGACCGGTTGTGCCCGCATCGAGCGCAGTGCGAGCTTGTCGGAGTAGAAGTAGGAAATGCCGTTCATGACCAGAGACACGAGGACGGCGATGACCAGGCCGCCACTGCCGCCGAACCCGTAGCCGACCGCCAGGATCAGGGCGGTGAGCAGGCCGAGCAGCGCGGCGGTCTTCAGACGGTTGTGGTGCACGATCTCTCCTTCGGTGCACGGATCGCCGGGATCCGCTGACCGGTGCAACAACCCGGTACCCGCCAACCATCCGTCTCAACGCTGAGAGTTCACTGAGACCTGCCCCGGTGCGATCAGCGGCCGGCGAGGTCGAGCACCAACTGCGGCGCGACCCCCAGCACCACCGCGGCCACCGTGGCCACCGCGAGCACCGCCGCCACCACACCCACCAGAGGTACGGCCACCGCGCCGCCGGAAACCGCCACGCCCGGCGTCGCCGTCGGCGCCCACAGGGCGGCGGTCATGCGCAGGTAGTAGGCCAGCCCGATCACCGCGTTCACCGCCACCACCAGCGCCAGCCACCCGGCGCCACCGTCCAGCAGCGCCCGGACCACGGTCACCTTCGCGAACAACCCGGCCAACCCGGGCGGCAGACCGGCCAGGCCGACCAGTGCGAGACCGAGCGCCGCACCCCGCCACGGGTGCCGGCGGGCCGCACCGCGCAGGTCGTCCAGGGTGCCGCCGTCCGCACCCGTCGGGCGCAGCGCGATCACCCCGGCGAACGCGGCCAGTTCCAGGACCACGAAGAAGACGGTGTACGCGACCGCGGCCGCGTACGCGGCATCCCGTGCCTCGCCCGTACGGCCGGCGGCCAGCGCCAACGCGCCCAGCGGGGCGAGAATGTACCCGGCCTGCGCGACCGAGGACCAGGCGAGCAGCCGGACGGTACGCCGCTGGCGCAGGGCGACGAGGTTGCCGACGGTCATGGTGAGCACCGCGAGCAGGGCCAGCACCGGACCGGTCTGGTCGGCCGGCAGCGCCCGCTGCACAACTGCGAGCAACGCGACCACCCCGCCGACCTTCGACGCCGTGGACAGGTACGCGGCCACCGGCAGCGGTGCGCCGTCGTAGGTTGCCGGCGCCCAGGCGTGGAATGGCACCGCCGCCACCTTGAAGGCCAGCCCGAGCAGCAGCAGCGCCACCGCGGCGGTGGTCAGCGGCAGGTCCCGCAGCTCCGGCCGCTCGGCGAGCAGCGTGCCCAGCCGGTCCAGGTGCAGCGAGCCGGTCACCGCGTACAGCAGCGCGGCGCCGAGCAGGGCGACCGTGGTGGCCACCACACTGACCACGAAGAAGGTGACCGCCGCTTCGGCGCTGGCCAGACTCCCCCGGCGCAGGCCGACCAGCACGTACAGCGGCAGGGTCAGCGTCTCCAGGGCGACGATCAGGGTGATCAGGTCACCGGCCGCGCCGAGCACCACGCCGCCGGTCATCGAGCAGGCGAGCAGGAAGCAGTACTCCCCCACCGGTGACCGCCCGGCCCGCAGCGCCGGCACGGACAAGCCGAGCACGCCCAGGGTGAGCAGCGCCACCACAGCGCCGACCAGGGCGGCCCGGCCGCCGAAGATCCAGGAGCAGTCGACGCCGACGCAGAACGTCCGCCGCTCCCCACCCGCCCCGACCAGGGCGGCACCGACGGCGGTGCCGAGCGCGCCGAGCGCGGCCACCACGACCGTGGCCCGCGGCCGGGCCAGCAGCAGGTCGGTGACCAGCACGAGCACGGCCGTACCGGCCGCCAGGTAGGCCGGCAGCAACGCCGTGCTGTCCACGCTCTGCACCGTGTTCATGGGAAGACCACCCCCACCAGGGCGTCGACCGGGGCCTCGGCGACCCCGAGGACCAGCGCCGGGGCCAGTCCGATGGCCAGGGCGAGCAGCACCAGCGGCGCCCACGCGGTCAGCTCGGCCCCGGCCAGGGCGGGACCGACCCCGCCGACGGCGGTCGTCGGCCGGCCATGGGTGACGCGGCGCAGCAGCCGCAGGAAGTACGCGGCGGTGAGCGCGCCGCCGAGCGCGGCCAGCACACCGAGGGTGGTCCAGAGCGGGCCGCCCACCTGGATCGCCGCGATCACCGCGAACGCCTCCCCCCAGAAGCCGGCCAGACCGGGCAGGCCGAGCGACGCGACAGCCGCGAACGCGAGCAGACCGGCCAGCCGCGGCGCGGTCTCCCGCAGCCCGGACAGCTCGGACAGGCTGCCCGTGCCGGTACGGTCCTTCAACGCGCCGGCCAGGAAGAACAGCAGGCCGGTGATCACGCCGTGCGCGACGTTGCCGATCAGCGCCGCCTGGATGCCGGTGGTGGTCAGCGTGGCGACGCCCAGCAGCACGAAGCCCATGTGGCCGACGCTGGAGTACGCGATCAGCCGCTTGACCTCGTCCTGGGCCAGGCAGACCAGCGAGCCGATCAGGATCGCGGCGACGGCCAGCACGCCGAGCACCGGCGCCGCCCAACGGGCACCCTCCGGCGCCACCCCCACCGCCACCCGGATCAGGCCGTAGGTGCCCATCTTGAGCAGCACCCCGGCCAGCACGACACTGCCCACCGTGGGTGCCTGGGTGTGCGCGTCGGGCAACCAGGAGTGCAGCGGCCAGAGTGGGCTCTTCACCGCGAAGGCGAGCGCGAGCAGGGTGAACGCGGCGAGTTGGGTGCCCCGGGACAACCCGCCGCCACCGGTCAGCGCCACCACGTCGGCGGTGCCCGCGGCGGCGACCACGACGTACACGCCGACCAGCAGCAGCACCGAGCCGAGCAGGGTGTAGAGCGCGAACTTGCGGGCCGCCCGACGCCGGTCCGCGCCGCCCCAGCCGGCGATGATCGCGTACATCGGCAGCAGGACGACCTCGAAGAAGAGGAAGAACAGCACCAGGTCCAGGGCGAGGAAGGTGCCCAGGATGCCCACCTCGACCACCAGCAGCAACGCGACCAGCGCCCGGCCACTGCCGCCGGCCGGCGCCCGCCACAGCGTGTACCCGCAGCACAGCAGCGTGAGCAGCGCGGTCAGCACGACCAGCGGCCAGGAGATGCCGTCGACGCCGAGGTGGAAACGCAGATCCAGGCCGGGCACCCAGGGCAGGTCCAGCTGGTGCCAGGGCCGCACCGCCGGTGCCCCGGCCGACCAGGCGAACCAGCTCCGGCCGCCGAGCACCAGTGGCACCGCGGCCAGCAGGGTCAACGCCGCCGCGACCGTACCGACCAGCCGGGCCGCCCGGTCCCGCGGTGTCGCCGCCACCGCGACCGCGCCGAGCGCCGGCAGCGCCAGGACGGCGACCAGCAGCACCTGCCCGAAACTCATCGAATGACCTCTGTTCGCGACTGCGGGGCCCGCAACACCGGCTCACTCCTCGCGCTCACCGGACCGCCTCTGTTCGCGACTGCGGGGCTCGCAACACCGGCTCACTCCTCGCGCTCACCGGACCGCCTCTGTTCGCGACTGCGGGGCTCGCAACACCGGCTCACTCCTCGCGCTCACCGATACCCTCCGATCAGCGCGGCGGCCAGCCCGATCAACAGCGCGCCGGCCAGCACTCCGGCGGCGGCCCGCGGCAGTGCCGCCCGGTGCAGGGCGGCGAGCCCGGCGCCCAGGCCGGACGCCGCGCGGCCGCTGCCCTCGACCGCGCCGTCCACGACCACCTCGTCGCCGGTGCGCGCGGCCCGAGCCAGCGCGCGGACGGGGCGTACCACCAGGGCGTGCTGGACGTCGTCGAGCCGGAACGCGCGGGCGAAGACCGGGCGCAGCGGACCCAGCGCGGCCGCCGGGTCGGCGGCCGGATCCCGGCGCCAGCCCAGCAGCACCAGCCCCGCGCCGACCAGCAGCAGCGCGAGCGGCAGCAGCAGCCCCGGCCCGAGGTGGACCAGGCCGTCCTCCGCGCCCGCCACCGGCACGGTCGCGAACCGCAGCCGGTCGGCGAACGCCCCGACGAACCCGGCCAGGCCGAGCAGCGCGGCCGGCACAGCCAGGAGCAGCACCGGCCAGCGCAGCACCGCCGGCGGATCGTGCGGCCGGAGCAGCGGCAGCCGGGGAGCCCCGAAGAAGGTCCGCAGCAGCAGCCGGCCGGCGTACCAGGCGGTGATCGCGACGCCGGCCAGCCCGGCCAGCCAGACCAGCCAACCCACCCAGGACGGCGCCGGGCCGGTGCCCTCACGGGCAGCAGCCTCGGCGACCGTCAGCACGCCGTCCTTGCTCCAGAAGCCGGCCAACGGCGGCACCCCGGCCAGCGCGCCCAGGCCCACCACCGTGCACCAGAAGGTCACAGGCATGCTGCGGCGCAGCCCGCCCATCTCCGACATCAGCGTGGTGCCCACCGCGTGGATCACCGCGCCGGCGGCGAGGAACAGCAGCGCCTTGAACGCGGCATGGGTCAACAGGTGGAACAGCGCCGCCGACGGTGAGCCGACCGCCAGCGCGCCGGTCATGTAGCCCAGTTGGGACACCGTCGACCAGGCCAGCACACGCTTGATGTCGTCCTGCGCGGTGGCGGCGAGCGCGCCGAGCAGCAGGGTGATCGACCCGATCACCCCGAGCACGGTCAGCGTCACCGGCGCGGCCGTGAACAGCGGATAGAGGCGGGTCACCGCGTACACCCCGGCGGCCACCATCGTCGCGGCGTGGATCAGCGCCGAGATCGGCGTCGGGCCGGCCATCGCATCCGGCAGCCAGGTGTGCAGCGGGAACTGCGCGCTCTTGCCGGCCACCCCGGCCAGCAGCAGCAGACCGGCCGCGGTCAGGGTCGCGGTGGAGTGGTCGTGGGCGAGCACGTCGGCGATCCGGAAACTGCCCGTCGACACGCCCAGTAGCGCGATGCCGAGCAGGAACCCGACGTCGCCGACCCGGGTCACCAGGAACGCCTTCATCGCGGCGGCGGGCGCACCGGGCAGCCGGCGGTCATGGGCGATGAGCAGGTACGAGCAGAGGCCCATCACCTCCCAGCCGACCAGCAGCATGATCAGGTCGCCGGCGACCACCACCAGCAGCATCGCGGCGGTGAAGAGACTGATCTGCGCGGCGTACGGCGGGTAGCGGTGGTCGACGTCGACGTCGTCGTGTGGGCCCCGCCGCAGGTAGCCGATCGAGTAGACCTGCACGGCCAGGGCGACCGCGGCGACCGCCACAGCGACCAGCGCGGCGGCGCCGTCCAGCCGCACGCCGAGGGTCACCGTCAGCCCACCGAGGTCGACCCAGGTGGTCGACGTCTCCCGGGGCCGGTCGACCGTGACCAGGAGTGCGACGGCCAGCGCGAGCGCGCCGGCCGCGCCGGTCACCCCGAGCGCGACGGCCACCCGCCGGGCCCGGTCGTCGCCGCCCACACCTGTGCTCGGGTGACGCGGGGCCGGCGGCAGCAGCAGGCCGAGGAGCCCGGCGACCAGCGGTACGGCGGGCAGCAGAGCGCCCAGCATCCCGGTCACCGGCCCGCCTCCGTGTCCCGGCCGGCGGTGCCGGCGGCGGCTGGCTCCGGCGTACCGGCGGTCCGCGGCGACTCGGTGGGTTCGGTCAACGGCACCTCGTCCACCGCCACGCTGGCGCGCAGCCGGTAGAGCTGAAGGACGATCGCCAACCCCACGCCGATCTCGGCGGCGGCGAGGACGATGACGAAGAGCGCGAAGACCTGACCGGAGTGCGGCAGCGCGGATCGGGCGGTGGTGTCCGCGGTGACCAGGATCAGGTTCACCGCGTTGAGCATCAACTCCACAGCCATCAGCACCAGCACCGCGTTACGCCGGCGCAGCACGCCGTAGACGCCGAGGCCGAACAGCAACGCGGCGGTGACGTACGGGATGACAGGTCTCACCGGCGCCCCCCGGAAGTCACGTCCACCCCGTCCGGCGCCGCTGTGCCGTCCACTCCCGCACCGGACCGGCCGATGTCCGGCCGGGACAGCACCACCGCGCCCACCAGCGCCGACAGCAGCAGTACGGAGAGCACCTCGAACGGCAGCACCCACGAGGCGAAGATCTGCTCCCCCAACCGCTCGGCGGTGCCCGCGTCGGGCAGCGCCACCGTGCTCCAGCGGTAGGCGTCGACCAGCAGGACGGTCAGCCCCAGCCCGGCGCCGCCGCCGATCAGCGCGGCCGGCCAGCCGGGCCGGTCCAGGTCGTCGGAGGCGCCGATCGGCGCCCGGGTCAGCATCACCGCGAACAGCAGCAGCACCACCACCGCGCCCACGTAGATCAGCACCTGCACCCAGGCCACCAGCTCGGCGCTGAGCACGAGATAGTCGCCGGCCAGCGCGCCCAGGCAGACCACCAGGTAGAGCCCCGCCCGGACCAGGTGCTTCGTGGTCACCACCAGCACGCCAGCACCGACAGCCACCGCGCCGAGGGCGAGCAGCAGCAGGTCCGCGCCGGTCACCGGGCCGCCCTCCCGGCCGGGAGCGCCGACTGTCGCGCGGTCACGACGCGGCACCCGGGTCGGCGCCGGGCTCGGGGCGTACCGCCGGCGGGGCCGGACGTGCGGCGGCCGCCTTGCGCGCGGCCGCGGTCTCCTCCTTGGCCGGCTCGCCGTTCGGGTCGTGCGCCGGCGGCGGCGGAACTGTGGCCATCCACTGGCCCAGGTGGTCCTTGTCGTGCAGCAGGTCCTTGATGTCGTACTCGGCGTACTCGAACTCGGGCGACCAGTAGAGCGCGTCGAACGGGCAGACCTCGATGCAGATGCCGCAGTACATGCAGAGCGAGAAGTCGATGTCGAACTTGTCGAGCACGTTGCGCTGGCGGGGGCGGGCGGCGCCGGGCACCGCCACCTCCTCCTTGTGCGAGTCGATGTAGATGCACCAGTCCGGACACTCGCGGGCGCACAGCATGCAGACCGTGCAGTTCTCCTCGGACAGCGCGATCACGCCGCGCGAGCGGGGCGGCAGCTCGGGGGCGACGTCCGGGTACTGCTGGGTGGTCGAGCGGCTGGTCATCGTCTTGAGGGTGACCGCCAGCCCCTTCACCAGACCCGCGCCCGGGAGGCCGCTCTCGGTGCCGCCGGCCGCGCCGCCGTGCTCGCTGGGGTCGCTCATGTCGACCATCCTGCCCTGTGGCCCCGGCGCGCGCGACCACCACCCGTGGGTCTGCGGCGGTACCGTGGTCGCGGGGAGAACGAACGCACCGGAAAGGACCCGTCGATGACCGCCGCGCTGCACGACGACGTTCCGTCGCCGGGCGAGTGGACGACCGACGCCTTGGACGCCCTGCCCAACGACGGCCGTCCTCGCCCCGAGATCCTGGACGGAAACCTGCTCATGTCGCCCTCCCCCACGCGACTCCATCAGTCCATCGCGCTCCTGCTGGGCTCGGCCCTGCTGGAGAGCTGCCCACGCGACCTCGACGTCACCCAGGGTGTCGAGGTACGCATCTCGCGGAAGCGTTCCTTCATCCCTGATCTGCTGGTCACCTACCTCGACGCCGCAGAGCGGAATCCGTCGCACTATCTACCGGACCAGGTTCTTCTGGTGGTTGAGATCGTCTCGGAAGGGTCCCGCAGCATCGATCGGGTACTCAAGCCAGCCCTCTACGCCGAGGCGGACATCCCCTACCTCTGGCGGATAGAGACCGAGGCCGGCATCGTCGTACACACCCACAAGCTCGACGCGACGAAGCAGGTCTACGTCGAGCAGGCTCGACTCACTGACGGCATTCTCGTGCCGGAGCCGTGGGAGATGGACATCCCGCTGGAGCGGATCACGCCCCGGGCCCGCTGACGACGGTCGGTGGGAGCATCTCGACGCCGAGTTGCTGAAGCAGCTGGAACAGCTCGTTGCAGCTCCACACCTCGACGATCCGACCCTCCGCGTCGAAACGCAGGAAGGTGGCCCCGGAGTAGCTGACCACCTGCCCGGTCGGCGGCACCGGCCCGAACTGTCCGACGTGCGTGCCGGCCGCCCGCCAGTGCACCGCCACCCGCTCGCCTCCGGCCACCACGTCCACGATCTTGTAGCGCAGATCCGGGAAGGCCGCCCGCCGCTCCCGGTGCCAGGCCAGCGTCGCCTCCGGTCCGGTGCCGCCCAGCCCCGGGCACTCCTGGGCGATCAACTCGTACGCGGACTCCTCGCGGCGCGCGTTCCACACGTCGGCGATGAAACGTCGGGCCGCCGCCTCCACATCCGTCATCCCGGCAGGGTATCCGCGCCCAGGGCGCATGGGTGAGCCGGAGATCGGTAAGGATGAGGGAAGAGACACTGACCGCATCGGGAGGGCGACGTGGGCGAGGCAGCAGGCGGGAAGTACGTCGAGCCGGGCGGTGAGTTCACCCGGGACCAGCGGTACATCGCCACCCGGATCACGGCGAACGGGCGGGACGGGTACCCGGTGGAGCCCGGCCGGTACCGGCTCGCGGTCAGCCGTGCCTGCCCGTGGGCCAACCGCCTGATCATCGTGCGGCGGCTGCTCGGGCTGGAGGACGCCATCTCGATGGCGGTGGCCGGCCCCACCCACGACGCCCGCAGCTGGACCTTCGACCTGGACCCCGGTGGGCGGGACCCGGTGCTCGGCATCGAGCGCATCCAGGAGGCGTACTTCAAGCGCTTCCCCGGCTACGAGCGTGGCATCACCGTGCCGGCGATCGTGGACGTGCCGACCGGGCAGGTGGTGACCAACGACTACGCGCAGATGAGCCTCGACCTGTCCACGCAGTGGGGCGCGTACCACCGCGAGGGCGCACCGCAGCTCTACCCCGAGCACCTGCGGGCGCAGATCGACGAGGTCAACGACGTGGTGTTCCGGGACGTCAACAACGGCGTCTACCGGTGCGGCTTCGCCGGCAGCCAGGAGGCGTACGACAAGGCGTACCACCGGCTGTTCGACCGGCTGGACTGGTTGTCCGGGCGGCTGGCCGACCAGCGCTACCTGGTCGGCGACACCATCACCGAGGCCGACGTGCGGCTCTTCACCACGCTGGTCCGCTTCGACCCGGTCTACCACGGCCACTTCAAGTGCAACCGGCAGAAGCTCAGCGAGATGCCGGTGCTCTGGGCGTACGCCCGGGACCTGTTCCAGACTCCCGGTTTCGGCGACACCATCGACTTCGACCACATCAAGCGGCACTACTACGAGGTGCACCGCGACATCAACCCGACCGGGATCGTCCCCCTCGGCCCCGACCTGTCCAACTGGCTCACCCCACACGGTCGGGAAGCGCTGGGTGGCCGCCCCTTCGGCGACGGCACCCCGCCCCCACCGCCGACCGAGCCAGTCAACCCCGCACACACTCCGCTGCGCTGACCGGCGGACGGGTCAGAGGGCGATGCGGACTGCCGCGGTGAGGACCAGCTGCGCGAGGGAGGCCGGCACCAGCACCAGCCAGCAGAGCCGCTGGAGCTGGTCCTCGCGGAGGCGGGGGTAGGACACCCGGAGCCAGATGATCACGAAGGACACCGCGAAGATCTTGAGTAGCGTCCAGAGCCAGCCGAGCTGGTCGTCGGCGAACGGGCCCTGCCAACCGCCGAGGAACAGCACAGTGGTCAGCGCGGCGATCACCACGATGCCGACGTACTCGGCAAGCAGGAAGAACGCGAACCGCAGGCCGGTGTATTCGGTCATGTAGCCGAAGACCAGCTCCGAGTCGGCCACCGGCATGTCGAACGGTGGCCGCCGGATCTCGGCCAGCCCGGCGACGAAAAAGATGATCATCGCGGGCGCCTGCCAGATCAGCCACCACGGCTGCCACGCCTCGACGATGCCCGACAGGCTGAGCGTGCCGGCCGCCATCGCCACCGACGCGGCGGCCAGCACCAGCGGCAGCTCGTAACCGAGCAGCTGGGCCGCCCCGCGCAATCCGCCCAGCAGGCTGTACTTGTTGGCCGACGCCCACGCCGACATCAGCACCGCCACCACCCCGACGCCGACCACTGCCAGCACGAAGAAGAGGCCGATGTCCAACGGTTGCCCGACCAGGTCGTTCGGGCCGAGCGGGATGACCAGCAGCACCAGCAGGTAGGGCACCAGGGCCACCGCCGGCGCCAGCCGGAACACGGTCCGGTCCGCCTCGCGCGGCGTGATGTCCTCCTTCTGCACGAACTTGACCCCGTCGGCCACGAGCTGCGCCCAGCCGTGGAAGCCGCCCGCGTACATCGGGCCGAGCCGGCCCTGCATGTGCGCCATCACCTTGTGTTCGGCCTGCCCCACCAGCAACGGCAGGGTCAGGAACGCGACAAGCACGCCGCCCACCCGCAGCACCAGCTCCACCCAGAGCGGCATCAGGCCGTACCCCCGTCGTCGTCGGTCCGTTCGCCGCGCGCCGGCGGGTCCGCGACCGGGCCGCCCGGGCTCGCGCCGGGCGCGGGCTGGTCCGGCACGGCCGGGCCGTCGGCGGTGCCGGCCGGCCGGGGAGTACGCGCCGGACGGGCCCCCGGGGCGGGCCGCGCCGGCCGCTCACCCGCCGGTCTGGCCGGGGTGCCGCCGCGCGGGCCCTCCCCCGCCCCGCCGGCTCCGGCCGGGGTGGGTGTGGTGCCCCACTCGCCCGGAGCGGGCACGCCCGGCGGCCGGATCGGTCGGCGGCCACCGCCGGCCTCGGACTCGCCCGGTTCCTTCGCACCGGGCCAGGGCTTGGCCACCCGGGAGGCGAGCACGAATTCCTTGCGCAGCGGATGGCCCTCGAACTCCGGCGGCAGCAGCAGCGGTCGCAGTTCCCCGTGGCCGGCGAAGCCGATGCCGAACATCTCGTGCGTCTCCCGCTCGTGCCACGCGGCGCCCGGATAGACGTCGACCACCGAAGCCACCGTGGCCTCGCCCCGCGGCAGCCGGGTGCGCAGCAGCACGCCGTGCCGCAGCCGGGTCGACCAGAGGTGCGCCACCACGTCGAAGCCCTCGGCCAGCTCGTCCACGGCGGAAAGCCAGTCGAAGAAGTCGCAGGCCAGCTCGGTGTCGTCGCGGGCGGCGCGCAGCGCGTCCGGCCAGTTCGCCGGCGGAACGTCGACGGTGGCCCGGGCGTACCGCTGCCCGCCGGAGACCGACGGGGTCGCCTCGACCGGCGCGAGCAGCGCGACCAGCCGAGCGCCGACCTCTTCGGGAGTCATGCCGCTGATCCTAGGGCCTGTGTGGAAGTCACCGTCCGGGCCGAGGTGGAGCCGAGGTGCCCGACGATCTGCCGGCTTTGGGGGACGACCCGGTGCCGGGCGGGGAAAGATGAGGGCGTGCGCGCTGTCACTGTGAAACCCGGAGTCGCCAACTCGCTGAGCCTCGTCGAGGATCAACCCGAGCCGGCGCCCGGGGAGGGCGCCGTCCTGGTCCAGGCGCTGGCGGTGGGGATCTGCGGCACCGACCACGAGATCCTCGATGGGCAGTACGGCGAGGCGCCGCCCGGCTCGGACCGCCTGATCATCGGGCACGAGTCGTTGGGCCGGGTGCTGGAAGACCCGAGTGGCGCCTTTCAACCCGGTGACCTGGTGGCCGGGATCGTCCGACACCCCGATCCGGTGCCCTGCCCCAACTGCGCTGCCGGCGAGTGGGACATGTGCCGCAACGGACAGTTCACCGAGCACGGCATCAAGGCGCTGCCGGGGTTCGCCCGCGACCGTTGGCGGATCGAGCCACGCTTCGCGGTCCGGCTCGACCCGGCGCTGGCCCGGGTCGGCGTGCTGCTCGAGCCGACCAGCGTGGTGGCCAAGGCGTGGGACCACATCGAGCGGATCGGGCACCGGGCCGAGTGGGAGCCGCAGACGGTCCTGGTGACCGGGGCGGGGCCGATCGGGCTGCTGGCCGCGCTGCTCGCCACCCAGCGCGGGCTCACCGTGCACGTGCTGGACCGGGCGACCTCGGGGCCGAAGCCGGAGCTGGTCGCCGCGCTGGGCGCCACGTACCACACGGTGCCGGTCAACGACCTGCCCTTCGAGCCGGACGTGGTGGTCGAGTGCACCGGCGCCCCGAGCGTGGTCATCGACGTGATGTGCAAGGCGGGCCAGACCGGGATCGTCTGCCTGGCCGGGGTGTCCAGCGGCGGCCGGACCATCGACTTCGACGCCGGCGCGCTCAACCGGGCGCTGGTGCTGGAGAACAACGTGGTCTTCGGCTCGGTGAACGCCAACCGGCGGCACTGGAGCATGGCCGCTCAGGCGCTCAGCCGCGCCGAGCAGCCCTGGTTGGAGTCGCTGCTCACCCGGCGCGTGCAGGTCGAGCGGTACGCCGAGGCGTACACGCCCGAGCCGGACGACATCAAGGTGGTGCTGGAGTTCGGGGTCTGAGCGGTGGGCGGGCCGGTCAGATGCCGGGTAGCCGGCCGTTGCGGAACAGGTCCACGAAGAGTTGGTGGTCCTGCCGGGCGCGCAGCCCGTACGCGTGCGCGAACTTCACCAGGTGGGTGACGAAGCCCCGCTCGTCGGTCTCCACGGCGGCCACGATCGCCTCCTCGGTGGAGTAGTCCACCAGGTCGTGGCTGGACTCGTCGTCGGCGACCGAGTGCATCCGCGCCACCGCCCGGCCGAGGTCGGCGAGCACCCCGGTCAGCTCCTCCGGCTCGTTGACGTCGGACCAGTCCAGGTCGGCGGCGTACGGCGAGACCTCGGCGACCAACTGGCCGGCCCCGTCCAGCTCGGTGAAGCCGAGCCACGGGTCGGCGTGCGCCTGCAACGCCCGCTGCGACTCGGCGGTCCGGTGACCCTGGTGCTGGAAGTAGCCGCGCACCGACTCGTCGGACACGTACCGGGCCACCGCCGGCACCTGCGCCTGCTTCATGTAGATGACGACGTCGTTCTCCAGTGCCTGGGTGTGGCCCTCCAGCAGCAGGTTGTACGACGGCAGCCCGGCCGAGCCGATGCCCACCCCCTTGCGCAGCACCACGTCCTTGATCCGCGCCGCCACCGGACGCAGCCGGGCCGAGGCGGCGGGCAGCGTGCCCAGGTACTCCTCGAAGGCGGCGAGCACCTTCTCGCGGGTGTCCCCGTCGACCTCGAAGACCCCGTCGCCGACCGAGAAGCGCCGCTCGTAGTTGTCGACGGTGGTCTGCTCGGCGAGCAGGTCGACCCGGGTGTTGAGCCGGGCCTGCTGGAGCACCCGGCGCAGCACCCCGTCCGCGTTGTCCAGGGTGATCGATCCGATGGCGTCGTCCCCGCCAGCGGCGATCGCCCGCAACTCGGTCAGGTACGACCCGGCGAAGCCGGCCACCAGCTCGCCGATCACCGTGTCGGAGAGCGCCTTGCTGTAGCCGAGCAGCGCGACGCTGGCCGCGAACCGTCGCAGGTCCCAGGTGAACGGCCCGACGTACGCCTCGTCGAAGTCGTTGACGTTGAACACCAACTGCCCGGACGCGTTCATGTAGGTGCCGAAGTTCTCCGCGTGCAGGTCGCCGTGGATCCACACCCGGCTGGTCCGCTCGTCCAGGAACCGGTCGTCGGCGAAGTCGCCGCGCTGGTCGGCGTAGAACAGGGCGGCGCTGCCCCGGTAGAAGGCGAAGGGTGACGCGGCCATCTTGCGGAACTTGCGGCGGAAGGCGGCCGGGTCGATCGCCATGGACGCGCCGAACTCCTCGGTCAGCACGGCGACGATGTGGGCTGACCGCTGGTCCACGGAGTTGCTCATGGTGCGCAGGCTAGCTCGCCCGGACCACCCGGGGCGTCAGACGACCGACTGGTCCGCTCGGCCGACGGGCCGATGCGGGCGTGGACGTCAGCCGGCGGCGGGTGGGCGGACCGGCGGGGCGGTGAGCGAGTCGACGGAGCGCGGGGCGGCGCCGTCGCGGGGCGAAGCGTCCACCGGCGCGGCGAGCAGATCCGGCCGGGACACCCCACCGAGGCCGGACTGCTCGGCGGCGATCTTCTCCTGGAGGCGCAGGATGCCGTGCAGCAGCGCCTCCGGCCGGGGCGGGCAGCCGGGCACGTAGACGTCGACAGGGATGATCTGGTCGACGCCCTTGGTCACCGAGTACGAGTCCCAGTACGGGCCACCACAGTTGGAGCAGGCGCCGAACGAGATGACGTACTTCGGCTCCGGCATCTGGTCGTAGAGCCGCTTGATCGCCGGGGCCATCTTGTCGGTCACCGTGCCGGAGACCACCATCAGGTCTGCCTGCCGGGGGCCGTGGGCGAACGGGATCACGCCGAGCCGGATGAAGTCGTGCCGACCCATGCTGGTGGCGATGAACTCGATCGCGCAGCAGGCCAGGCCGAAGTTGAAGACCCAGAGCGAGTAGCGGCGGCCCCAGTTCAGCACGAACCGGATCGGCTCGCCGAGCACTGCCGGCAGCTGCACGAGCGTCCCCTTCCTGTCCCCCGTCAGACAGTCAACCACAGCGGCCGGACGCGGCCGGGTGGCCGCTCGGCGCAGGCCAGCGTCCGGCCCCGACACGTCGGGGTGCGGATCCGCCCCAATCGATGCGAGCCGTGGCACAGTCGGCTTTCCGGCAGTCGCAACCTTCCCCGGCGGCGCGGTGTGTCACATCTGTCGGGATGCCCGATGCCGGTACACGACGGGGGAGAGCGAGTGAGCGTGACGAGAGACGTTCGGGCGGGTGAACCTCCACCGGACCGCCTTCAGGACACCGCGCCCGGTCGGGCCGAGATGAGCTTCGACGACTTCTACCACGCCCACTATCGGGGCCTCGTGGTCCAGCTCACCGCCTACACCGGGGACCGCGGCCACGCGCAGGACCTGGTTCAGGAGGCATTCTGCAAGGCGTTCGCGCAGTGGAACCGGTTGGCCGGCTACGACGACCCGCTGGCCTGGGTCCGCAGGGTGGCCTGGAACCTCGGCCACAACCGGTGGCGACGGCTGCGTACCGCGCAGGCCTACCTGCTGCGGCAGCGGGAGACGCACGTCGCGGGACCGACGCCGGACCGGGTGGCGCTCGACGCCGCGCTGGCGAAGCTGCCGCCACGCCAGCGCCGGGCCGTGGTGCTGCACTATCTCGCCGACCTGACGGTGGCCGAGATCGCGGCCCAGGAACGGGTCGCCGAGGGCACCGTCAAATCCTGGCTGCACCGGAGCCGGACGACGCTCGCCGGGTATCTGCGCGACACCACGGAGGGGGCGGAAAATGCCTGAGCTGGAGAACGTCGACCTCGCCGGGGAGTTCAACCGGTACCGCAACGTGCTGCTGGCCGAGATCGAGGTGCCGGGGCCCGCGGAGGTCCGGCGGACGGTTCGCCGCCGCCGGCGGCGTCACCGCGCCACGGCCGCATCGGTGGCGATCGCGCTGCTGGGCGGCCCGGCGGTCGGGTACGCGGCCCTGGATCGCCCCGATCAGCCACCGGGACCGGTGGATCCCACCCCCGGCCTGACCGCGAGTCCCACGCCGAACGGCTCGCCGAGCCCCACCGCGGCACCCTCGGTGACCACCGCCAGCCCCACGCGGGTCATCGCTCCGGATGGGCGGATCAGCCGCGCCCAACTGCTCGCCGCACGGGTGGACCTGCCGGCCTGGCGACCGGGACCAGCCGGCTGCCCGGTCAGCGGCGCCCGGTTGTCCGGCGACCCGGCCACCGCCAAGGAGGGGACGAACGCCCTCGAGGCGATCGATTACGCCGACGTCGACGGCGACGGCGCGACCGAGACGGTGGCCATGCTGCAGTGCTCGTTCGGCACCCGTGGACCGCAGCAGGTCGTCGCGTTCGACCGGGATGAGGCGGGCAGGATCGTCACAATCGGCCGGGTGGTGGCCACCGCCCTCGAGAAGCCGCAGTGGTTGACAGCGCTGGACGGGCGCTCCGACGGCATCGTCCGGGTGGAGGTGGCCGACCTGCCCCCGGGCGGCGGGTGGCCCGGCGAGTGGTCGCAGCGGCAGTGGCGCGGGTACCGCTGGACGGGCGAGCGGTTCTCGCAGGTCGAGGGCCCCACCTCGTTCGGCCCGAACCCGTACTCCACGAACCTGGCGGTGACCGCGAAGGATCTCGTCCTGGCCGACGACCCCGCCGACGGTTCCCGGGTCGGCGCGGTCCAGGTGCGGGTCCGCGCCGTCGGGGACCGGCACGTCGACGAGGTCTCCCTCGAACTGGAACTGCCGGCCTCCCTCACGCCGGACGGCCCCGCCTGGTCCGGTTGCGGGCCGGACGTCGGGAAGTACCGCTCCCCGCTGCGCTGCCGACTCGGTCCGATCGAGGCGAACGGCGAGCTGACGGTGGACCTCGGCGTGCGGCTGCCCCCGGGCGCCGAGCTGACACCGGGCACGGCGACGGTGCGCGGCATGGCCTCCGGGCCCGGTGGGCACTACCTGATCGACCCTGACCTCGGGAACAACGAGGACACGATCGCGTACCGGTGAGGGGTCGGTGGGGTGGCGGCGTGGCCGCCACCCCACCGGTCACCAGGACGGGCGTCGCAGCAGGCCGACGAACGCACGCTGGTGGCGATGAACTGTCGCGCTTCTGACAACTCGGCGGTTGGCTCCCCCCGCAACCGTCGTGGGTCGCTTCAGGTGTCTTGCTCGCATCACCGCCACCCGGGTGAACGGAGGGCGGCACGACGGGGAACGGAGCAACGAAGATGACCAGAACCATGACCCGCAGACTGGTGGCCGGCGCCCTGGGCGCGGCGGTTGCGCTGACCGGTCTGCCCGGGACGGCCGTCGCCGCCCCACGCGACACGGCGATCTCCGTCGGGCGGCTGGTGCTCGAGCCGACCGACCGGGGGTACGCGGGCAGCCTTCCGGTGACCGTCACCTATCGCGGCCCCGAGGCGTCCTACCTCGACCTGACGATCACCGAGCCGGTCCCTGGCGCCTTCGCCGGACTGGACCCGGCAGACCCCTGCTCCTACGGCGTGGCCCAGCCAGCCCGGACGATCTACTGCCAGGTCCCTGGTGGCCCGCTGCAACGGGGCGAGCGGCGGAGGTTCACCGTCGACTTCCAGGTGTTCACCACCACCCGGACGTACCCGATGATCACCCCTGGTGGGCAGATCGGCGTCACGACCGGGGACCGGAACCCGAAGAACGACACGGCCACCTTCGCCGCGCTGTTCCGCGCGACAACCGGCTCGCTGCGCGCCCCTCGATCGTACGTACGGGACACGAGCACCGACGCGGCGGTTGCCGCCGGCCCCGCCGCCCTGACGCGTCAGGAAGACGGGAGCTGGCTCGGCCGGGTGCCGGTGACCATCCGGGTCGCCGGTGACGCGCCGCACGACGGGTACTGGCTCACGCCGACGCTACCCAGCGGGGTCGAGATCGTCGGCATCGAGCCCATCGAGGCCTGCACGGCGAGTTGCCTGGTGGCCGGCGGCGTGTTCATGCCGGGCGAGGAACGAGAGGTTTCCCTGTTGATCCGGGCGCCCGCCGAGGTGTCCCCCGGAGCCCTCGGCACTGGCTCGGTGCTGCTGAACGCCACCTTCGGCTGGGGCGATGTGCTGACCGACATCGACGAGGCCGACAACACCGCCAGCTTCGACGTCACCGCCGGCTGACGGAGATGTCATCGGTTGGGGCGCGGCCGCCGGAGTACCGGCGGCCGCGTACGCCCACCTCACCGGATCCGCGCGCCGCCCCCCGCCCGTCTGCACATCGAGGTGAGCGGGATGGCCGCGCACGACGACGGCCCCGCCTTCGACGAGGTCTACCGACGACACTTCCAGCCGCTGGTGGTCCAGCTTTTCGCGTTCGTCGGCGACATGAGCGAAGCGCAGGACCTGGTGCAGGAGGCGTTCAGTCGGGCCTGGCCCCGTTGGCACCGGATCTCCCGGTACGACGATCCGGTGGCCTGGGTCCGCCGGGTCGCCTGGAACATCGCGATCAACCGATGGCACCGCCTGCGCACCGCCCGGCTGTTCAGCCTTCGGCAGCGGGTGGAGGTGGTGAACGGGCCCGGTCCGGACCGGGTGGTGCTCGCCGCCGCCCTGGCCACCCTGCCGGTCAACCATCGGCGTGCGGTGGTCCTGCACTACCTGGCCGGGCTGACCGTCGGTGAGATCGCCGAGGACTGCGAGGTGGCCCCCGGCACGGTCAAGTCCTGGCTCCACCGAGCCCGGGCAACACTGGCCGACTGCCTGGCTGAGCACGAACCCGAGCCGATCGACCGCGAACGCGCGACGGTCGACAACCCGACCGAAAGGAGGGCGGACTAGATGGAACAGCGCAACGAGCGAGCGGATCGGTTGTCGGCCGCCTTCGGCGAGCTGAACACCGTCAGCCTCCGGCAGGTCGCCGAGCCCGATCCGGACGTGCCGCGTCGACGGGCGTACCGCCGGCTTCGGAACCGGGCTGTGATCCCGGGGGTCGCCGCTGCGGTGGTCGCCGCCGCAATCGGCGGGGTGAGCCTGGTCCGGCCCTTGGCCGCTCCACCCCCCACCGGTGTCATCGCCAGCCCGCCAGCTACCGATCTCCCTTCGGTCCTGCCGACCAGCCCGTCGGGCGCCACACCCAGCGAATCGTCGACGCGCCCGCCGAGCCGTTCGGCAACGCCGAGTGCGACGCCGTCCCCCACCCCCACGGCGACCGGCTCGACCAGCTCCCGCCCCACCCGCGCGCCGACCTCGACTCGGTACATCGACCTGTCGATCAGCGCCCCCCGCACCCTCACCCTGCGGCCGTCCGACGCCGGCTACACCGGATCACTCACCATCACGATGGGCAACGCCGGCACCAGGGCATACGACGCTGGCGATCTGATCGTGGTGCTGCCCGTCGAGGCGACGATCGACCTGAATGGCACGAACATCGGTGGCTGCTTCAATCAGGGCCAGACTGACGACCTCAAGACGATGTTCTGCACCGGCGACGGGCCGATTCCCTCCGGCGGTACCCGGTCGTACCGGATCGGCGTCACGGTGAACATCGCCCCGGGCGGGCCGGCACGGACCCTCACCGGCTGTGCGCTCACCGTGCGGGCCAACGTGAGCGGAAGCTTCCCGGCCGACCGCTCGTCCGACGACAACACGGCCCGTACCGACTTCAAGCTGCCCGCCAGATGAGCGGCCCCGCCGCCGGAAGTCCTCCGGTGGCGCGGGACCGGCCGGAGCCTTCACCGGCCTGCGCCTGATCCATCCGGGGTGGCGGATGGCCGCCACCCCACCGGTCACCAGGACGGACGTTGCAGCAGGCCGACGAACTCCACAAGCAGCCGCTCGCGCAGAGCGGGCGGCGCGGCGTCGAGCAACGTGTTCACCAGCGCCATCCGCTCCGGCAGCGGCGCGGCGCTCGATGCGCCATCCGGGCCGGAACCGGCGGCCGGTCCGGCGCCCAGGCCCAGCCCGGCGGCCAGACCCGCCACCAGCTCCGGGGTCAACGCGTCCGGGGTGAGGGCGCCGGCCAGGGCGGCCAGTTCCGCGGGCAGCGCGACCGGTCCGGCCGCCCGCGCCGCCGCCACCGCCTCGCTCAGGTCCGGCCCGAACTCGGGCACCCGGGGCGCGACCGCGGCGGTCACCGTGAGGTGCACGCTGGCCGGCAGACCGGCGTACGACAGCTGGGGCTGGGTGTGCCAGCCGCGCGCCGTCAGCTCGTCGACCAGGACGAACAGGTCCGGGCCGCCCTCGGTGGCGGTGAAGCAGACCACTGTCGACTCCGGCTCGGCCATCAGCCGCAGCCCGTCGACGCCACGCACGGCGGCGGCCAGCCCGGCCACCGCGTCCCGGGTGCGCTCGGCCAACGCCAGATAACCGGCGTCGCCGAGGTGCCGCAGGGTCGCGTACGCGGCGGCGATCGGCCCGCCCGAGCGGGTGGACGCGATCACCGGATTGATCATCGTGTAGCCGGGCCAGTCCGCGTACGCGAAGTACTGCGGGGCGCGCAGTGAGGCATCGCGGTGCAGCAGCACCGACACCCCCTTCGGGGCGTACGCGTACTTGTGCAGGTCCACCGAGATGGAGGTGACGCCGGGTACCGCGAAGTCGAACGGCGGCACCGGCTCACCGAGACGGCGCAGGTACGGCAGGGTCCAGCCGCCGAAGCAGGCGTCCACGTGGCAGCGCACCCCGGCGCGGGCCGCTGCGGCGGCGATCTCCTCGACCGGGTCCACCACGCCGTGCGCGTACGACGGCGCGGAGCAGGCCACCAGCACCGTCTCCGGGCGGATCGCCGCGGCCATCGCGGCCGGGTCGGGGCGCAGCGTGTCCGGGGAGACCGGCACAACGTCGAGCGCCACCCGCAGGTAGTGCGCCGCCTTGGCGAACGCCGCGTGCGCGCTCGCCGGCACCACGATCCGGGGTGCGGCCTGCTCCGGGTGGGCGTCCCGGGCCGCCTTGACCGCGAGGATCAGCGACTCGGTACCGCCGCTGGTGACGCTGCCGACGACGTCCGGGGCGGTCGTGCCCGGCCCACCGCCGAGCACCCGGCCGGCTGCGGCGACCAGCGCGTTCTCCATGGCCAGCAGGGACGGGAACGCTGTCGGGTCCAACCCGTTGACGTGGGCGCTCTCGCGGTGCGCGGCGGCCGCCAGCTCGTCCAGCCCCGGCACCGCCGGGTCGTACACGTACGCGAACAGCCGCCCGCCGTGCGTAGGCCGGTCCATCGCCCGAAGCGCGCGAATTTCCGCGAGCACGGCCTCCGCCGCAACCCCGTTCTCGTCGATCATGGACTCGTGGTGCCCTTCTTGTGGTTGTCAGCGGCTCTCGTCCCCCACCACAACGCCATGATCGACGCGGTGGTGGTGGGCGGCGGCGGCCAGGACGGCGGGGGTGAGGGTGTAGCGGCGCAGCAGGAGGATCGGCGGGCCCACCAGGAGGGCCGGTAGGACGGTGAAGCCGAGCAGGACGCCCAGGCGGGCCAGGTCGGACTGCGCGGCGGCGGTGCCGGTGTCGGAGGAGACGTAGCCGGACAGCTGGAGCACCAGACCGTAGATGCCCGGGCCGAGGGCCAGACCGAAGGTCTCCCCTGCGGTCCAGAGGCCGGTGAACACACCCGCCTGCCGCCGGCCGGTGCGCGCGGTGTCGTACGCGATGCAGTCCGGCAGCATGGCCAGTGCGAACACCTGCTGCCCGGCGTACCCGACGCCGATCACCGCGACCAGCAGGTAGACCGCGACCGCCGGCAGCACCGGCGCGGCGACCAGGGCGAGCGCACCGGCGGCGAGGATCAGCGCGGCGGCGGCCAGGGCGGCCCGCTTGCCCAGCCAGGCGCCGACCCGGGTCCAGACCGGCATCACCAGCAGCGCCGGTCCGACGAAGCAGACGAAGAGCAACGTCGGGCCGCTCTGCTCGTCGCGCAGGATCTGCCCGGCGAAGTAGTTGACCCCGGCCAGGATGGTCGCCACCCCGGCGGACTGCACCACGAAGCAGATCAGCAGCGCCCGGAACGGCCGGTTGGCACCGGCGACGGCGAGCTGGGCGCGCAGTGTCGGCTCGCTGCCGCCCACCGTGCCGGTCGGCGCGGACCGGGTGCCGAGGAACGCGCCGACGGCGCCGAGGGCGATCAGCACCGCCACGAACAACCCCATCCACCGGTGCCCGGGCACCCCGTCGCCGCCGGCGGTCACCACCAGCGGGGCGACCGCGCCGGAGACCAGGATGGCCAGCGCCAGCACGGCGATCCGCCAGGTCATCAACCGGGTGCGCTCGGTGTAGTCGTCGGTCAGCTCGGCCGGCATCGCCACGTACGGCACCTGGAAGAAGGCGAACGCGGTGGCGGTGGCCAGGAAGGCGAACGCCACGTACGCCGCCGCCGCGGGACCACCGTCGAAGGGCGCGGCGAAGATGGCCGCGAAGAGCACGGCGAGCGCGAGACCGGCGATGAGCAGGTACGGGCGGCGGGCACCCCAGCGTGACCGGGTGCGGTCGGAGATCCGGCCGGCGACGGGGTTGACCAGCACGTCCCATGCCTTGGGCAGCAGCACCAGCAGGGCGGCCACCCCGGCGGCCACACCCAGCGTGTCGGTCAGGTACGGCAGCAGCAGCAGCCCGGGCACTGTGCCGAACGCGCCGGTGGCCAGGGAGCCGAGCGCGTACCCGGCGTGCACCGGCCGGGGTAGCGGGCCGGCGGCTGGTGAGCCGGCATCACCCGGCGGCGGGTTCATGGGGCCGAATGTTACTCACGTTATGGCGCGGGTCACATCCCCTCCTCCGGCGACCAACCCGCCACCCGGATGTCCACTCCCGCACCGCGCAGCGGTGCCCCCTCGGCCCGCAGCCGGGCCCGCGCCTCCCGCTCGTGCCCCGGGGGCAGCCGGCCCGCGGAGGTGACCACCCGGTGCCAGGGCACCGAGCCGCCGTGCCGGGCCATGATGCTGCCCACCAGCCGGGCCGAGGCGCGGCCGGAGCGTTCGGCGAGCGCGTCGGCGACCGCGCCGTACGACATCACCCGGCCCTCCGGAATCCGCTCGACCAGGTCGAGGACCGCCTCGACGTACTCGTCAGGTGTCACAGTCGGCCACGATATGGGAACGCAACCGGGCCGCGCCGCACCGACCACGCAGAATGGGCGGGTGCGCGACGCAGTCACGGCGGCCCGGCGGGTCGTCGTCAAGATTGGTTCCTCCTCGTTGACCACCGCCACCGGCGGCCTGGCCGACGAGCGGGTCGACGCGCTGGTCGACACCCTCGGTCGGCTCGCCACCGAGGGGCGCGAGGTGGTGCTCGTCTCCTCGGGCGCGATCGCCGCCGGCCTGGCCCCACTCGGGCTGACCCGACGCCCGCGCGACCTGGCCACCCAGCAGGCCGCCGCCAGCGTCGGTCAGGGCCTGCTGATCGGCCGGTACGCGGCGGCCTTCGCCCGGCACGGGCTGACCGTCGGGCAGGTGCTGCTCACCGTCGACGACGTGACCCGCCGGGCGCACTACCGCAACGCGTACCGCACCCTGCGCAAGCTGCTCGACCTGCACGCGGTGCCGATCGTCAACGAGAACGACACGGTGGCCACCGAGGAGATCCGGTTCGGCGACAACGACCGGCTGGCCGCCCTGGTGGCCGCGCTCGTGCACGCCGACCTGCTGGTGCTGCTCTCCGACGTGGACGCGCTCTGGACCGGTGACCCGGCCCGACCGCACTCCACCCGGATCACGGAGGTCCGCGACGAGAAGGACCTCGCCGGGATCACCATCGGTGGGGCCGGGCGGTCCGGGGTCGGCACCGGCGGCATGGTGACCAAGGTCGAGGCGGCCCGGATCGCCACCGGCTTCGGCATCCCGGTGGTCCTCACCGGCGCCGACCTGGCCGCCCCGGCGCTGGCCGGCGAACCGGTCGGCACGCTGTTCCACCCGCAGCGGCAGCGCCCGGCGGCCCGACTGTTCTGGCTGGCCCACGCCACCTCGCCACGGGGACGGCTGCACCTCGACCCGGGCGCGGTGGCCGCCGTCGTCGGGCGGCGCAAGTCGCTGCTGCCGGCCGGCATCACCGCGGTGGACGGGGCGTTCACCGCCGGGGACCCGGTCGACCTGGTGGACGCCGGCGGCGCGCCGGTCGCGCGCGGGCTGGTCAACTACGACGCGGTGGAGCTGCCCGGGCTGCTCGGTCGCTCCACCTCCGAACTCGCCGCGGCGCTCGGCCCGGCGTACGAGCGGGAGGTCGTCCACCGCGACGACCTCGTCCTGCTGTAAGCAGGGGCACCTTGTTAACGCCTGGCGTTGTACAAGGGGCCCTTCCTAACGCGAGGAGTGACCGATGAGCGTGAGCGAGCAGGCCCGGCGGGCACGGGTGGCGGCGGAGACGCTGGCCGTGGCGACGCGTACCGCCAAGGACGCCGCGCTGGCCGCGATGGCCGACGCGCTGGTGGCGCGTACCCCGGAGATCCTGGCCGCGAACGCGACGGACCTGGCGGCCGGCCGGGAGGCCGGGCTGAGCGCGGCCGTGCTGGACCGGCTCGCCCTCGACGCGGGGCGGGTGGCCGGCATCGCCGACGCGCTGCGCCAGATGTCCGCCCTGCCCGACCCGGTCGGCGAGGTGGTCCGCGGCTCGACCCTGCCCAACGGGCTGGAGCTGCGCCAGATCCGGGTGCCGTTCGGGGTGGTCGGCATCATCTACGAGGCGCGCCCCAACGTGACAGTGGACGCGGCCGGGATCTGCCTGAAGTCCGGCAACGCGGCGCTGCTGCGCGGGTCGTCGTCGGCCGCGCACTCCAACGCCGCGCTCGTCGCGGTGCTGCGCGACGCGGTCGCCGGGGCCGGGTTGCCGGCCGACGCGGTGCAGTTGCTCGACGCCAGCTCCCGCGAGTCGGTCAAGGAGCTGATGCGCGCCCGTGGGCTGGTCGACGTGCTGATCCCGCGTGGCGGCGCGTCGCTGATCCGCACCGTTGTCGAGGAGTCGACTGTGCCGGTGATCGAGACGGGGGTGGGCAACTGCCACGTCTACGTCGATGCCGCCGCCGACGTGGCGCAGGCCGTCGCGGTGACGCTGAACGCCAAGACCCAGCGACTCTCCACCTGCAACACCGCCGAGTCGCTGCTGGTGCACGCGGGCGTCGCCGACGCGTTCCTGCCGCCGGTGCTCGCCGCGTTCGCCGAGGCGGGGGTGACCGTGCACGGCTCACCCGAGGTGGCCACGTACTCCGCCGCCGTGGTTCCGGCCACCGAGGAGGACTACGCCACCGAGTACCTCTCGGCGGACATCTCCGTCGCGGTCGTCGACTCGCTCGACGCGGCGGTCGCGCACATCCGGCGGTACGGCACCGGGCACACCGAGGCGATCCTCACCGACTCGGCGAGCGCGGCCCGCGAGTTCGTGGCCCGGGTGGACGCGGCGGCGGTGATGGTGAACGCCTCGACCCGGTTCACCGACGGGGGCGAGTTCGGCTTCGGCGCGGAGATCGGCATCTCGACGCAGAAGCTGCACGCCCGGGGCCCGATGGGCCTGCCCGAGCTGACCAGCACCAAGTACGTGGTCACCGGGAACGGGCACCTGCGTTAGGGCCGGAGCCTCAGCCGATCGCCGGCCGGCAGGCCCGGATGGCGGACAACGTGGAGTGCACGTCGAACTGGTGCCCGTCGTCGCTCTCCCAGCCGCCGTCGCTGCGCTGGGTCTCGGCCAGGCGGCGCAGGGCCCGGACCATGATCCAGTCCTGCGGATCGATGCCGACCCGGCGCAGCGTGGCCGCCAGCCAGGCCACGTCCCCCGGGGACATCGTGGGCATCCGCTCGGCGAGCACCACCTGGATCCGCGCGGACTCCTGGAACATGTCCTGCCGGTGCAGCACGGCCGCGCTCAGCCAGCCGGCGGCGAGGAAGGACGGCCAGCTCCCGTCCGGACGCAGCCGCACGGCGAGCGAGTGTGCGGCCGCCTGCACCACCCCCGCGTACGCCCCTCCGACCCGGTGATCGAGCGGACCCGCGGCACGGGCGTCCAGGCCGGCCACGGTGAGCCAGAAGCCGGCGTTGGCGGTGAGGAACAGCCCTGCCTCCGGGTCGCCGGGGCGGGCCCACTCCGGAGCCGAACCGGCCAGCGTCGGGTCCTCGTCCCACCCGCCGTCGGCCTGCTGGCGTGAGGCGAGCCAGTCCAGTGCCCGGCGGGCGGCGGGACGACCGAGCGCGCCCAGGTCGTCCAGCTCGGCGAGCCGGAAGCAGGTGGCGTCGATGGAGGCGATCTCGCCGCCCCAGGTCGCCGGCCAGCCGCCGTCGGGTGCCTGGCCGACCTCGGCCGTCTCCAGCAGCTCGGCGGGCACCGGTGTGCCGTTGCGCAGCCAGGAGAGGCGGGCACGCTCCACCGCGTCCCCGTGCGCCACGACGAACCCGATCGCGGCATCCAAGTCGACCACGGCGGAGACGCTACCTGCGCAGACGCGACACCGCCTCGGGGAATCGGCCAGCCGGGGATGGCTGCGTCGCTGCGGACCCAGGGCCGCTTGGAGCCGCCAGTGTCGGTTCGCCGGCGCATCCCGGCCCACGGGGCCGGTCGCGCTGCGCGGAGGCCGGGGCGGCGGTGTCGGCCGCCCCGGCCCGGCCGGTCAGTACGCGGGCAGCGCGGGGTCGATCTGCTTGATCCAGGAGAGCACGCCGCCCTGCACGTGCACGGCGTCGCGGAACCCGGCCGCCTTGAGCGCGGCGAGCGCCTCCGCCGAGCGGACGCCGGACTTGCAGTGCAGCACGATCTGCCGGTCCTGCGGGAGCTGGGCCAGCGCCTCACCGGAGATGATGTCGCCCTTGGGGATCAGGGTGGCGCCGGGGATCCGGACGATCTCGTACTCGGCCGGTTCCCGGACGTCGACCAGGAAGATGTCCTTGCCGGCGTCCTGCCACTCCTTGAGCTCCAGCGCGGTGATGGTCGAGTCGACAGTCGCCTCCTGGGCCTCCTCGGAGACCGCGCCGCAGAAGTCCTCGTAGTCCTCCAGCAGGTCGGTGACCGTGGGGTTCTCGCCGCAGAGCGCGCAGTTCGGGTCCTTGCGAACCTTGATCTTGCGGTATTCCATCTCCAGCGCGTCGTAGACCATCAGCCGGCCGACCAGCGGCTCACCGATGCCGGTGAGCAGCTTGATCGCCTCGTTCACCTGGATGGAGCCGATCGACGCGCAGAGAACACCGAGCACGCCACCCTCGGCGCAGGACGGAACCATGCCGGGCGGCGGCGGCTCCGGGTAGAGGCACCGGTAGCAGGGGCCGTGCTCGGCCCAGAACACCGACGCCTGGCCGTCGAAGCGGTAGATCGAGCCCCAGACGTACGGCTTGCCGAGCAGCACCGCCGCGTCGTTGACCATGTACCGGGTGGCGAAGTTGTCGGTGCCGTCGACGATCAGGTCGTACCGGGCGAAGATCTCGCGGACGTTGTCCCGGTCCAGCGCGGTGTTGTGGATCTCCACGTTGACCAGCGGGTTGATCTCGCGGATCGACGCGGCGGCGGACTCGGCCTTGGACCGGCCGACGTCGGAGACGCCGTGGATGACCTGGCGCTGGAGGTTGGACTCGTCGACGGTGTCGAAGTCGATGATGCCGAGCGTGCCGACCCCGGCCGCGGCGAGGTACAGCAGGGCGGGCGAACCGAGGCCACCGGCGCCGACACAGAGCACCCGGGCGTTCTTCAACCGCTTCTGCCCGGTCACGCCGACGTCCGGAATGATCAGGTGGCGGGAGTAGCGGCGGATCTCGTCAACTGTCAGCTCGGCGGCGGGCTCGACGAGCGGGGGCAACGACACGGTGGACTCCCCGGGATCGGCGGTGTGAACCGCGCCATTGTTGCTCGCCGGCGGCCTGCTCGGCCATGAGGGAGGACACGTGGCCCGCGATGCGGGACCGGGAATAACCGACGACCGGGTCGATCAGGGGACGATGTCCCCCGCGTAACGACGACCGTCGAGATAGGGCCAGGCGTTGGCGAGGCAGCCCTCCAGGCCGTACGTCTGCTGCTGCATCACCGGCGCGGGCTCGCCGTGGCCCGGACAGGCCTCGTGCTCCTCGCCGAACTCGTGGCCGACCTCGTGGTTGATCACGTAGGTCCGGTACGTCTCCAGCGGGGCGCCGTAATCGGGCACCGCCTCCAGCCAGCGGGCCAGGTTGATGATGACCTGACCGGGCAGCCGGCAGGAGGTGTAGCGCTCGGTGGTCAGCCCACCCTCGGCGCACATCCGCTCCGACGTGACCGGGGTGGCCAGGTAGATGGTGAAGTCGGCGGCACCGGCGTCGGCCACCCGCTGCACCCGCAGTTCCCCGGAGGCGATCCAGCTGCGCGGGTCGGCCAGCACCTCGTCCACAGTGGCGGCGAAGGCGTCGGCGTCCTGGCCGGTGCCCCGTTCGACAGCGACCCGGTAACGGCGCAGCGGCCCGTCCTCGCCGCGCACCGCGGTCTCGCCGTCGGCCGCCGTGAACCGTCCCGCGCCGACGGACGGGTAGCTGGTTGGCGCCGGGTGGGCACCCACCCCGCCGCCATGACCCATCCGGCCGTGGGTGACGGGTGGCGCCTCGGCCGGCGGTTCGCCGCCCCGGGTCAACGTCACTCCGGCGGCGGCCACGGCGAGCAGGAGCAGGCCGAAAAGCAGGCTGCGACGACGTCGTCGGCGCATCCGGGCCAGCGCGGGTCGCGCGTCCGAAGCCCGGTACGCCGAGCGGCCGGACGGCCCGGGCGGCCGAGGCGGGCCGTAAGGGGACGACGACGTCATGACGTCCAGCCTGCCAGATTAATCGGGCATTTCCCCCCCTTTGCGGCGATTGACGCAAGACGCCTGATGGCGGCGGTCATTCGGCCGCGTCGGACCAGCCGGTCAGAGCGCCGGGCCGGTGTAGCGGCGACCCTCGAGGTACGGCCACGGATTGACCCGGCACCCGTTCAGGAAGAGGGTCTGCTGCATCATCACCGGGGCCGGCCGACCGGCGCCCGGGCAGCGCTCGTGCCGGTGCCCGAGCTGATGGCCCACCTCGTGGTTGACCACGTACGTCCGGTAGACCGCCAGCGGCACGCGGGCCGCGACGTAGTGCGGCACGGACAGCCGCCACCGATCCAGGTTGATGATCACCTTGCCGGGCGCGCGGCAGGAGGTGTACGGCCGGCCGCCGACCCGGATGTCCACACCGCCGTCAGCGCACATCCGGCCCGCCGTGCGAGCGGTGGCCAGGTAGACGGTGAAGTCACGGGCCGCACCCCCCGGCACCTGCTGCAACCTCAGCCGGCCGCTGTCGACCCAGCTCCCCGGCCCGGCGAGTGCCGTCTGCACCGCCTGCCCGAACGCGACCGGGTCCTCAGCACTGCCCGATTCGACCGCCACCCGGTAGCGCCGCAACTCACCCGCGCGGCCCAGCACCGGCCCGGTGCGATCGTCGTAGCCGAACCGACCGGTGCCGGCGGTCGGCACTGCCCCGGACAGCCGCAGCACCGGGGGTGCACTCGACGGGGCGACCGGCGACCCGGACGGCGACGGGTCGGCCGACGGCGGCAACGGTGCGGCCACCAGTGGTGGCGGCCCGGTGATCTCGTCCGCGGCCAGCCGGTCGGCGCCAGGATGCCCGCCCGGCCCTTCGGCGATCACCGTCACCACCGCCCCGATGGCCAGCAGGACCGCCACCAGCTGGGCGAGCAGTGCGAGTCGTCGCTGACGGCGACCGGGGCGGCGGGAGGACGTGCGCATCCGGCTCAGCCTGCCAGATCAGGCCGCGTGGCGGTCTCCTCCGTTTCGGCGAGGAGGCCGACCACCGCCCGAGCGACCAGCCGAGGCACCTCCAGCTGCGCCACGTGGCCGACGCCGTCGAGCATCAGCAGCCGGCTGTCCGGGATGGCCCGGGCGGTCTGCGGCGCGACCCGCACGTCGACGAGCCGGTCCCGCCGACCGCCCACCACCAGGGTCGGCGCGCGCACCGCCCGGGCGAGCCGCCACAGCGAGCCCGACCCCGGCAGGTACGCCCGCAGGAAGCTGGAGACCAGCCCGCGGAACGTCCGGACGTACGCGGCGGCGTAGTGCTCCGCCTCGTAGCGCACCCGGATCTCCTCCAACGCCTCGGCCCGGCGCTGGGCGCAGATCCGGCTGAGGTCGGCGACGCACGCCTCCAGCACCTGCTCGGCCATCACCTCCGGAGCGAGCTGGGTGAGTCGCCGGGCGACCAACCGTTCCCCACCGGGTATGGCCAGCACCGGCAGCAGCCGCCCCTGCAACGAGCGGCGGAAATTCAGGAACGGCAGCGCCGGAGAGATCAGGGTGAGGGTGCGGACCAGGTCGGGGCGCAGCCCGGCCACCTGGACCACGACCGCCCCGCCCAGCGAGTTGCCGAACAGGTGCACCGGACCCCGACCGGAGTGCTCGATCCAGCGGACGACCAGATCGGCGAAGGCCGGCACTGTGTAGCGGAGGCCCGGCTCGCTGCGGCCGAAGCCGGGCAGGTCGATGGCCTGGCCCTCCAGGCGATCGGCGAGCAGGCCGGCCAGGTCCGTCCAGTTCTGCGACGAGCCGCCCAGGCCGTGCACGTACAACGCCGGCTGCGCGCCAGTGGCGGTGGCGGGGGTCTCCCGCACGTACGTGACCGAGCCGTCGAGGCGGACCTCCCGACCCGGCCACGGCGGTGGGACCCGGCCCTCGGGTAGGAGATGGTCCGGCCAGAGAGTGGCGGGCTTCATCGTTCCAGTCTGCCCCGGACCACTCAGGACAGCAGCGCCTCCAGCCGACGGTTCACCGCTGCCAGCGTCGCCCGGACCACCGCCTGTCGCGGATCGCCGGCGACCAGGGCCGAGCCGGCGAGCTGCTCGACCCAGCCCTCGCAGACCAGCAACACCACCACGGTGGCCACCTCGCAGTTGCCGAACGGCACCACCGCCGCGTGCTCCACGAAGCAGCGCCCCCGCTCGGCGTTCTCCGCGCCGCGCAGCAACTCGTCCACGGCGGCGGCCGCGGCCACCGCGCAGAGCCGCAGGACGTAGCCGTCCACCGCCGGGCCGGTGGCGTGACCGGCGGCGCTCTCACCGCCGGCCAGCAGCCGTACCTCGACGTTGGCGTCCAGACCGAAGGTGCTGACCTGCACGTGGTCGATCACCACCCGCGGCCCCGGCGTGCCGCCGGTGTCCAGCGGCCGGGACGGCGCGGACTCCGTGGTGGTCACCTGACCACCGGAGTACGACGTGCCGAGCGTCGCCGGACTGCCGGTTGCCGCACCGGCGGGAGCGGCCGAGACCGATCCCGGCTCCTCCACGGTGGCCCGACCCCGGTGCGGGGCGCTCGCCCGGCGGCGGCGCGAACCGTCCGCTCCCACCTGCTGTTCAGAGCCCGCTGGCGTGGCCTCGCCTCGACCGGCCGCAGCCGATCCGGTGGCCCGTACCTCGCCGGTACGCGGTTCCACACCGGCGTCGCGCGGCTCGGCGGACCGGGGCTCCGGAGCACGCCGCTCGGCGGACCGGGGCTCGGCGGACCGGGGCTCGGCCGACCGGGGTTCGGCGGACCGGGGCTCGGCCGCCCGGCGGCGGACCGGCGGGGGCGGCGTGGTGGGCAGGCCGGGCAGGTTCTGCGGGGCGGCTGCCAGCCCCATCCGGTCCTGGAGCAGCCGTGCCACCTGCCGGCTCACCTCGGCCGGGTCGGCGCCGTCGGCCAGGTCGAGACGGAGGCTGTGCGCCCCCGCCGGGGTACGGCGCAGGGCGGCGTCCCGCACACCGGCGACCTCCCGGACGGCGTCCAGGATGGCGTTGACGTCGAACCCCTCCGGGCGCTCGCGCAGGGGCGCGGGCTCGTCGTCACGGCGTAGGTGGGTGGCGATGCGGGCGAGTTCCGGGGTTTCGGCGGGTGGCTCCACGGCTGGCGGCTCCGGCACGACGGGCACGTCCGGTTCCGCAGGGACGCGCTGCGGCAGCACCGCCGACGTCTGGTCCGGCAGCCGAGCGCCGTCCGCCGGGTCGGCCGGCGACGCGGGATCGGGCGCGGATCGGCGAGCCGCGTAGGGAGGGGCGCTCGTCGGGGCGGGCGCGGCTGAGGGCCGGTCGCTGCGCCCGGACCCGCTCGTCGCGGGGGCCGGGACGGAACCGGTCGGGGTCGGTGCGGTAGCGGCGGGTGACGGGCCGGTGGCCGCCGGAGCCGCGCGGGACGGCTCGGGGGTCTCCGGCCGGAGCCGGAACGGCGCGGCCGATCGGGTTTCGGGCCGGGCCGGGCCGGACGGCTCCCCCGCGTCGTTGGCCCGGGGCGGGCTCGCCGACCGACTGGCCGGCCAGGACGGGCGCTCGACCGGGGCCGCGGGGAGGCGTCCCTCGGACCAGTCGGCCCGATCGGTCCGCGGCTCGCTCGCCGGAGTGGCCGGAGACCGGCCGGTCCAGGAGGGTCGCTCCGCCGCCAGCGCCGGCCCGGCCGGTGCCGGGGGCGCGACGGGCGGCGCCGGAGGTGGTCCGGTCGGCGCCGGAGGGGCCTCGGGCGGCGGCGGCGGGTCGGTCGGCGGCGGGCCGGACCAGGACGGCCGGTCGCCCGGGGATGCGCTGGTGGGCGCCGGTTCGCCGGCCCAGGAGGGTCGGACGGCCGGCGGAGCGCTCGTCGGCGCCGGCTCCGGTCCACCGGCCCAGGAGGGCCGGACGGCCGGTGGAGCGCTGGTCGGGGCCGAACCCGCCCAGGACGGACGTGCCGGCGGGGCGCTGGTGGGCGCCGGGTCCGATCCACCGGCCGGGGAGGGCCGGTCGGCCCGCGAGGCGCTGGCTGGCTCGACGCGGGGGGCACTGGTCGGCGCGGAACTGGCCCAGGAGGGCCGGTCGGCCGGTGGGCCGCTGGTCGGGGCGGGACGACCGCCGGCCCAGGATGGGCGATCCGCCGGCTCGACCTGGGACGACTCCGGCGGGGTGCCGGTGGGGAACATCGCCGGTCGTCCACCGGCCCACGAGGGACCCTCGGCCGGCACAGCCGTGCCCGCCGCCGAGGCGGGCTCCGGGGATGCCACCTGCTCAGGTTCATCCCGGGCGACGTCGTGCCCGCGGGGCGGATCGGCGCGCACCGGCTCGTACGGGCGGGTCGGCTCGACGCGTGCCGGCTCGTACGGCACGTTCGGCTCGGCGACCCAGCCGGGCGCGGGATCGCCAGGGGTCGACCGGGAGGCAGGCTCGCCATCCTGTCGGGACCAGGGCGGTGCCCAGCCGCTGCCCCAGCTCGGGCGGTTCCAGCTCGGCCCGGACCAGTCCGGTTCGATGGCCGGCGACTCCCCCGCCCGGGGTGCGTCCCCGGCCCCGGGGCCCTGGGCGGCGCGCCCCGACTCGGCATCGTCGGCGTGCCCGGCGGCCCGGTCGGGGGTGCGCCCCGGCTCACTCGATGCCTGCGGCGCGAGCGGGTCGCGCCAGCCGCGCGGCGCGGCTGGCGGTTCGTCGGCGGACGGCCGCTCGGCGGTGGGTGCGCGGAAGCCGGGCGGGACCTCGAAGCCCGAGGCGGCGGTGCCGACGGGTGGCACCTGGACGCCGGGTGGCGCGGAGGTGGGCAGGCCGGGGTCGGCCCAGCGGGCGCTGTGGCCGGCGGCGGGGTCGACCGTGGAGTGTCGGGCCGGGCCGCTGTCCGGCTCGCCGGACCCATGCTCCTGCGGCGGCGCCGGACGCTGGGCGGGCACCACCAGGCGGTCGCTGGCCGGGTCGCGCCGGTCCTCGGCGGTCGACCCAGGCGGAGCGCTCACCGGCGCCGGTCGACCAGCCGGCGATTCGGCGCCCGGATGGTGGACGCCGTTGGCCTCGGCACCCGCGTGGCGGACGCCGTTGGCGTGGTGGCCATTGACCCGGGCGGGCGGCTCGGTGGCGCCGGGCAGCCCGGCCAGGGGTGCTGGCAGGTCGCCGTGCCGGGTGGAGGACGTACGCCAACCGGAGGCGGCCTCGGGCTGCCAGCGCGCCGTCTGTTCCCGGGCATCCTCGTGCTCCGCGGCCCGGGACCACCCGCCCGACGGGGGCGCCCACCCGCTGCCGGAGCGGCCCGGGTCGTCGTGCTGACCCGCTCCGTCACCGTGCTCTCCCGGGGTGGCGGCTCCGGGTTGCCCTGTTTCACTCACCGCGCGCTCCTTGGTCGCCCCCGCTGAGGCTACCGTGTGGTGACAGTGGCGATAAGTTACAGCGGCGGGCCATTTCCACAACGGGGTTCACGGGCCACGCCCGGTCTGGGGGGAAAATGCCGGCTCGTACGGAGAACTCGGAGGATCCCATGACCGCTGTGGGGAACGGTGCACAGACCGCCGGCCGGCCCACCCGCCTGCCCCGTTCGGCGCGCCGTAAGCAGCTGCTCGCGGCGGCGCAGGAGGTGTTCGTCGCGCAGGGCTACCACGCCGCGGCGATGGACGACATCGCCGAGCGGGCGGGGGTCTCCAAGCCGGTGCTCTATCAGCACTTCCCGGGAAAGATGGATCTCTACCTGGCCCTGCTGGACACGCACTGCGACGCCATCGTCGCAAAGGTGCACGACGCGATGCGCGGCACCAGCGACAACAAGGAGCGGGTCAGCGCGTCGGTTCGGGCGTACTTCGACTTCGTCGACCACGAGAGCGAGGCGTTCCGCCTCGTCTTCGAATCGGACCTGCGCAACGATCCGGCGGTGCGGCAGCGGGTCGAGCGGGTCGAGCAGGGCTGCATCGCGGCGATCACCGACACCATCATCTCGGACACCGGGGTGAGCCGGGCGCACGCCGAGCTGCTGGCCTCCGGGCTGGTCGGCGCGGCGGAGACGGCCGCGCAGTTCTGGCTGGCCGGCGGTCGCCAGGTGCCGAAGGCCGAGGCCGAGGCGTTGGTGGCGGCGCTGTCCTGGCGGGGCATCGCGAGCTTCCCGCTGCAAGGTGAGTCAGCCTGACCACCGCCCCCGTGATCGGATAGCCTTCGCAGGGCGGTTCTTTCGCCCCAGTTGAGGAGGCATAGTGGAGGTCAAGATCGGCGTGCAGTACGCGCCGCGCGAGCTGGTTCTGGACAGCGCGCAGTCGCCGGCCGAGATCGAGCAGATCGTGACCGACGCCTTCGCCGGCAACGGCGGCACGCTCTCCCTGACCGACGAGAAGGGCCGGCGGGTCATCGTTCCGATCGAGAAGGTCGCCTACGTCGAGATCGCCGAGGCGTCCCCCCGAGCGGTCGGTTTCACCGTCCGCTGACCGGTCCGGCCATCGCGGCAGGTCGGCGTCGGCCCACCTGCCGCGGGCCGGCCCCGCACCCGGTGGTCCGGGTGATCAGTTGTTCAGCCCGACGGCGGCCATCCGCGCGGTGTGCGCGGCGGTGAGCCGCCGGAACAGCCCCGGCACGTCGACCCGGTCGCCCTGCGCGATCAACGCGGTGAGCGCGGCCCGCTCGGCGGCGACGCGGCCGGCCTGGGAGAGCGCCTCGCCGACCAGCCGCCGGGCCCACATGGAGAGCCGGCCGGCCACCCGGGGGTCGGCGGCGACGGCCACCCGGATCTCCGCGGCGGCGAACTCCGCGTACCGGGAGTCGTGCAGCACGTCCAGCACCAGGGCCCGGTCGGGCTCGTCCAACGCGTCGGCGATCTCGCGGAGGAAGTCGTCGGTGATGGCGTCACCGACGTACGCCTTGGTCACCACCTCCGCCCAGTCCCGTGGCTCGGTCGAGTCGTGGTACGCCTGCAGGGCGGTCAGGTAGGGCGCCATCGCGTCTTCCGGCGGCACGCCCAGCGCGGTGAGCCGGTCGGCGAGCCGGCGGTAGTTGGCGATCTCGGCGGCGGCCATCTCGCTCAGCGCGGCGCGGCGGTGCAGATCGGGCGCGAGCCGGGCGTCGCCGGCCATCCGCTCGAAGGCGAGCAACTCACCGAAGGCGACCAGGCCCAGCAGGTCGGCGACGGCGGGACCGGGGGTGGTCGGCGCGGACACGAGCGCAGGCTACCGCCCGTCGCCGCCGCGCGGGTGCCCCGCGCGTGGCACGACCCCGCGCCGGATCGATGTGGCACAGGTCACATTCGGTGGCCCCGCCTGGGCGCACCCCGGCCGGGAATCGGGACGGGGGTATGCCTGTTCAGGTAGCATAGAGCAGTTGCCGTGGGCGCCGATCTGATCGAAGCTCAGCCTGCGGCGCGCGTGCGGCCCGGTCCGGCTCGGCAGTCTGCCCCCGACCGTGTGGCCCGCGTCATACCGAACGCGCCCTGAGGACATGACGGGGCGCACCCACGAGAGGGCACCCCCACATCCACATGAGCGAATTGACTCAAGATCTGATGGACGGCCAGGAACTGGCCCCCACCGCCCCGGTTCGACCGGAGGCCCCCACCTTCGCCGCACTCGGCGCCCGCGACGAGACCGTCGAGGCGCTGGCCGCGGCCGGCATCACCCGCGCCTTCGCGATCCAGGAGTACGCGATCCCGATCGCGCTGCGCGGCGTCGACCTGATCGGTCAGGCCCCCACCGGCACCGGCAAGACCCTCGGCTTCGGCGTACCGCTGCTGGACCGGGTCTTCGCGCCGGGCGAGGGCAGCGACGGCGTGCCGCAGGCACTGGTCGTCGTCCCCACCCGCGAGCTGGGCATCCAGGTCGCCAAGGACCTGGCCGCCGCCGGCCGTACGCGGGGCGTCCGGGTGCTGCCGATCTACGGCGGCGTGGCGTACGAGCCGCAGATCGAGGCGCTCCGCAAGGGCGTCGAGATCCTGGTCGGCACGCCGGGCCGACTGATGGACCTGCAGAAGCAGAAGCACCTGCGGCTGGACCGGGTGCACGCCCTCGTCCTCGACGAGGCCGACCGGATGCTCGACCTGGGCTTCCTCGACGACGTCGAGAAGATCCTCGCGATGCTGCCGGAAGACCGGCAGACGATGCTCTTCTCGGCCACCATGCCCGACCCGATCGTCACCCTGTCCCGGCGCTTCCTGCGCCAGCCGATGACGATCCACGCCGGGCACACCGCCGAGACCGGGCCATCGCCGCAGACCGAGCAGCTTGTCTACCGCACCCACTCGATGAACAAGGTCGAGGTGGTGGCGCGCATCCTCCAGGCCGAGGGTCGCGGGCTGACCATGATCTTCACGCGCACCAAGCGGGCCGCCGACCGGGTCGCCGAGGACCTCGACTTCCGCGGGTTCGCGGTCGCCGCGGTGCACGGTGACCTCGGCCAGGGTGCCCGCGAGCGGGCGCTGCGGGCGTTCCGGGCGGGCAAGATCGACATTCTGGTCGCCACCGACGTGGCGGCCCGCGGGCTCGACGTCACCGGCGTCACCCACGTCATCAACTACGACTGCCCGGAAGACCAGGACACCTACACCCACCGGATCGGCCGCACCGGCCGGGCCGGGGCGACCGGTGTCGCGGTGACCTTCGTCGACTGGGACGACATGCCCCGCTGGCGGATCATCGACAAGACCCTCGGTCTGGAGATGCCGGAGCCGCCGGAGACGTACCACACGTCCCCGCACCTCTACACCGACCTGCACATCCCCACCGAGGTCACCGGCACGCTGCCCACCGCCGAACGGACCCGGGCCGGGCTGTCCGCCGAGGTCGAGGAAGACCTGGGCGGCACGCGCTCCCGACGCGGTGACAGCGGCGGTCGGGGCTCCCGACGTGGCGAGAGCCGCGGCGACGGCCGGGGCGAGCGCCGCGGTCGCGGCGACGGCCGGCGGGACCGCACCGACGCCGGCACGCCGGCCGCCGAGGCACCCGCGGACAACGCCGCCTCCGACGAGGAGAGCACGCGTACCCCCCGCCGTCGGCGTCGCCGCCGGGCCGGCGAGGCGATCGCGGGCGAGCCGACCGCGGTGATCTCCGCCGACGCGACCCCGGCCGAGCCGGTGGCCGGGACCGACGGTGAGCCGTCGAAGCCGCGCCGCCGTCGGCGTCGCCGTGGTGGCGGTTCCGGCGCGGGTGCGCCGGCCGAGGCCACCGCGGACTGACGCACAGCGACACCCGACATCCCCCGGACCGCCCCGCGCGGTACGGGGGATGTTCCCTTCCCACCCCACCGTCAGAAGATGGAACGATGCCGGAACCACTGGACGCCGCCCTGGCCCAGGTCAGGGCACTGCTGCTCGATCCCGCGCTGACCCGGGCGGTCGCCGCCGGGCGCCGCCGTGGCCGCCGTCCGACGGTGGTCCGGGCCGAGTTGCGGCCGGTGACCCTCAAGGCCGGGCCCCGCCTCCAGATCGCCACCTCCGACGGCGCCCGCCCGTACACCCGCAACGTCACCCCCGGCCCGGAGACCGCCGCGGCGGTCGACGAACTGCTGGCCGAGCCGTTCGGCAACTGGCACGTGGAGACGACGGACGCGACGCTCCAGCTCCGGGTGACGAAGTCCGGCGAGGCGCAGGTGCACCGGGCCGCCGCGCCAGCCCGGCCGGTCGCGCCACCCGGCGGGAACGACCGGGCCAAGGAGTACCTGCTGGACCCGGGCGATGAGATCTTCACCGAGATCGGCGGCTCGGCGGCCAAGCGCCGCCAGGTGGACGCGTTCCTGCGGGCCCTGGCGGCGACCCTGCCGGACGAGCTGACCGGTCCGCTGCGGGTGGTCGACCTGGGCTGCGGCAACGCGTACCTGACCTTCGCCGCGTACCGCTACCTGTCCGGCCGGGGGCTCGACGTCGAGCTGATCGGCGTGGACGTCCGGGAGGACCAGCGGCGGCGCAACACCGAGCTGGCACAGCGACTGGGCTGGGCCGACCGGGTCAGCTTCGTGGCCGGCACGATCGCGGACGCTGTCGTCGACCCCGCACCGGATCTGGTGCTGGCGCTGCACGCCTGCGACACCGCCACCGACGAGGCGCTGGCCCGCGCGGTGCGCTGGCAGGCCCGCTGGGTGCTGGCCGCGCCCTGCTGCCACCACGACCTGGCGAAACAGCTACGCGCCCAGCCCACTCCGGCCCCGTACGAGCTGCTGACCCGACAGGGCATCCTGCGGGAGCGTTTCGCCGACGTGCTCACCGACGCGCTGCGGGCCGGGTTGTTGCGGGTGCACGGGTACCGGGCCGAGGTGGTGGAGTTCGTGGACTCGCAGCACACCCCGCGCAACCTGCTGATCCGGGCCCGCCGTACCGACACCGGGGCCACCGCGCCGCAGCGCGCGGAGTACCGCGAGCTGGTGGACCAGTGGCGGGTCACGCCCCGGCTGGAGACCCTGCTGGCCGCCGACGAGCCGCCCGCCGCCTAGCGCCGGCGGTCGCCGTTGCTGCCGCGGTCCCGCCCGCCTCTGCGCTCGCCAGGACCACGGTCGAAGGCCGACACGCGGTCGCTGCCCGCTCGCTGGGCGGCCCGCTCGCTGTCGGCCGGGCCGACCGGGAACGGCACCACCGTGCCCGCGCTCTCGGCGTTGCCGGCCGCGGCGAAAGCGTTCCAGGAGATGTCGACCAGCAGCTTCTTCATCTCCGCGTGCCGGACGGCGGCGTTCCGCTGCAACGCCATCCGAACGCCGAGCACCACCCCCACCAACGTGGTGGTGATCGCACCGGTGGCGGCGAGGACGTGCGCGCCGGTCGCCGTGTCGGTGCGGAGCACCAGGACCAGCAACCAGATCCAGAACGCGGCGGCGAAGACGCCGGCCTTGGCGACGAAGAAGACGCTCACCGCGCCGGGCTGGTACGGCTGGGGGCTGCTCGAGTCGGCCATGGTGCTCCTCGACGGTGGTCCGGTCGGACGGGGCAGGCTGCCGGGACGGGCACCGAGCTTAGTGGAAGAACGACGATGATCGCTTGGTACGCGTTCCCGGTCCGGTCCGTGTTCCGGCTGAGAAAAAGTCCCGTCCACGGGACAGTTTGTGCGGTCAGTCAATTGTTTCCGCCCCTCGGCGTACTACCCTCAGAAGGCGCATACCCCAGTGCTTCGGCCGGGAGGGGAAGACCCGCAGGGATGGGTTCCGCAGACGTTTCACCACAGATGGCCTTCGCCCGCTTCGTCCGGCGCGCCATCGACGACGCCCGCGACGAACGCGGGTGGACGGTCACCGACCTTGCCTCGCACACGGGCGTGGGCCGATCCACGGTGTTCCGTTGGCTGGCCGGTGACTGGCAGGACTACCCCGAGCTGGCGAAGGTGCGCGGCTTCTGCTCCGCGCTGGATCTGCCGGTCGCGGCGGCGTTCCGGGCGCTCGGGCTACCCGACGCCGGCCCGGCACCCCGCCGGCGGCACGACGACGGCCCGGTCGAGGCGGACGTTCGCGCCATCCTGGACCGGCTGGCCGACCCCACCGTCCCCGCCGAGGAGAAGCACCACATCCGCGACCTGCTCCGCTACCTGGCCCGCCGCCCCATCCGCCGCGCCGGCTAACCCCCTCCCCTCCCCTCCCCTCCCCTCCCCTCCCCTCCCCCCGCCCGGTACCCCGGCCCCCCCAACTCCCCCCGTTGATCATGAAGTTATTGCCACGACACGCCGCGCCGCAGGGCAATAACTTCATGATCAACGGGGGTAACGGGGTGGGGCCGACCGGGGTGGGGCCGGGGGGTGGTGGGGTTAGGGGATCGTGAGGGTGAACTCTGCGGTGTGGACCTTGGTGTTCACCTGGAAGTCCAGGTAGAGGCGGTAGCGGCCGGGGCCGGGGGTGGTCAGCCAGAACTTGACCTGGCCGTCCACGAGTTCCGGTTCGGGGTGCACGTGCAGGTAGCCCAGGTCGCCCTCGCGCAGCGCCACCAGGTGTCCGTACGCCCCGAGGTAGCGCTCCAGCGGGGCGGAGCCGCCAGCGGCGTCGATCCGGAACGTCAGCGGCACCGTCGCCCCGGCCTGCGGGCTGCCCTGGTAGCCGACGGTGAACCCGTCCACCACCGTCGAGGTGGCCGGGGCCGGCAGCGGACGGGGCTGGTAGCCGCCGGGCGCGACCAGGTCCGTGCCGAGGGTCACCGCGGTCTGGCCGCCGTCGGCGGCGACCACTGTGAAGTCGGCGTACGCCCGCCAGACGCCGGGCTGCGCGAGGGTCAACGGCACCGACCAGGTGCCGTCCGGTGCCATGGTCGGGTGCAGGTGCTGGTAGCCGGTCAGGTCCCGGCGGACCACGATGAGGTGCATCGGCTTGTCGTGCACCACGGCGAAGCGGGTGACGGGCCGGCGCTGCGCGTCGCGCACCTGGAACCGGAGCTGTTCGGAACGGCCCGCCGGGAACTCGGTGGCCACGGGAGCCAGGGTGTACCCGGCGGAGCTGACCGACAGGCCGCCCGGCTCGCCGCCCGCGCCCTGGTCCGCACCGGTGGCGCTGCCGTGTTCGTGCGGCTCCGTGCCCGGCGGGTGGGTGTGGTCGGCGGCCAGCGCCGCGCCGCCGGCACTGGTGGCGCCGCCAGCGTTCATCCGCCCCAGGCCGAAGCCGAGCAGCACCGCGAGCACCAGCCCGCCGACCACCAGCGCCAGCCGGAGGGTGCTCCGGTCCGGCGTGGCGGAGATCCGGTCAGGCACCGTCGGCGTCCAGCGCGTGGGCACCCTCGCCGGCACCCGCCCGCACGGGGTGCTCGCAGGTCAACCCGGCGGTGACGGGCGGTCGATCGGTCATGCCGCCCACGGTACCGCCGCAGCGGGCCGGTCCCGGCCGACGTCGGGGCGGCGTGGCGACCGTCGCAATCCGCCCTGCCCGGGAACTTTTCCGCTACTGGACGGGCCGGTCGACCGGCCGGGGGCAGCGGACGCCGGACGGGACCGCCCGGCCTGCCAGCGGAACGGCCAGCGGGAGCGGCCCGGCGAGCTCAGCCGGCCACGGCGAGGGCGAGCGGGAGCACGTCCGGCGCACCTGCCCGGCGCAGCGCTCGGGCCACCATCGTCATCGTCCAGCCCGAATCGACCAGGTCGTCGACGAGCAGCACCGGGCCGGCCAGCCCGGCCAGCGCGTCGGCCAGCTCGGCCGGCACGGTGAACGCGTCATGCAGCGCGCGAACCCGTTGGGCACTGTTGCCGCGCGGCCCGCCGACGCCACCCGGACCGCTCGGGGAAACCTCGCCGAGCAGCGGCAGCCGACCCACTGCGGCGATCCGCTCGGCCAGCGAGCCGACCAGCCGGGGCCGCCGCCGGGAGCCGATCACCACCACCGCCGCCGGCCGCCGGGGCCACGGGTCGTCGCCGTGCGCCCACGACTTCAGCACCTCCACCACCGCGGCGGCCACATCGTCGGGCACCGGGGCGTCGGGAGCCTCCGGGCCGACCAGGTCGCGCAGCCGACCACCCCAGCCCAGGTCGGAGAGGCGCCCGACGGCACGCCCCGGCAGCGCCTGCTCCGCCGGGGGGATCCGGCCCTTCAGGGGTACGCCCACCGCGTCCAGACCGGTCGGCCAGAGCTTCTTCGGGGCGATCTCCACGCCCGGCCGCCCCAGGAACGTCTGCGCGGCGGTGAGCGCGGCCGTCGACACGTCCGAGCCGAAGAGCGGCTCGGCGCACCGGTCGCACCGGTCGCAGTCGGCCGCCCCGGTGTCGTCCAGGCACTCGCGTAGATACCGCATCCGGCAGCCGGACGTGGTCGCGTACTCCCGCATGGCCTGTTGCTCGACGGTGCGCGCCTCCGCGACGCGCCGCAACCGGGCCTCGTCGTAGGTCCAGGGCTCGCCGGTGGCGAGCCAGCCACCGCGCACCCGGCGGACCGCGCCGTCCACGTCGAGCACCTTGAGCATCAGCTCCAACCGGGCCCGGCGCAGGTCGACCAGCGGTTCGAGGGCCTGGGTGGAGAGCGGGCGGTCGGTGTGCAGGGCGGCCAGCACGGCCCGGACCTGCTGCTCGGGCGGGAAGGCGAGCGAGGCGAAGTAACGCCAGATGGCGGCGTCCTCGGCACCGGGCAGCAGCAGCACCTCGGCGTGTTCGACGGCGCGGCCGGCACGGCCGACCTGCTGGTAGTACGCGATCGGCGAGGGCGGCGCGCCGAGGTGGACGACGAAGCCCAGGTCGGGCTTGTCGAAGCCCATGCCCAGCGCGCTGGTGGCGACCAGCGCCTTGATCTTGTTGTCCAGCAGGTCCTGCTCGGCGGCCCGCCGGTCGGCGTCGTCGGCCTGCCCGGTGTACGAGGCCACCGGGTAGCCCCGGGTGCGCAGGAACTCGGCGGTCTCCCCCGCCGCCGCGACGGTCAGCGTGTAGACGATGCCGGAGCCGGGCAGCTGGTCCAGGTGGTCGGCGAGCCAGGCCAGCCGGTGCGCCGGGCTGGGCAGGTCGAGCACCCCGAGGCGCAGCGACTCGCGGTCCAGGGTGCCGCGCAGGATGAGGGCGTCGCCCAACTGCTCGGCGACGTCCTGGGTGACCCGGGCGTTGGCGGTGGCGGTGGTCGCCAGCACCGGGGTGCGCTCGGGCAGCTCGGCGAGGAACGTGCGCAGCCGCCGGTAGTCCGGCCGGAAGTCGTGGCCCCAGTCGGAGACGCAGTGCGCCTCGTCGACCACCAGCAGCCCCGTGGTCGCGGCCAGCTTCGGCAGCACGCCGTCCCGGAAGTCGGGGTTGTTGAGCCGCTCGGGGCTGATCAGCAGCACGTCCACGGCGCCGGCCTGGATCTCGGCGGTGATCTGGTCCCACTCGTCCAGGTTGGCCGAGTTGATGGTGCGGGCCCGGATGCCGGCCCGGGCAGCCGCCTCGACCTGGTTGCGCATCAGCGCCAGCAGTGGCGACACGATGACCGTCGGCCCGGCCTGGTCGGCCTGCTCCTTGTCCCGGAGCAGCGCGGTGGCCACGAAATAGACCGCCGACTTGCCCCAGCCGGTGCGCTGCACGCACAGCACCCGCCGCCGGTCGACGACCAGCGCCTCGATCGCCCGCCACTGGTCCTCGCGCAGCCGGGCGTGCTCACCGGCCAGCCGGCGCAGCACCGCCTCGGCCCGCTCCCGTACCGCCGCCCGCTCGTCGCCCATCCGGCATTTCTACCAGCGCCGTGCGTCAGGGCCCCGGTTCGCGCGGGAGGTTCCGGTCACGATCCGGCCCCGTCTCCCTGTCGACGGTCAGCGGCCGAGCACCGACCCGCCGTTGACCCCGAGCACCTGGCCGGTGACGTACCCGGCGGCGGGGCTGGCGAGGTAGCGGACCGCCTCGGCGATGTCGGCTGGCTCGCCGGCCCGCCCGACCAGCGTGGCGGCGACCCGTCGGGCGTGGCCCTCCGGCGTCATCCGGTCGCCGAAGAACTCGGTGTCGGCGACGTAGCCGGGGCTGACCACGTTGACCGTGATCTGTTCCGGGCCGAGCTGCGCGGCGAGGTCGTACGCCCAGCCGTGCAGCGCCGCCTTCGCCGCGGAGTACGGCCCGGCGCCGCCGCGCTGGGCGGCGATCGAACTGACCAGGATCACCCGGCCGCCCGGACGGCGCAGGGCCGGCCGCAGCGCCTCGGTGAGCAGCACGGCGGTGAGCACGTTGGCGTCCAGGTTGGCCCGCCAGTAGGCCGCGGTGCCGGCGAGCGTGCCGGTGTCCCCGTCGAGGTAACCGCCCGCGTTGTTGACCACCACGTCGAGCGTCCGGCCGTCGACGGCCGCGACCACCCGGTCGAGCTGTTCGGGATCGGTCAGATCCGCGGTGACCGCGGTGACCGCGTCGGCCCGCCCGCACTCGGCGGAGATCCGTGCGGCCGTGTCCGTCAACACGTCCGCCCGCCGACCGACGACGAGCACGTTGTACCCGTCTCCGGCGAGCGCCCGTACGACCGCCGCACCGATCCCGGTCCCGCCCCCGCTGACAACCGCAACCCGCGAGCCCATCTCCCCGACCTCCCCTGGCGCAGAACCCCGTCGATCATGAAGTTATCGCGATCCGCCGCGGCGTGTCACGGCTATAACTTCATGATCGACGGGGTGAAGGCCCCCGGGGGGACGGGGGGCCGGGGGTTAGCGGCGGGTGGGTGGTTGTAGGGAGTGGCGGAGGAGGGTCAGGCGGGGTCCGAGGCTGGCCAGGCCACCGGGGAAGAAGTAGACGGCCAGGATGAAGAGGGTGCCGAGCACGAAGAGGGGCTGGGAGAGCGGCCGGCTGAGCACGGCGGGCAGGCTCTCCACCGCGTCGGAGCTGCCGAACGCGGTGAGCCGGTGGTCCAGGTACATGTAGAGGACGCCGCCGAGCACCGGTCCCCACCGGGTGCCCGGCCCGCCGAGCACCACCATGACCAGCAGCGACAGCGTCAACTCGGACGAGGTGATGTGCGGCGAGGCGCCGCCGACGATCAGGCAGTAGATCACTCCCCCGGCCGCCGCGAGCCCGCCGGCCAGGGTGAACGCCACCAGCTTGTAGCGGTACGGGTCGAGCCCGAGCACGCCGATCCGGCGCTCGTCGTCGCGCAACCCGGCCAGCACCCGCCCGGTCGGCGAGCCGGAGACCCGGTGCACCACGAAGACCACCAGGGTCAGGTACGCCAGCGCCAACCAGTAGAGGTTGACCGTGTTGGTAACCCCGACCAGCCCGGCGGGCAGCCCGGACACGTCCAGCGGCAGGCCCTCCTCACCGCCGGTGAAGCCACCGAAGTCCCGGGCCACCAGGATCGCCCCGACCTGCGCGAAGGCCAGCGTCACCATGGCGAACGCGATGCCGACCGTACGCAGCGCCACCGCGCCGAGCAGCGCGGCCAGGATCGTCCCGCCGGTGACGGTCAGCAGCGCCGCCTGCCAGAGCGGCAATCCGGCCTTGGTGACCAGGATGTCCGTGCCGTACACCCCGGCGGCGAAGTAGAGCGCGTGCCCGAAGGAGAGCATCCCGGTCCGACCGAAGAGCAGGTCGTACCCGGCGGCGAGGCCACCGAAGACCAGGCAGACGGCGAGCACCTGCAGGGTGCCGGGCGAGTTCAGCGGCCCCTCGAAGATCCCCGGCAGGGGCAGCGTCGAGTACGGCACGATCACCGCGACCACCAGCGCGACAAGTGGCAGGAACGGTCGTACCCGGTGCCACCGCCCACGCTCGGGGGTCAGCTCGGCGGGTACCGCCGCCGGCGGGGCGGGTACCTCGGGGCTCTTGACCTCGGTCATGCCGTTGCCACCTTTCCGGCGATGCCCTGGGGACGCAGCAGCAGCACCACGGCCAGCAGCCCGACCACGCAGACGTCGCCGAGACCGGAGGGTCCGTAGTAGTTGACGAACTGTTGCAGCAGCCCGACCGCGACCGCCGCGTACGCGGAGCCCACCACCGAGCCCATCCCGCCGATCACCACCACGATGAACGCGAAGATCAGCAGCGAGCTGCCCTGCCCGGGCGAGACGGTGCCGAAGTAGACCCCGCCGAGCGCCCCGGCCAGCGCCGCGGCGGCCCCACCGATCGCGAAGACCAGGGTGAACGCCTTGCGTACGTCGATGCCGAGCGCGGTGACCATCTCCCGGTTCTCCACCCCGGCCCGGATCACCAGGCCGTAGCGGGTCCAGCGGAGGAAGGCGAGCAGCGCGCCCAGCACCAGCACCGCCGCGATGATCAGCAGCAGCCCGCCGTTGGGCACCTGCGCGCCGAGGATCCCGGTGACCTCCCGGGTCCAGTCCGGCCGGGGGAACGGCCGGGCGTCGGCGCCCCAGGTGGCCTGGAGCAGCGCCACCCCGGCCAGCGAGAGGCCGACGGTGACCAGCACCTGCTCGATGGTGCGCGAGTAGAGCGGCCGGATCAGCACCAGCTCGACCAGCACCGCCACCAGCGTGCCGGCGGCCACCCCGAAGACGACCGCGAGCACGAAGCCGAACCCGTCCGACCCGGCGCCCGGCAGGTTGCCCGCCGCCCACCAGGTCCCGTACGCGCCGACGCCGAGGAACAGCCCGTGCGCGAAGTTGAGCACGTCGGCCAGGCCGAAGACCAGCGACAACCCGGAGGCGACCAGGAAGTACAGCGCCGCCAGGCCGAGCCCGGTCAGCGTCAACAGGATCACGGTGCCCATCAGTGCCCGTCCTTCCCCGCCGCGGCGCGGCCCGGCTGGGCCGGGTGCTGTGATTCGCCGCTGCCCACGCCCAGCAGGGACCTGGTCAGCGCCGTCTCCAGCAGCAGTTCCCGCGCGTCACCGGTCCAGGCCACCTTGCCGGCGGCGAGCACCACCGCGTCCCTGGCGAGCCGCCGGACCACCGCCAGGTTCTGCTCGACGAGCAGCACCGGCACGGACTCCGCGACCCGTTCGAGCACCTCGGCCACCTCGGTCACCACTTTCGGCGCCAACCCCTTGGTCGGCTCGTCGACCAGCAGCAGCCGGTTGTCGTTGAGCAGCACCCGGCCGATCGCGAGCATCTGCTGCTGCCCGCCGGAGAGCGACCCGGCCCGTTGCCGTCCGCGCCGGTCCAGCTCCGGAAAGAGCGCGAAGACCTTGTCGTACGCCGGGCTGACGCCACGCCGCTCGGCCAGCCGCAGGTTCTCCGCGACGGTCAGGCCGGCGAACACGCAGCGGTCCTCCGGCACGTAGCCGAGCCCGCCGCGCACCAACCGGTGGGTGGGGCGGGCCAGCAGGCTCTGCGCGCCCATCCGGATGGTGCCGCGGACCTCCCCGGCGGGCGGGGTGAGGCCGACGATCGCGCGCAGCGTGGTGGTCTTGCCGACACCGTTGCGGCCGAGCAGGACTGTCACGCCGGTGGGTGCGACCGTGAAGGACACGCCCTGGAGGATGTGCAGTCCGGAGATCCGGACCGACAGATCCTCCACGTTCAGGATCGGCTCGGTCACAGCGATTCCCCCAGGTAGGCCTCTTGCACTGTGGGGTTGGCCATCACCGTCTCCGGGGTGTCGCAGGCCAGCAGCGCGCCGTGGTGCATGACGGCGATCCGGTCGGCCAGTTCCAGGATGACGTCCATGTGGTGCTCGACCATCAACACCGCCCGGCCGCTGTCCCCGGTCAACGACTTGATCACCGAGACCAGTTCGGGCACATCCTCGGCGCTCACCCCGGCCATCGGTTCGTCCAGCAGCATCACCCGCGGTTCACCGGCGAGCAGCAGGGCGATCTCCAGCTTGCGCTTCTCGCCGTGTGCCAGGGTGCCGGCCAGCGCCGTACCCCGGTGGGCGAGGCCGACCCGGTCGAGCGCCGTGTCGGCGGCGGCGGCCACCTCCCGGTCGGCCGCCGCCCGCCGCCACAGTTTCATCGAGCCCCCGCGGTGCGCCTGGACGGCGAGCCGGACGTTCTCCCGCACGCTGAGCGAGCCGAAGACCGACGACGCCTGGAAGGTACGGCCCAGCCCGAGGCGGGCCCGCCGGTGCGGCGGAAGCGCCCCGATGTCCTGCCCGTCCAGGGTGATCCGGCCCTCCGTGGCCCGGCGCAGGCCGGTGATCAGGTTGAACAGTGAGGTCTTGCCGGCGCCGTTCGGCCCGATCACGCCCAGGAACTCCCCGGGCGCCAGGTCGAGGTAGACGCTGTCGACGATGGCGACCTCACCGATCCGCCAGGTCAGACCGCGGGTGGCGAGCATGGGTCAGCCCTTCATGGCCACGGCCGGCGGCGCGGACTCGTCACCGGTGAGGCTCTTCTGCGCGGTCGCCGTGAAGGCGGTGCCGCTGCCGGTCAGCTTGGCCTGGAACATCGGCTGGAGCAGCGCGTGGTCCGCGGCCCGGATGGTCATCTTGCCCTTGACCCCGTCGAAGCTCCAGCCCTCCAGGGCGGTGACCATCTTGTCGACGTCGTCCCCACCCTCCTGCACCGCGCGGACCACCATCTGGGCGGCGGCGAAGCCGTCCGGGTGGAACAGGTCCAGCGTGCCGCCGGGGATCTTCGCCTTGGCGGCCTTGGACGCCTCGGTGTCGCTCGCCCCGTCGAAGTAGTGCGACAGGAAGGAGATCTTCGTGCCGGCGGCGCCGAAGGTCGGCCAGGAGGCGCGGATGTCCAGGCCGGTGACGACCGTCGTGGTGGAAAGGACGCCCTGCTGGTCGAGGCTCTGCCACATGGCCGGGGCGGTGGTGCCGGCCCAGGCGACGAAGAGCAGATCCGGCTTGGCCGTCTTGATCTGGCTGGCGAACGGGGTGAACTCGGTGGCGCTGGCCGGGGCCCGGACGCTGCTCACGGTCGCGCCCGCGCCGCCGATGACCGCCTTGACCGCCGCCTCGTTGGCGTCGCCGAACGCGCCGTCCTGGGCGAAGACCACGACCTTCTTGCCGGCCGGGTCGCCGATGAACGACTTCGCGGTCACCACGTCCTGGTAGGACTGGCGGCCGGAACGGAAGGTGTACTTGTTCGCCCCGGTCACCGCGTCGGTGGCGGCCGGCCCGGAGATGAACAGGACCTTGTTCTGCGCCGCGATCGGCGCGACCTGGAGCGCCACGCCGGAGGCGGTGGAGCCGGCAATGATCTTCGTGCCCTTGCCGATCAGGTCCTTCGCCGCGGAGACCGCCTTGGCCGGATCGCCCGCGTCGTCGACCTCGGTCAGCTCGATCTTGCGGTCACCGACCTTGCCGGTGCCCTGGGTGGCGAAGTCGAGCCCCGCCTTGAACCCCTCGATGTACTGCTTTCCGTAACTGGCCAGGGCACCCGACTGGGAGTACACCAGGCCGACCTTGACCGGCGCGGCACTGTCGCCGCCGCCGGTGGCGGTGTCCTGCGGGCTGCCACAGGCCGTGGCGGCCAACGCCGCGGCCATCATCGTGGCGGCGGAGAGGAACACCCGCCGCGTCGTCCGGACCGTCATTGCGACTCCACATGAGGACTCGGAGGGAGAGAACTTCTTCGTGACGGCTCACGCTAGAAGTGACGTCACCCACGAGCTATGTGGCGGAAACACACAAGTAACAGGAAGGGGGTGGCCGGACGTTACAACTGGCCGCACTACCACCCGGGAGCCCGGCCTCCCGATGGCCCGTACCCCCACGGACCGCCCGGCCCCTGTGTCGCACTCATCCACCCGAGCGACCGCAGGGCCCGTCGTGAGCCGCCGGGCGCGGGCACCGCCGGCGACCGTCGAGCAGGTTGTCACAGAAGACCCGATGGCGTACGCACTGCGCGTCCTCCTCGGAGACGGTCGTCTCGGCCCGGTCCACGTCGGCGAGGAAGCCCAGCGCCCGGGTGATCACACGCGCGCGCCGCAGCGCCGCCGGCAGATCCACCGCCGTCACCGGCAGGTGCACAACGAACCGCTCCCGGCCGTCGCCCAGCACGTTCCGGGCGGTAGAGCCTCCCGCCCGGTCTACCGACCGCATCGCGAGGGCGGGGCGTGCGCCCGGCGAAGATCGCCACAACATCCCTGATGTTGCTGCCTCACGCCCCATGGACACAGCAACATCCCTGAAGTTGTGGCCTCAAGGCTGGTGTTCCCGCTCCCGATGCGCCGCGAGAACGGAAGATTGTCTGGTGCGCCGGCTTCTCCGCAACCCCGTGCGGCTGGTGCCGTTCGGGTTCCTGGTGCTGATCCTGCTCGGCACCGGGCTGCTGATGGCGCGTTGGGCGACCGTGGGCCACCAGCGTCCGCCCCTGATCACCGCACTCTTCACCGCCACCTCGGCCGTGTCGGTCACCGGCATGGCGGTCACCGACACCCCCAACTACTGGTCCGACGGCGGACTGGTGGTGATAACCCTGCTCACGCAGCTCGGCGGCCTCGGCATCCTCACCGTCGCGGCGCTGATCGTCCTGGTGGTCGCCCGTCAGCTCGGGCTGCGCAACCGGCTCTTGGTGCAGGCCGAGTCGGCGGAGTTCGGCATCGGTGACGTCGCCAGACTGCTGCGCCGGATCGCGGTCACCGTCTTCACCTGCGAGGCGGTGATGACCGCACTGGTCACCGGCCGGCTCTGGCTGGTCTACGACTACCCGTTCGGGCGAGCCCTCTGGTCGGGCGTCTTCCACGCCATCCAGGCGTTCAACAATGGTGGCTTCGCGCTCTACTCCGAAGGCCTGCTGGCGTTCGACCGCGACCCGTGGGTGTCGCTGCCGCTGGCGTTCGGCGCGATCGTCGGTGGGCTCGGGTTTCCCGCTCTGTTCGAGGCTGCCCGCGAATGGCGTCGACCGGCGCGCTGGCTGGTGTCCACCAAGCTGACCATCTGGGGCAGCGCCGCGCTGCTGCTGCTCGGCTTCGCCGGCCTGCTCGCCGCCGAGTGGACCAACACCAGCACCATCGGCTCATACGACGTCCGGGGCAAGATGCTCGCGTCGTTCACCCAGATCGCGCTGAGCCGCACCGGCGGCTACAGCGTCATGGACATCACCGCCCTGCAGGAGGAGAGCTACCCGCTGCTGATCGTGCTCATGTTCATCGGCGGCGGCAGCGCCAGCACAGCCGGCGGGATCAAGGTCGCCACGTTCTTCCTGCTGGCGTTCACCATCTGGGCGGAGCTGCGGGGCGAGCCCGACGTGACGGTCGGGCGCCACCGGGTGGCCACCGCCAGCCAGCGGCAGGCCATCACGGTGACGCTGCTCAGCGTCGCGCTGGTGGCGGCCGGCACGATGATCCTGCTGCTGCTCACCGAGGGCGTCCGCTTCGTCGCGGCCCTGTTCGAGGTCACCTCCGCGTTCAGCACCACCGGGCTGACCATCGGGCTCGCCGGCACGCTGCCGGCCAGCGGCCAACTGACCCTGACCGTGCTGATGTTCATCGGCCGGGTCGGGCCGCTCACCCTCGGGTCGGCGATCGCGCTGAACACCCGGCGCCGGCTCTACCGCTATCCCCAGGCACAACCCATTGTCGGCTAGGGCCGCAGCGAGGAGGTCGAGGTGTCGGGTAGGCGAGCGGACGGCAGCGGCGTCGTGGTGATCGGGCTGGGCCGGTTCGGCAGCCACCTGGCCGGGTCGCTGAGCCGGATGAACCGCGAGGTGCTGGTCATCGACCGCAACCCGGACCGGGTGCAGCGCTGGTCGGCCCAGCTCGACCGGGTGGTTCAGGCCGACTCGACCGAGGAGGGGGCGCTGCGGCAGCTCGGCGTCGCCAGCTTCGGGCGGGCGGTGGTGGCCATCGGCGCCTCGGTGGAGGCGAGCGTGCTCACCGTACTGGCGCTGGTCGAGCTGGGCCTGCCGCAGATCTGGGCCCGGGCGACCTCGCAGAAGCACGCCAAGATCCTCTCGTCGGTGGGCGCGCACCACGTGATCTTCCCGGAGGCGGAGACGGGCGAGCGGGTGGCACACCTGATCGTCAGTCGGCTGCTCGACTTCATCGAGTTCGACGACGACTTCGCGATCGCCACCGTCCGCGTGCCGGAGTCCCTGGTCGGGCGCACCGTGCTCGAGCTACGCCCGGACGATCGCTACGGGGTCCGGGTGATCGGCGCCAAGCTGCCGGGCGAACGCTTCCAGTACGCGTCGGACAGCACCGAACTTCCCCGGGGTGGGCTGCTCGTGGTGGAGGGGGGAATCGACCAGGTGCAACGGTTCGCGGGGCTCCGCTGAGCCGCGTCACTTCTTCCCGCCGCCGTGCCCCCTCCCCTCACCGTTGTTCACTTTCCCCCTTTTCCCGAACCACCACCCGGCCCCTTGCCCTTGCCGGGCTTCTCGGGCTTGGCCTTCTCCGGCTTCGCCTTCGTCGAGGCGCTGCCCGACCCACCGGAGCCACCTGGGCCGCCGCGGACCGTCGCCGCCTTGGGCGGGGCGGCGGACGGCGTGCTGCCGGCCACCCCGGAGACCCGTACCCCGCAGGTCGCGTCGCCGAGCCGGAACTCCACAGGCAGCGGGTTCGCCCCGCTGTACTTCCCCGCCAGGGTGAGCTTCTCGGCCGCACCGGGTGCCAGGGTGGTGCGCTGGGCCGCCGGCCGGATCAGCACCGCGCGGCCCTGCTGGCGCACCGGCGTCGGCTCCGCCTTCGTCACCGTCTGCTGACCGGGAAAGGTGAAGCTCATCGTCCAGTCGCGCAGCGCGCTGCCCCCGGTGTTGGTCAGGGTCAGCTCGGCGGTGAAGTCCCTGCCGGAGTCTGTACGCAGGGCGTACGCCACCTCACAGGGCGCCGCTTTCGGCAGGCCCATCCGGGCCTCGGTCGGCGGCCGGTCTCCTCCGCTGGCCGGGCTGCGCGAGGTCAGCCCCCACAGAGCCCCGGTGACCGCGAGCAGGCTGGCGGCGGCCACCCCGGCCTCGACCCGCCGACGCCTGGTCGCCCGCCTGCTCCGGTTGCGGGTGCGCGACAGCGGCAACGCGTCGGTCTCCGCCGACCACGGCAGGATCGTGGTGCCCGCGCTGGCCAGCGCGGCCGGGTCCAGTGGCCCGCCGGCCGGCGAGACCGGCACCGCCGCCAGCATTCCGGCCGCGTCGGCGAGGGTCCCGGCCAGTTCGGCGGTGGCCGGTCGTTCCCCGGGCTGCTTGGCCAGGCAGCGCCGCACCAGGTCGGACACCTCGTCGGGCAGCCCCGACACCTCCGGCATCGGGTCCGGGTCGTTGTACATGTGCGCGCGCAGCATCTGGGTGGTCGTGCTGGCCTGCCAGGGCAGCCGGCCGGTGAGCATCCGGTAGAGCAGCAGCCCGACGGCGTACACGTCGGTGGCCGGGGAGACCTGGCCGTTGTCCAGTCGCTCGGGGGCGAGGTACGCGGGCGTGCCCAGCAGCGACCCGTCCGGGCCCTTCTCGCTCTCCCCCACCAGCGCGGAGATACCGAAGTCGACCACCTTGACCCCGGTCGACGTGAGCATCACGTTGCCCGGGGTAACGTCCCGGTGCACCACGCCCCGGGCGTGCGCGGTGGCCAGCGCCGAGCTGACCTCCGCGCCGATGGTCACCGCCTCCCGCCACGGCAGCCGCCCCTCCCGGCCCAGCCTGCCGGCCAGCGAACCGCCGTCGACGAGTTCCATCACCACGTACGGCACGGTCAGGCCGGCCTGCTCGGACTCGCCGTAGTCGTACACGTTTGTGATGTTCGGGTGGCAGAGCCGCGCGGCGGCCTGCGCCTCGATGCGGATCCGGTGGCGGAAGGCCCGGTCGCTGGCCAGCCGGGAGGCGAGCACCTTCACCGCGACCTGCCGGCCGAGCACCTCGTCGTAGCCGCGCCAGACCACGGACATGCCGCCCGCGCCGAGCTGCTCGATCAGCCGGTACCGCTCATCGAGGAGTTGCGCGCCGTTCCGGTCCCCACCACCCATGGTGGCCGTTGTTGCCCAGGTCAGCCCCGACTACACCTCAGGGATCGGAATCGGTCAGGAAAGTCACCCGATCAGGCGGTGGCCAGCAGTTGGTCCACCGGGGCGTAGTCGTCGGTCAGCACCAGCGCGTCGCCGGTGAAGTCCGTCAGGTCCGCGCCGGAGAGCAGGCTGACCCGCCGGTCGACCTCGTCGAGCCGGGCCCGGACGGCGTCCAGCGGCAGTGGCGCGTCGGAGGCGACGATGACGAAGTTCGCCCCCTGCTCCTCGGCGAGCGCCTCCGGCGGGGCGATCAACGCGACGTGCGCGAACTCGGCGGCCACCGTGGCCAGCTCGGCGCGGATGAACCGCAGCGGCGGGTAGTCGATGACGTTCTGCACGTACACCCCGCCGGGGCGGGTTACCCGCCGGATCTCGGCGGCCATCTCCCGGGTGGCCAGGTGCCAGGGCACCACGAGGTGGCCGAAGGCGTCACCGACCACCAGGTCACGACTGTCCGTCGGCTCGCCGACGACAAGCATCCGGGCGTCGCCCACCACCGCCCGCAGTTCCGGCCCCGGGCGTACGCCCAGCTCCCGCTCGCCCAGCTCGACCAGCCCTCCGTCGATCTCGAACACCACGTTGTCGGTGCCCGGCCGGGTGGCGGCCAGGTAACGCGGCACGGTGAACCCGCCGCCGCCCAGGTGCAGCGCGTCCAGCCGCCGCCCGGCGGGCGCGGCCACGTCCGCCACGGCGCCGATCCACTTGGTGTACGCGTACTCCAGGTGCTTCGGGTCGGCCAGGTCCACGTACGAGTGCTGGGCCGAGTTGAGCAGCAACGTGCGCCCGCTGGGCCGGTCCGGGTCCGACGTCACCCGGGCGCAGTGGTACGCCGTCTCGATGTCGCACGGGTTCGGCGCGACGGTGGTCAGCCCCGCCCCGATGAGGCCGAGCACCGCCAGCGCGGCCCGGGCCCGGGTGGGACCGGGCAGCTCGGTCCGCGACTGCCGGCGCAGGTACCAGCCGAGGCCGATGCCGGCCAGACCGAGCGCCACCGCCAGCGCCAGCAGGATCACCGTGCTGGGCAGCGCGGCGACCAGCACGAAACCGGTGAGCAGGGTGGCGGTGATGCCACCCAGGGTGCCGATCCCGGAGAGCCGGCCGACCACCTGGCCGGTCCGGCGCAGATCGGCGAGCTGAAGCTTCACGACCAGCGGGGTGACCGCGGCGAGCAGCGCCGCCGGCACGAACACGGCCAGCGCCACCAGCAGCAGGATGGCGCTGGCGGCACCGCCGCGCAGCACCTCACCCGCGTACCGGACCACGGGCAGGGTGATCGCGGTGGCGATGCCGGCCAGCACCAGCGCCGGCGCCAGCAGGCCCCGCGGGTCGCGACGGTCCGCCAGCCAGCCGCCGGACCACGCCCCGTACGCGATCGCGGCCAGCGCGATGCCGATCACCGAGCTGGTCACCTGGAGGGTCACCCCGACGTACGGGCCGACCAGGCGCAGCGCGACCGTCTCCAGCACCAGCACGGCACCGCTGGAGAAGAAGACCAGAAAGGCGGCCAGGCCGTTGGGCAGCGCCCGGCCGGTGACCGGCACGGACGGGGACGAGGAAGCCGGCGGGGCCGCTACATCGGACGGTGGGGAACTCATCGTCGCGATGGTACGCAGCCAAGCCGGTGTCGCGGGTCAGTACATCGAGAGATGAACATGGTTCGTGTGGCTGGCGGCCGGGCTGCCGCTGCCGCTGTACGAGCGCCACCCGGTGCCGGGATGCCAGATCTGCCTGTACCAGATCACGTAGAGCACACCCAGTCGGTCGGCGTTGCGCACGTGCCACGCGGCCAGGCTGTCCCCGTACGCCTTGTCGCCGCCGGTCGCGTTGCGGTCCTCGAAGCCGTTCGTGGCGGCCGCGAAGTCGCAGGCCCGTCCCTTCGGGTGCTCGCCGCCGCCGCCGCTGCGGTGACAGGAGACGTGCCGCTTGTACCCGGCCGCCTGGGTCTGCTTGAGGGCGTTCAAGGTGCGCGGGGTGATACAGCCCGACGTGGTCGGGTCATTCACCGAGCAGGATTCCGACGGCCAGGACCCGTCGGAGTTACGCGGCGCGGGCTTCGCCGAGGTGGAGCTGCCGCCGCTGAAACCGTTGCTGCTGCCCGAGCTGACCTCGGCGAGCGCCGCCTCGGCCTCCTTCTTCTTCTTCGCCATCACAGCGAGCTGCTTCTGCTGCTCGCGGACCTCCGTGTCGATGGCGAGCTTGGCCTGCTGCGCCTGCTGCCGCGCGTCGGTCAGGGTGCGAAGCCGCTTGCCGTCCCGCTGGGCCATCAGGTCGAGGTCGGCCGCGCGTTGCAGGAACGCCTCCGGGTTGGCGGAGTTGAGCAGCATCGACACCGGGGTGAGCCGGCCCGCGCGGTACGACTGCGCGGCCACCTCGCCGACCTGGGCGGTGAGCTCGACCAGCCGGCCCTCGACACTCTTCAGCTCGCCGGTGAGCGCCGCCTGCCGACGCTTGGAGTTGTCCAGCTTGGCCTTCGCCTCGATGTGCCCCTTGGCGGTCAGCTCCAGCGCGTCCCGCAGCTTCTTGCTGCCGCCCTCGCCGGGCTCCGCGTACGCGGGCACCGCGCCACCGCCGAGCACCAGCGCGACGGCGGCGACGAGAGTGAGCAGCACGCGGCGACCGCGCCGCTGGCTGAGCCTGATCCTGGGCACGAAAGCGTCCTTCCGTCGACCGCCGGCCCCCGGTGAACCACTGCGCGGCGGCGTCCCCGCCGGCGCCGGACGGCGGCCTGCTGGCGGAGACCGCCGGTCACGATACCGGAACCCGCGCCGGTGACCAGCCCCGTGACGGCTCGGCGGCTCCGGTGTCGACGCAGCGTGCCACCACCGTCGCGCAGCGCCCGGATCAGGTGCCGAGCAGGGCTTCGTGCACCTCGGCCCAGACCTGCTCGTTGGCCGCGACGAGCAGCCCATGGCCCTCGTCGGCCGGGTGGTAGTCGACGCCGTCGAACCGGCGGGCGACGCCGCCGGCCGCGCGGACCAGCAGGGAGCCCGGGGCGTGGTCCCACGGCAGGGTGCGCCAGAAGAGGACGAACTGCTGCTCACCGGTGAGGATGTCCAGGTACTCCCGGCCGGCGCAGTGCTGGCCGGGCAGCAGCTCGCCGAGCCGCCGGCCGCCGGCACGGACCCGGTCCCGGGTCTCCGGTGGCAGGAACCGGGTCATCGCGGTGCCGCGCAGCTCGCCCAGTCGCGGCCCGGCACCAGTGTCGCCCACCGGCCGGCCGTTGAGCAGGGTGCCGTCGTCGGCCCGGCCGCTGGCCAGGATCCCGGCCAGCGGGTCGAGGATCCAGCCCGCGACCGGCCGCCCGTCGGTCAGCAGCGCCACCATCAGGGCGAACGGCCGGCGACCGGCGGCGAAGTTGGCTGTGCCGTCGACCGGGTCGACCAGCCAGACGTCCCCGCCGTCGCGCAGGTGCCGCAGCAGCCCCGGATCGTCGGCGACGCCCTCCTCGCCGACCACCATCGAGCCGGGCCGCAGCCGGCGCAGCCCCGCGGAGATCAGCTCCTCGGCACGGCGGTCCGCGACTGTGACGATCTCGCCGGGCGCCTTCTCCGACACGTCGGCCTCGTCGAGCTTGCGGAACAGCGGCAGCACGATCTGGTCGGCGGCCTCCCGGAGCAGGTCACCGACGTCGTCGAGCAGGGCGTCAGCCACGCGGCGGCAGCTTGACCACGCTGACGAAGAACTCGTCGATCTGCCGGACCACCGAAATGAAGCGCTCGAAGTCCACCGGCTTGGTCACGTAGGCGTTGGCGTGCAGCTGGTAACTGCGCAGGATGTCCTCGTCGGCCTGCGAGGTGGTGAGCACCACTACCGGGATCCGACACAGCTCCTTGTCCTTCTTGATCTCTTCCAGCACCTCCCGGCCGTCCCGGCGGGGCAGGTTGAGGTCGAGCAGGATCAAGTCGGGCGTCACCGCGTCGGCGTACTGGCCCTCCTGCCGCAGGTAGGCGAGCGCCTCGGCGCCGTCGGACACGACGGTCAGCCGGTTGCGCAGCTTGTGCTCCTCGAACGCCTCCTGGGTCATCAACACGTCACCCGGATCGTCCTCCACGAGCAGGACCTCGATCGGGCTCTTGCCGTCCGCCGGCGCGGTCATCCCACCGTCTCCCTCATGTCACCCGTTCTACCGCTTTCCGGGGATCCGTCGGCCCGGTCCGGCCGGTCCGCCCCGTCGGACCGCTCGGCGGGGGTCGCCGGCGTCTCGTTCGAGGGCACGGCGTCGCCGGTCGCGTCCGCCGCCGCCTGCGGCGGTTCCGGCGTGCCGGCGGCAGCGGCTGCCGCCTCGACGTCCTCGGGCAGCGCCGGCAGGGTGAACCGGATCGCCGTGCCCTCCGGGACGTCGGTGTCCACCCAGACCCGGCCGCCGTGATATTCGACGATCTTCTTGACGATGGCCAACCCGATGCCGGTGCCCGGGTACGCGTCCTTCGAGTGCAGCCGCTGGAAGATCACGAAGATCTTGTCGGCGAACTCCGGCTCGATCCCGATGCCGTTGTCCTGGCAGCTGATCTCCCACTCGGCGCCCACCAGCCGGGCCGAGATGTGCACCTTCGGCGGCGCGTCCGGACGGCGGAACTTGATCGAGTTGCTGACCAGGTTGGCCAGCAGGTTGGTGAGCAGCGGCTCCTCGCCCCGGATCACCGGCAGCTCGGTCCAGGTCAGCTCGGCGTCGGCGTACTGCCGGGCGGCCTCGGTCTGTCCGGCCACGTCACCCATCACCTTGTTCAGGTCGACCTCGACGAAGCCGCTGGTGAGCCGCCCGATCCGGGAGAACGCGAGCAGGTCGTTGATCAGCCGCTGCATCCGCTGCGCGCCGTCCACCGCGAAGGCGATGTACTGGTCGGCCCGCTCGTCGAGCTGACCCGCGTAGCGGCGCTGGAGCAGTTGGCAGAAGCTGGCGACCTTGCGCAGCGGCTCCTGGAGGTCGTGCGAGGCCACGTACGCGAACTGCTCCAGGTCACGGTTGGACCGGGTCAGCTCCTCGGCCTGCTTCTGCAGCTGGCTGTTGACCCACTCGATGCGCTCGCGGGCCTCGCGCACCTCGGCCAGGTCGGAGGCGATCTTCTGGCGCATCGCGTCCACGTCCGCGCCGAGTTGGACGAACTCCGGCGGCCCGGTGGTGGCGATGCCGTGCTGGTAGTCGCCCTTGGCGACCTCGCGGACCTGGTCTGCGAGCCCGATCAGCGGCCGGACCACCATCCGGTCCAGGGAGACCAGCAGCACCGCGCCGGCGACGACCACCACCAACGCGGCAATGATCAAGAGTGCGACCAGCAGGTTGCTGCTGTTGCGTACGTCAGCCGCGGACTGTTCCCGGGCCGCCAGGATCTCCTGCTGGAGGTCGTCGATCGCCGCCCGGACCTCGTCGAACTGCTGCCGGGCCTGTTCGGTCACCAACGCCTGACCCGCGCTGGTGCCGCTCTGCTCGGTGGTGCTGATCACCGGCACCGCCACCGACTGCCGCCACTGCTCGGCCCGCTCTTCGACGGTCCGGAGTTCCTGACCGATCTGCGGGTAGTTGTCGAGCAGTGCCTGCATCGCGGCGACGACCTTCTTCTCCTGGTCGAGCCCCGCCTGGTACGGGCCCAGGTCGTTCTGGTCACCGCTGACGGCGTACCCCCGGACCGCCGTCTCCTGGTCGAGCACCGCGTTGAGCAACTCCTGCGCCTGCACCCGCAGCGGGCCGGTCTCGTTCAGGATCGCGTCGATCTGGGTGCGGTTGCGCGCGGCCATCGCCGCCTCGGCCCCGGCCAGGCCGATCAGCAGCACGCCCACGATGGTGAGCAGGGTGATGACCCGGCGGCGCAGACTCCAGCCGCCGAACACCGGCGTCACCGGCCACCGCCCCGGCTGACCAGCAGCATCGCCACGTCGTCGGCGAGCGGGCCACCGTTGATCTGCTCGGCCCGGCCGACCAGCCATGCCGGCAGTTCGGGCAACGACACGTCACGGTCGGCCGGCTCGTCGAGCAGCCCGCACAGGCCCGGCACGTCGAGCCGCTCGTTGCCCTCGCCCACCCGCCCCTCGATCAGGCCGTCGGTGTACATCAGCAGGGACCAGTCATCTGTGTCGAACTCCAGGTCGTAGGCGATCGGCCGACGGGGTCGTACGCCCAACAGCAGACCACCGGGCGCCGGCACCGGGGCGACCCGCCCGTTCGCGAGCAGCAGCGGCGGCGGATGCCCGGCGAGCCGAACGGTCGCCCGGTTGGCGTCCAGGTCGAGTCGGGTGGTGGCCACCGTCGCGAAGATCTCCTGGAGGCGGCGCTCGCTCATCAGCACCTGCTCCAGCGCCGGCAGGACCTCGTCGTCCGGCACCTTGGCCAGCACCAGGGCCCGCCAGGCCACCCGCAGCTCCACGCCGAGCGCGGCCTCGTCCACACCGTGCCCGCAGACGTCCCCGACGATCAGGTCGAGGCGGTCCGGACGGGTCTGCACCACGTCGAAGAAGTCCCCGCCGATCAGCGCGGCGTGCCGGCCCGGCCGGTAGAAGGTGTGCACGGCCACCTGGTCGGTCGACATCAGTGGCTGGGGCAGCAGGCCGCGTTCGAGCCGAGCCGACTCGGCCTGACGCAGCTCGACCTCGCGCAGCCGGCGGGCGTTCACGTCGGCGCGCTTGCGCTCCACCGCGTAGCGCAGCGCCCGGGTCAGCAGCACCCCGTCCACCTGACCCTTGACCAGGTAGTCCTGCGCACCTTCGGCGACCGCCACGATGCCCAGGTGCTCGTCCGAGCGGCCGGTCAGCACGCAGACCGCGGCGCCGCTGGACATCTCCAGCACCTGACGCAGCCCGTCCAGGCCCTGCGCGTCCGGCAGGCCCAGGTCGAGCAGGACACAGTCGACGCCGATCATCCGCTGCCGCGCCTCGCTGAGACTACTGGCGACCAGCAGGTCGATCATCGAGTTCGTTTCGGCCAGCAGCTCGCCGACCAGGAAGGCGTCGCCCTCGTCGTCCTCCACCAGCAGCACCCGCAACCGCTCACCGGGCGGCAGGTTGACGTGCCGCGCCAGGCCGCCGTGCGGGTACGGCACGACGGGGGAACCGGCCATGCCGGCTCCCCGGTGCGGCCGGGCCACCGCCGCGAGACGCGGGAGATCGCTGGTGATGTCGGGCTCCTTCCGAGTGCCCTGCTGATCCTGTATTAGACAACGGTCACACACAACACGACGGCCTCGGCGCGGCCGGGGATGGGCCGCATCACTGCCCCGCCGAAGGACAAACCGGGCACGGTGGACGCTCGGGCATCCGGCCGTCCCACCCGACCACTGCCCGACCGGCCGTCCCACCCGGGGCTGCCGGAGGGCAGGATGATCCCACCCCAGGCCCCACCATCCCGAGGAGTTCCCGTGGGCGCACCCCCCACCCCCGCCGCGACGGGCATGCCGGTTCGCCCGGGTCCGGGCGTACCCGCCGCCGACCGCGCGCTGGCCCGGCCCCGCCGGCGGCTCACGGCCGCCGCGGCCGCCCTCGTCGCGCTGGCCGCCGTCGGCGCCGGCAGCCTGCTCGACCTGCGCACCCCGGCCCCGACGCCCGCCGACGCGCCCGCCGACGAGTTCAGCGCCACCCGGGCGTACGAGGACGTCCAGGTCATCGCGGCCCGGTCACACGTCGCCGGCAGCCCGGCCAACGACCAGGTCCGCGCGCACATCGAGCAGCAGCTCCGCGGTCTGGGCCTGGAGACCGAGGTGCAGGACACTGTCGCCCCGGAAGCCGGCCAGCTCAGCGGGGCCGCGGGCGGGGCCACAGTGGCCCGGGTCCGCAACGTGGTGGCCCGGATGCCCGGCACCGACCCGACCGGCCGGGTCTTCCTGGTCGCCCACTACGACTCGGTGCAGACCGGCCCGGGCGGCAACGACGACGCGGCCGGCACCTCGGCGATCCTGGAGGTGGCCCGGGCGCTGGCGGCCGGCCCCCGGCCGCGCAACGACATCGTCTTCGTGCTGACCGACGCCGAGGAGGCCTGCCTCTGCGGCGCGTCCGCGTTCGCCGCCAGCCATCCGCTGGCGGCCGACGGCGGGGTGGTGCTCAACCTGGAGGCGCGCGGCTCCACCGGCCCGGTCATCATGTTCGAGACGTCCCGGAACAACGCGAAGATGGTGGACGTCTTCGGCCGGGCCGCCCCGCACCCGGTCGGCACCTCCTTCGCGGTGGAGATCTACCGCGCGCTGCCCAACGACACCGACTTCACCGCGTTCCTGGACCGCAGATTCGTCGGGCTGAACTCGGCGTACATCGACGGCGGCGCGATCTACCACACGCCGCTGGACACCCCGGCCGCCATGGACCGGAGCAGCCTCCAGCAGCACGGGGACAACGCGCTGGGCCTGGCCCGGGAGTTCGGTCGCACCGACCTGACCGACCTGCGCTCCGGGCACGACGCCACCTACTTCCCGGTCCCCGGCGGGCTGGTCCGCTACCCCGGCTGGCTCACCCTGCCGCTGGCACTGCTCGCGGTGCTCGGCGTGGCCGCGCTCGGCTGGCTGACCCGGCGGCGGGGCCGGGCCAGCACCGGCCGGCTCGCCACCGGCTTCGGACTGGCACTGGTGCCGATCGTGGCCGCGCCGCTGGCCGCGCAACTGCTCTGGATGGCGATCACCGCGATCCGACCGGGGTACGCCGAACTCCTCGACCCGTACCGGCCGATCTGGTACCGGCTGGCCGTGCTGGCGCTCGCCGCCGCCATCCTGTTCACCTGGTACGCGCTGCTGCGCCGCCGGATCGGCCCGGCCGCGCTCGCGTTCGGCGGGCTGGCCTGGTTGGCCCTGCTCGGGGTGCTGCTCGCCGTGGCGGTGCCCGGCGGGGCGTACCTCACCACCCTGCCGGCGCTGGCCGGCGCGCTCGGCGGCCTGCTCGCGTTGCGTACCCGGCAGACCGGGCCGTGGCCGGTGGTGGCGGTGACGGCCGCCGCGGCCGTCGGCGTGATGATTTTGCTGCCCACCGTGGTGCTGCTCTTCCCCGCGCTGGGGATGGCCATGGGCGGGGTGGCCGCCCTGGTCGCGGTGCTGCTCGGCCTCACCGCGCTTCCGGTGGTCGACCTGCTGTACCCGCAGGCCGGCGGCCAACGGGGAATGCGGGCGCTGCGGGCCCGACGGCTCGCGATGCTGCCGGCCGGGGCCGCCGCCGTGGCGGCGGTGGTGCTCGCCGGGGTCGGGCTGGCCGTCGACCGGTTCGACGCCGCCCACCCCGCGCCCACCCACCTGATGTACGCCATGGACGCCGGCACCGGCCAGGCCCGCTGGCTGAGCCACGAGACAGACCCGCAACCGTGGACGGACGGCTACGTGGACGGGGTGACCGACGTCGGCGACGACTTCCCGGGCCTCGGCGACGGTGAGCTGCGGACCGGCCCGGCGCAGCCGGCGAACCTGCCGGCGCCGAAGCTGGAGGTGCTCGCCGACTCGGGCTCCGGCTCCGGCTCCGGCTCCGGCGGGGAACGCACGCTCCGGCTGCGGCTCACCCCGCAGCGGGAGGTCCGCCTCGCCACCCTGCACGTCGACACGTCGACCGCCACCGTGCTGCGGGCCGAGGTGTCCGGCCGGTCGGTGCCGGTGGAGCCCCGCGACGGTCGGTGGGGCTTCGGGCTGATCTTCCACGCCCCGCCGGCGGAGGGAATCGAGGTCACGCTGACCCTGCGACCGATCGCCGGGCAGGTGGCGTTGCGGGCGATGGACGCCAGTGACGGCCTGGAAGGGCTGCCCGGATTCCGGCCCCGACCGCCGGCCGTCGGCATCGTCGGCTCGCACAGCTCCGAGATGCTGGCGGTCGCCCGCACCTACCCCGTCTGACGGGCGGTCCGGTCCACGCTGGGACGGGGTCGGGCGGGATGCCGGTCATCCCTGGTAAGGCGGCGCCACACCCCAGCCCCAGCGTGGTACCGGCGCCTGCTGGATCGGGTTCGCGTCGGGTTGGGAATTGCTTACCGCCAACCGGCTGCCCCACTCCAGGTAGCTCGTGAAGGCGGCACGGAACTCCGGATCGTCGGGTAGGCCGACCTCGTCGGCGGCGTCCATCATCAGGTTGACCCACCGCCGCCGCTGCGCCTCGCTGATCGCCCTACCCACGTGCAGGCCGACCATGTGGGGATAGCCGCCGTGCTCCACTGTGTAGGTGGTCGGTCCGCCGAAGACCTCGGCAAGCCATACAGCTATGTACCGGGCGTGGTCGGGGTCCATGCTCGCGAACATCGGCGCGAGCAGGTCGTCGGAGCGGGCCAGGCGGTAGAACGCGTCGCAGAGCTTCATGAACGCGTCGGTGCCGCCGGCCCACTCGTACAAGCTCGGCGGCGCGGCGCCACCAGGGCCGGAAACCGAGGTTTGGGCGTAGTGCCGCATCTCCTCGATGTCCTCGACGTACGGCTTGATCGCGGCGAAGAACTGCCCGAACACCGGGCCGCCCCGAAACCCCTTCAGGTGCTCGTCCACCGATGTCCAGGCGATGCGCAGCACGTAACAGGCGGGATCGTCCAGGCAGCGGCTCAACTCGTAGTCCACGCACTGCGGCGCAGCGCGTAGCGCGCCAGCGGCCCGCTCGTACGCCGCCTCGAAGCCGTCCAGCCGATCCTGCGGTACGCGGTACCTGATGTACTCGATGACCATGGGGACAGCCCAACATCCAGAGCGACGGCGATCAAGTACGCACCATCTGGTACGTGCCTGAAGGGGGCCCACGATGCCCGAGCGATACCACTGCCCGGTCGAGCTGGCCGTCGACGTCATCGGCGGCAAATGGCGGCCGGTGATCCTGGCTCATCTCAAGGAGGGCGTACACCGCTATGGCGAACTGCGCCGCCGGATGCCGGGGGTGAGCGAGAAGATGCTGACCCAGCGTCTGCGCGAGCTGGAGTCCGACGGGCTCGTGGTGCGGCACGACCACGAGACCACACCACCTCATGTCGACTACCGGCTCACCGAGGAAGGACTCAGCCTGGCCCCGGTGCTGCAGGCCCTCTACGACTGGGGTGCCGCGCGGGCCGCACGTACCGGTACCGCCATCGACGAACCTATCCGGCGGGTTCTCCCGGCGAGCGGCAGGTGACGTGACTCAGGATCTGGGTGATTTTTAAGCGAGCACTTACTTCCAGCGGTATTGATCTAGCGCGGGTGTGCAGCCGATCAAACTGGACGAGACGCCCTGTGACCTGGGCTTGGACAGGTCATCGACGGTCATCCGTGGTCGCCGTTGGTTCACCTCAGACGGCTTGGAGACGGCCTGATCTTGGTGCCCTCCAAGGGCTCCGACCCCCGCCGGGGGGAAGCGGACACAGCTCGTCGACTCGTGCCGGGCGTTGTCGACCAGTGCGACCGAGCAGCTGACGCGAGATGTTCTCTGCTGCCTCCTACCCGCCTAGATCAAAGGGCCTGCTGCCTCGTCGCTGCCTCCAGCCCTCGGCTTGGTCGTCTCCGCCGTAGCCCGAAACTTGTACCGGATGCGGTCGCCGACGGCCTGGGCCTCGTACGCACGTTGCCAAGCGGGCACCAATCCAATGCAGTCGCTGCGTAGGGTGAACGTCGTGAATGGCGAGCCCCATCCTCGTTGGCGAGCGCGGTTCTTGCGGATTGCGGCCAGCCTCGCCGTCATGCTCGTCGTATGCGCTGTCGGTGGCTACCTCGCGCGACCTGTCGTGGCTAAGGCGGTCTACACGCTTCTCTCACCGATCACGGGCGGGTGCATCGCCGCACCAGACGAGCCGACGAAGCTAGATGATGAGGCGGTGTTTCAGCGGGTGCCGGCAGGCGCTTCGTCGATTGGCGGGCCGACCGTGCAGCAGCCGTGCGCCGACGGTCGCCGCGACAGTGAGAGCAAGATCTTCGGCGAGGTGACCGTCGAGTATCGCAGTGACCTGTCGGACGAGGAGATTCGAGGCCACTATGAGGCGGTTGCCCGCGAGTCGGGGTGGACGTTCGACGTCTCAGACCGGCGGCTTGTATTCGCCATGAAGACGCTGCGGGATCGTTGCCTATGGTTGAGCGTCTTCCGCGATGAAGCCGGTCGGCCCGGCTACTACAGCGTCGAGGTCACCTTCTGGCCCAAGTACGAGGACTCCTTCTGCGACGACTGAGCCAGCGGCGGTTACGACCAGGACAGCCGAACCCCGCGGCTACATCTCGCTTACAAGTTCTGAGCGCTTCGTCCAGGGGTGTTCGGGCACGTCCACGACCTCGGGCGACCGTCCGCCGGCGGCCAGCCCTGGTCGCCTTCGTCTTGGCCCGTTGCTGTCGCCGCTGCTGTCAGCTGCTACCTGTGCCCGTTGCGCTGCACTGGTTTGACCACGTCTCGCCACAGTCCTCGCATCAGGGCTCGATGACGGTTGGTCCCGCCGCGCGGCATCAACCGATCGACCCGCAGCTTGATCATGCCCGCCCAGCAGAGACACACACCAGCGGTGATCGCCAGTGCTGCCATGGCGAACAACATCATCGTCACCGGCAGGGAACGAACGAGCGTCGACACCAGGACCAACAGACCGAAGATCAACCCGACGGCAAGGCATCGGTATCCCCAAACCACGCTGCGGTAGCCACCGCTGCCCTGGATCCGCGCAATGGCCTCGTCGAGTCCCGTCGTCGCCACTGCCACCGTCCTCATCCTGGGGCGCTCAGTATGCACCAGAACCAATATCCGGCGTACAGGTCGACTCGTCCGTCGCCCACCAGGCCAGCCGCCCTGACGCGGGGGCGGACCTGCTGTTCCTTGGGGCGCTGCCGGTCGTCGCTGGTCGTCATTGGTCGGCGCTAGACGGCCCGGCGACGGCCCAGACGGGCCCATGGACGGCCCAGATGCGCAGTCAATTTGATGGTTGACACATGCCTGCGGAGTCGGTAGATCATCTGGCGTGATTGATCAAGCAGGACAGGGCCAAGCGGAGCGGCGGGCAGCCGTCCGTGCCTACCGGCAGGTGCCTGCGGCTGTGCGTCGCGACGTCATCCGGTACTCCAACAAGAGACGCTCCCACCCAGATCCTCAGGTCGCTGCGGCCGCCGAACGGTGGGCACGGGCAGTTCTCCGGCCCGCCTGGTGGAACCGGATCCCACCCTTCGTGTTACCGCTGTTGAGCGTGGTGCTCATGGCCGGCGGATTGGCCTCCGGGAATCTTTTCCTTGCGTGGTGGTGCGGGGTAGGGGGTTTCGTACCTCTCGTTTTGGGCCTCGTGTCGTGGAATCAACGGCAGGCGGCCAAGCAGATACTCGAGTCGTCAAACGACGTGACGCGGCCCTGAGCGGGAGCGGGGTCCTCAAGCTGAAGCTTTCCCAACTCCTGGATAACAGTTGCTCAGGCGCGAGAGAGCTGAGCGGTCCGGCTCAGACGTTGAAGCGGAACTTAGAGCGGCTCGCACGTGACCTGCGGAGACCTGGTCTGCACGCTGGTCGTGCCATGTCTTGGGTTGCCGTCGTTGCTGGCTGGTTGCCGACGTTTGACGGTGTCTTGTGCCCCGTGCGTGCCCCGACTGGCCTCCGCCACCACTGTCCCGGAGTTGCCGCACGTTCAGATGAAGGGTGCTACGTCGTCTATGTCACTGCCGGGAATCGCCAGATCGTCGCGGATCCTCATCAGAAGGTCGATCTCTGCGTGGTCGTACGCGACTTGACCCTCATGAAACTTGGGGTCATCCGGGTCGTCGTGCTTGCAATAGTGCCCCCACTGCCAGGCTGCGTTGTACGCCGCGGCGGCTGCCGCAGCAACTGATGACGTAGCGAATATCCTCAAGCGGTTGAGCCTCTCAAAAGCCGGCGCGTGCCAGTCGTCAGGCAGTTCGGTCTCCTCAAATAAGCCGTAACCCTTGTCGTAAGCCAACCGCGCCATGATCTTCACTGAGTCGTAGAAGTCGACATAGGACTCGCGGCGGTGATCGAACGTCCTGGCCTCATCCTCGCGAGACCATCGTTCGCGTTCACGTGCCCGCTCTCGCTCCCATGTCTTGTCCTCTCGCCGGTCCGACCGCCGTTGTGTGATCAGCACGCCCGCGATACCGCCAGAGAGCGTGCCGAGTACACCGATCACCGCAACCGCGATGGGAACCCAAAGTGGCGTCACAACTCGATGATGCCGACCGGGTCAACTCCGGTCGTCGCTCAGCCAGCTCAACTTGGCCGTCTGCTCGGAGCCCAACGGGACCTTGTCGACGTGGAATCAGCCATCTGGGCGCTTCTGCCGCCTCGCCCGACAGGGGATGATGCGTTCATGACCCTGATTGGAACCTTGGCCAGTAGCTCTGTGGTGGTTCAGGTGTCTGATCGACGGATATCGCTTTTGCATTCGGATGGATCAATCGAGCTGAGGGACGATCTAACCAACAAGGCCGTACTTTATGAGAACAGGGCAACCCTCGCATTCACAGGGCTCGCAGAACTCGAAAACGAAACCACAGATCTGTGGATCGCTCAACGCTTGGCCAGCACTCCAAACCTTAACGATGGCCTCGAAAAACTAACGAGTGACCTCACTACCCTTTTCCGGCGACGGCCCTACCGAGGTCAGCCTCACAGCATTGTCATCACGGGCTGGAAGAGGAATGGACCGGACGAACCTACGGCATTCTCAGGCCTAGTATCCAATCAGTTCGAGATTGGAAAGGGATGGCGTCATACCACGTCTACGGAGTTCGACTGGTTCGTGCAGATGGCGCAAGAAGACCTGCCAACGCTGGTCTTCGCACCAGACTTGGTGCCTAGGCGGGCCGCGAGGACGCTCTACCGCAAGCTACTGCGGGTAAAAAGCCGGGGTCTAAATGTCGCAAACGCCGTCGGTTTAATTGCGGACGAGATTCGATCAATTGCCGAATACCGATCTACAGTCGGTCGAGAGCTGATGGTTTCGGTTCTGCCGCGATCCGCTGTTCCACGGGGACCGGTGGCAGAAATGTCCGTGATGAGCGGGAGAATAACTCCTGATGTGCCAACCTTTTACAGTCTCACTGCGACCGGTGATGAAGTCCACTACGGGCCAACGATCGTCATGAACGGCATGATCGTGTCTGGCTTTCAGGCGCGCCCGATCGCTGATGACTAACATTCCCGCTGGCTGCCGTCCCGTCTGCCTTCGACCCGCCCTCCTGGGGAGCGGGCCGCCGCCCGGCCCGCCACGTCAAGACGGCCTTGACGCACGGTTGGACGCTGGCGGGTCGGTCGGTGGTCTGCTCGGCTTGCCCGGGTCGATGGCAGGCGGGATGGCCTACCGCAACCACCCCCGGACCGTGACCCGCCGGCGGAGCCCCGGCCGTCCTGGAGCCGGAGCGCCCCCGCCGGAGGCGCAGTAACCGCAACCCCGCGATCGCCGCCAGCTCGCCGATGCGGCCGGTGTGCGCTCCCCTACGCCGCGCGGGCTCATGGCCGCGCGACCCGGCCGGCTGCCGGCCCACCATCACCCGGTCAACGCTCCCTGTCGTTCTGCGGCGGCCCCTTGGGCTTTCCGCTTTTCGCGCCAGCCGCCGGGCGTCTGCGTGGCCGGAGTCGGAGCACCAGCGGAGCGACGGACGCGCGCCCAGGCGGCGGCGTGTGCGGCCCGTTCAGGGCCGCCTTGAAGACGTACAGAAACTTTGAACCACTTCGCCGGCGCAGGACATGTCCTGCGCCGGTTGATGGTTGACATGGCGGCCTCGGTTGATGTTTGACACCTGGTCGGCCTGGTCCTCGTTGCGTCTGTAACTCAGGCGGGAGGAGCTCCGGGTGGGACTCGCGGAGTTGAGCGTCATGGAACAGCGATTTCACGCCGTCATGGAATGCCTGGGCGGCACTCCGAAGACGGAGGTCGCCGCCCGCTATGGGGTGTCGCGGCAGACGATCCACAACTGGCTGGCCCGCTATGCCGCCGATGGCATCAAAGGCTTGGAGGACCACTCTCACCGGCCCCATGTCTGCCCGCACCGGGTTGATCCCTCGACGGAGGCGCTGGTGTGTGAGCTGCGCCGGGATCATCCGCGGTGGGGTCCGCGTCGGCTGCGGTTCGAGGCAGGGCGCCGGGGTGTGACTCCGCCGCCGGCTCGGGCGACGGTGTATCGGATTCTGCGGCGGAACAACCTGGTCCCGGCGGTGCCGCGGAAGCGCCGGCGGGAGGACTACCGGCGGTGGGAACGCCCAGAGCCGATGGAGCTGTGGCAGATGGACATCGTCGGTGGTGTCCTGCTGGCCGACGGCACCGAGGCGAAGGTCGTCACCGGTCTGGACGACCACTCCCGCTACTGCGTGATCGCCACCGTGGTCCGTCGTGCCACCGGTCGGGCCGTCTGCGCCGCGTTCGCCGCCGCACTGACCCGCTTCGGGCTGCCGGGTGAGGTGCTGACCGACAACGGCAAACAGTTCACCGGCCGGTTCACCACACCGCGACCGGGTGAGGTGCTGTTCGAGCGGATCTGCCGGGAGAACGGCATCGTGGCCCGCAACACCAAACCCCGCACCCCGACCACCACGGGCAAGGTCGAACGGTTCCACCAGAGCCTGCAGGGCGAATGCCTGGACGACGGGCGAGTGTTTGACACCGTCGAGCAGGCGCAAGCCGCGGTGGACCTGTTCGTCGCCGAATACAACTACGACCGGCCGCACCAGGGCATCGACGACGCCTTCCCCGCCGACCGGTTCCACCGACCCACCCCCGGCCGGAACCAGGTTGAGCTGCACGCTCCGAAGCTGCGCCTGCCGTCCGGGCTGCTGCCCACCGCACCACCGGCCCCGAGGACGCCACCCGCCGTCGAGAACGACGCCACCTCGGTCACCGTATCCACCAACCGCCCGCAGCCGGTGCAACTCGTCCGCGTCGTGCCACCGTCGGGAAACCTGACCGTCGCCCAGCAGCAGGTGTGGCTCGGCCCCACCCTCGCCGGCACCCCGGTCACGATCTGGGTCGACACCGACCGGCTGCACGTCCTGACCGCCGACGGCGCCCGCATCAAATCCAGCGCCTCCCGGCTGTCCCAACGCGACCTCGCCCGGCTCCTGGCCGACGGCGGCACCCCCGCCGGACCGCCTCCACTACCGCAGCCCGAGCCGCAAGCGACCGCCGTTGAGGTCGACCGGGTCGTCAACGCCTGCGGCGGAATCACCATCGCCGGCCGACAGATCAGCGTCGGCATGCCGCTTGCCGGCCAACGGGTCCGGATCCGCCTCGACGGCATCCTCCTGCACGTCATCGACGAGGCCGGGCAGCTGCGCCGCATCCTGCGCTGCCCACTCCCGCCCACCGCCTGCGGCCGCATCCGCGACGCCCGACCCGCCTCCCCGATCCCACCCCCAGCCGCCGCCCCGACCGTCGAGCGGGTCGTGTCCATCACCGGCAGCATCCAAGTCGCCGGTCAACGCATCCAAGTCGGCGTCGTGCACGCCCGCAAACTCGTCACCGTCGCCCTCGACGAGCACAACGTCACCGTCTACGACGCCGACACCCCGATCAAGGCCGTGCCCCGCCGCAGCACCACCGACCTGAACCGCACCAAAGCCAAACACCAGATCACGACCGCCAACGGCGGCTAACCCGCGCGGACGACGGCCACACAGCCAGCCCTGGCATGATCGACCTGTGCGCCTGTGGTCACGAACGTCAACGTCGGAGGGACTCTTCTCGGCGATGGTCGGGCCGGCCACGCTGCCCGCGCTTGCCCGCGCGTTCGATCCCCACACGGGCTACGTGCTGCTCAGCGAGCACGCTCCACTAGAAGGTGCCGAGTGGAACGACTGCCTGGTTCCTCTCACCGCGGACGGCCAGCTCGAACCAACTCGCCTGACCATCGCCCGCCTCAAATATGACGTGCTCTTCGAAACGTCGGACTTCCTGCGCGCCGCCGACAAGGTAGGCCGCCGCGGTGCACTGGCCTGGCAGTTCGCCAAACGGCCACGCGCTGACGTGGACTTCAACGACGCGCGGCCGTCCGCGCGGATCCACCGCTACCACGCGTTCGGACTGCACCTGAAAGTCGACCTACCCCACCCAGGGGAAGTCGCGAATCTCGTAGCCCTATCCAGCCAAGCCCTCGATGACGCACTGCAACGACTCGCGGTCGCGTGACCGACCGCACGAGTAGCCGCCGCCAGACATCGTTGACCGGTACAATCCACCGGAATCCCCCACCGAACCGTCGACATTCGATCACGGCCTAGTGTCAAAGATCCTCCGACGCCGATCCGTCAAACATCATGCGAGACCAGGCATCGCCGGCGCAGGACACACCCTCACCAGAATCCCCGTTCAAAGTTTCTGTACGTCTTCAAGGCGGCCCGCAACGGGCCGCACGCGCCGCCGCCAGGGCGCGCGGCCGGCTTGCTCGCTGGGGCTCGCGGCCGGCCGCGCCGAACGCCCGGCGGCTGGCGCGGAGAGCGGGAAGCCCAAGGGGCCGCCGCAGAACGGCAAGGCGTTGACCGGTGGGGTGGTGGGCCGGCAGCCGGCCGGGCCGCGCGGCCACGAGCGCGCGCGGCGTAGGGGAGCGCACGCCGGCCGCGTCGGCGAGTTGGCGGCGGTCGCGGGGTTGCGGTTAGGCGCCTCCGGCGGGGGCGCTCCGGCTCCAGGATGGCCGGGGCTGCGTCGGCGGGTCACGGTTCGTGGGTGGTTGCGGTAGGCCATCCCGCCTGCCATCGACCCGGGCAAGCCGAGCAGACCACCGCCCGACCCGCCAGCGTCCGAACCTGCGTCAAGGTCCGCTTGACGTGGCGGGCCGGGCGGAGCCCCGCTCCCCAGAGGGCGGGTCGATGGCAAACGGGATGGCAGGTAGGCGCTGCGGGACGTGTCCCGATGGTCGGGCGGCCGGCGCATGAGGTGGGCGTCGGAGGTTCGCGAGCGGTGACGGCCGGGTGTGCATCCGGTAGCTTGGCGGAAGATCAGGCCCAGGGCTTATCAGTGGGGGTAAGGGTGCCGGGGACAGCAGGTTGGTTGGACAGCGCTGTCCGCGACTTCAACGCGGCGTGTGCATCAAAGCTCGCCGGCCCTGGCGAGCGTGAGGCCGCGATTCGCAGCCCGATCGAGATGCTTCTCGGAGCCGCAGGCAAGCAGTTGGGCGTGACGGCCGTTTTTCACGATGAGGTCCGCGACACCGAGCGGCAGGTCCGGCCGGACTACGGCGTCAGTGTCGGCGGGGCAATCACCGGGTACATGGAGATCAAGGCACCCGGCAAGAGCATCGATCCGGGCGGACTGCGCGGCCATGACCGGGTGCAGTGGGAGCGCCAACGCGACCTACCGAACCTGCTCTACACCAACGGCACGGAATGGCGGCTCTACCGCGATCGGGAGTTGGTCGACGCGCCGGTACGGTTCGCCGGCAGCCTCGACAGCGGAAGCGTCATCGCCCCACCGGCTTTCGAGAAGCTGCTCACCGAGTTCCTGAAGTGGCGGCCGGCACCGATCACCAGCGTCGGCGCGCTGGTGCGCGCTGTTGCCCCGCTCACGCGGCTACTGCGCGGCGAGGTCCTGGACCAGCTTGCCGCCGAGCGGAAGGCGGTTCGGGGAGGGGCCGAGCGGGAAGGTCAGCCCTTCCTAGGACTCGCGCAGGACTGGCGGCGGATGCTGTTCCCGCAGGCTGATGACGCCACCTTCGCCGACGGATACGCGCAGACGGTGACGTTCGCGTTGCTGCTGGCCCGCACTAACTCGATCACCGTCACAGGGCATTCACTGCACACCATCGGTGAGCAGCTCCGCGCCGAGCACTCGCTGATGGGTCGGGCGTTGCAGCTACTCACCGACGACCTTGTCGCTGACTTCAAGGTGACCCTCGATCTGCTCGCCCGGGTCGTCGACGCCGTTGACTGGACAAGGATCCGGAGAGGTCAGCGCGACACCTATCTGCACCTGTACGAGCATTTCCTCGACGAGTACGACCCCGAGTTGCGGAAGGCATCCGGGTCGTACTACACCCCGGTTGAGCTGGTCGAGCAGATGGTCCGGCTGACCGAGAACGTCCTCGTCTCCCGGCTGGACAAACCGCGTGGCTTCGCCGACCCCGACGTGCTCACCGTTGACCCCGCAATGGGCACCGGCACGTACCTGCAAACCATTCTTGAACGCATCGCCAAGGTCGCCGAAGCCCATGACGGTCCGGGCGCAGTAGCCGGCGCGGTCGGCCTGGCCGCCGAGCGGGTGATCGGCTTCGAGCTTCAGATGGGTCCGTACGCGGTGGCCGAGCTACGCGCCGCAGACCTGCTCGCCTCGCACGGGGCGTCTCCTCCACCCGGCGGGATGAAGCTGTTTGTCACCAACACGCTCGACGACCCGCACGCCAGTGACGTCCAGCTCGGCTCAGGATTGCAACTCATCGCCCGCGCCCGGCGCAAGGCCAACGCCATCAAAGCCCGCGCCAACGTCACCGTGGTCATCGGAAACCCGCCATACGCGGAACTTGCCAATGGCGAGGGCGGCTGGGTCGAAAACGGCACCACCGGCCTCGACAGCAAGCGCGGCGCCTCAGCCCCGTTGGAGGACTGGTACGCCCCGGGCATCGGACGGTTCAAGGCGAAGCTGAAGAACCTGTACGTCTACTTCTGGCGCTGGGCCACCTGGAAGGTATGGGAGTCGACCCACAACCAGGTGGACGGGGATGCCGGGGTGATCTGCTTTGTCACTACCTCCGGCTACCTGTCCGGGCCGGCTTTCACGGGCATGCGCGAGTACCTACGCCGGTACGCCTCCGAGGGCTGGATCATCGACCTCACGCCCGAGGGACAGACGCCGGATATCCCGACCCGGATCTTCCCCGGTGTCCGGCAACCGCTCGCCATCGGCATCTTCGTCCGGACCGCCGACGCCACCCGCGACAAGCCGGCACTGATCCATCACCGCAGCCTGACCGGCCGCAGAGCTGACAAACTAGCCGCGCTGGCGGAGGCGCAGCTCGACGACGACGGCTGGCGAGACTGCCGGACCGAGTGGGACGCCCCGCTCACCCCGGCCGCCACCAGCAGTTGGGACACCTACCCCGCGCTTGCCGACCTGATGCCCTGGTACTCCCCGGGGCTGTTCCCGACCCGCACGTGGGTCTACGCGCCCAGTCGAGAGGTGCTGAAGCGACGGTGGGCGATGCTGGTCGGTGAGACCGACCGGCAACGTAAGGCTGAACTGTTCAAGGAAGGCCGTGACGCCAACCTCGTGAAGGTAAAGCCGCGGCTTCCCGGCGACGACACGCACCCGAACCCAAGCGTCCCGGTGATTGACGAGGTCGAGCCAGCCGCCGTCGTCGTGCAGGTTGGCTACCGGGCCTTCGACCGGCAATGGGTACTCGCCGACCCACGCCTCATGGACATGCCCCGCCGAGACCTCTGGTCAGCCCGCGTACCCGGCCAGGTCTTCGCCATCGAGCAACACTCGCACCCCATCGCGAGCGGTCCCGCCTTGATCTTCTCCGCGCTGATGCCCGACTTCCATAACTTCAACAACCGTGGTGGCCGGACACTGCCCTACCTTCACCCAGGCGGAAAACCGAACCTCGCGCCAGGACTAACGGCTGCACTGTCCCAACGACTTGGCATCGAGGTCCCTGCCGACGACGTCCTCGCTTACGTCGCGGGCATCACGGCTCATCCAGCCTTCACCGCCACCTTCACCGACGAACTGACCACACCCGGCCTCCGAGTACCGATCACCATCGATCCCGCGCTCTGGCGCACCGCGATCGAGGTTGGCTGCCAGGTCCTCTGGCTGCACACCTACGGCAGAGCGTTCACCGCCCCGGAGCGGCCATGCAGCTCGATCCGGTTACCCTCCGGCGATGCGCGGCAGCCGCTGTCGCTGGCCCCGGTCACGCGGGTGCCTGAGACGATCAATTACGACCCGCAACGCCAGGTCATCGCCGTTGGTGACGGCGAGTTCGGGCCAGTCGGGGTGGACGTGTGGGACTACGCCGTCGGCGGCCGGAACATCATCAAATCCTGGTTCAACTACCGCAAGAAGGAGCCGGGCGGGCGGCGAGGGTCCCCCCTTGACGATATGCACGTCGACGTTTGGGAGCCGGGCTGGACGGGTGAGTTCGTCGACCTGCTGACCGTCCTGACCCGGCTGGTCGAGATGGAGCCCGCCCAGGCCGAACTCCTCGCCGCAGTGCTGGCCAACGAGGTCCTCAATCGTGACCAGTTGACCGCCGCCGGCGTCCGTTGGCCCACTGGCACGTCAGACCGCAAACCCCTGTACGGCCTCACCAATGACCAACACGAGGCAGCGGCCGATGGTGTCGTACGCTTGGTGTAATCGCAGCGCTTGGGGACCGGTTCCTGCCGAACCTAAAGCCGCCGGGGGAGAAGTGGATGTCGCTCGCTCGGCGTGACCCCCCGGTTAGCCTTGCATCACTAGCTGGTCACGCAGAGGAGCCCGTCCATGGACCCGCACTCCGCGCAGGTAGGCGATTCGTCCGCGACCTTGCCCGGCAAGCCGTTCATCGACGTAACCGACCTGTGCCAGCGGTACGCGGTGAAACCCCGCGCCGTCTACTCGTGGCTGCAACGCTCCCGACCGGGCGGGATCTATGCCAACCGGCCCTTCCCCGCGCCCGCTGGTTACCATGGCCGCCAACCCTATTGGCTGCCCCGGCAACTGCCCGCAGTGGACGAATGGCGTCGCAGCATGCCCGGTCGCGGAGCCGGCGGAGGGCGTCCGCCGAGACGCTCTGAGCCGAACGGCTGAATCCAGACGGGTGCCTCATCGCGGTTCGCGGTGTATGCGCCGCCTCGGTTAGGGCCAGCCTGTGCCCTCAGGCTTCAGAAGTTGTGTGGCCGACGTGGCCAAGAGGCAGGAGGCAGAGGAGCCGGTGAGGATCGTCAACCGGCGCCGAAGCGGAACCCGTACGATCCCTGGCTTGTGGAAGTAGCTGAAATCTGGAGCGCCATCGGGACCGTAGCCAGCGCTGTCGCGGCGTTTGTTGCTCTGGCTGTGGCCTACTTGGCTTACGGGGCAACGCAAACCGCTGGTAGCTCGACGGCCGCGCTAACCAGGATCGAAACGCGACGCATCTGGGCCGAGACGATTCCCCAGTTCAAGGTGTCGATTGAGGCTCAGGCCGACACGTACGCGCTGATGCGCGTGGAGTTGGTGGGCCCTCCCAGCCTCGACCGCCTCGACCAGATTCGACTCTCTATCCGCGACGATTACCACGCTCGTGGAGCATCGCAGGTTGCCGGAGGGCCCAGCGCGGAGGAAGTCGCCAATCACGTCTGGGGGCCGTACCGGTTCAGGCATGGAACCGACGGCGGATCCGAGAATGATCGCACGGTTGCACCCTTCGGGTTGCCCTTGGGCGAAGGCACCTATTTTTCCATGGACCGGCAGTATCCGCCTCGGTGGAACAAAAGTGGCAGTGAGACATCCTGGCGACGCGACTACAAGGACAAGCCCGTCCGTCTACTCCTCAAGTGTGCGCGTGAAGGATTCGAGCCGTGGAGCGTGCCGGTGGAGGTGTTCGTTACTCCGCTTCAACAGCAGGTGGCTCCTCGGCCAGCATCAGGTGCATCCAGTGGGTAGGCCCGGAGAGTTGCTACCGTAACTGACCCCAGCGCGACCCCAACAGGGTGCAACTTGTGCACGAGCGGCAAGCCGATGCAGCCAGCCGAAGCGAGGCCAGCACGCCTGACCACCAGAGCGTCCAAGTCGTCTTTGGGCAGCATGGCGGGAAAGCAACGGGTCCACCTAAGCGAGTTGGATTAGGAGGCTGAGCAACAACACAAAACCTGGACGAGCTGCGTCCCACGTAACGCACCGGTCTTGGCGACGCTGGAGAGAAGAACTCACTAGCGGGCCTACGTGCTGTCAGTGATCGGACTGACTGGCCTCATTCGGCCTCGGCCTGCTTCAGCTGTCCCCGGTCACGCAGCACGCTAGCCAGGGCGTGCCGGGTGGTCAGGGTGTCGGGGTGCTCTTCGCCCAGAAGCCGTATTTCCGCGGCGAGCACGGCCCGATAGTCGCGCTCGGCCTGCTCCAGCTCTCCCCGATCAGACAGCACACCAGCCAGGGCGTACCGGGTCGACAGGGTATCAAGGTGTTCCTCGCCCAGGACGGCCTTGCGGGCGGCCAACACAGCCCGGAACCCCGCCTCAGCCTGCTCCAGCTGTCCCCGACGACGAAGCAGGCCAGCCAGGGCGTGCCGGGTGGTCAGGGTGTCGGGGTGCTCTTCGCCCAGAAGCCGTATTTCCGCGGCGAGCACGGCCCGATAGTCGCGCTCGGCCTGCTCCAGCTCTCCCCGATCAGACAGCACACCAGCCAGGGCGTACCGGGTCGACAGGGTATCAAGGTGTTCCTCGCCCAGGACGGCCTTGCGGGCGGCCAACACAGCCCGGAACCCCGCCTCAGCCTGCTCCAGCTGCCCGCGATCATGCAGCAGCCAAGCCAGGGCCTGCCGGGTGGACAGGGTGTTGGGGTGCTCTTCGCCCAGAAGCCGTATTTCCGCGGCGAGCACGGCCCGGTACTCGGCCTCGGCCTGCTCCAGCTGCCCCCGATCACGCAGCAGGTCCGCCAGGGCGTACCGGGTCGACAGGGTATGAAGGTGTTCCTCGCCCAGGACGGCCTTGCGGGCGGCCAACACGGCCCGGAACCCCGCCTCGGCCTGCTCCAGCTGTCCCCGACGACGAAGCAGGCCACCCAGAGCGTGCCGGGTGGTCAGGGTGCTGGGGTGCTCTTCGCCCAGAAGCCGTATTTCCGCGGCGAGCACGGCCCGATAGTCGCGCTCGGCCTGCTCCAGCTCTCCCTGATCAGACAGCACACCAGCCAGGGCGTACCGGGTCGACAGGGTATGAAGGTGTTCCTCGCCCTGGATGGCGTTGCGGGCGGCCAACACGGCCCGGAACTCCGCCTCGGCCTGCTCCAGCTGCCCGCGATCATGCAGCACGTTAGCTAGGGCGTGCCGGGTGGTCAGGGTGTTGGGGTGCTCTTCGCCCAGAAGCCGTATTTCCGCGGCGAGCACGGCCCGGTACTCGGCCTCGGCCTGCTCCAGCTGCCTTCGATCACGCAGCACACCAGCCAGGGCGTACCGGGTCGACAGGGTATGAAGGTGTTCCTCGCCCTGGACGGCGTTGCGGGCGGCCAACACGGCCCGGCACTCCGCCTCGGCCTGCTCCAGCTGCCCGCGATCATGCAGCACGTTAGCTAGGGCCTGCCGGCTGGTCAGGGTATCGGGATGCTCTTCGCCCAGGATCGCGTTGCGGGCGGCGAGCACGGCCTGGTGCTCGGCCTCGGCCTGCTCCAGCTGCCCCCGATCACGCAGCAGGTCAGCCAGGGTGTATCGGACGGTCAGGGTGTCGGGATGCTCCTCATCCATGACGGCGTTGCGGGCGGCCAGCACGGCCCGGTACTCGGCCTCGGCCTGCTCCAGCTGCCCCCGATCACGCAGCAGGTTAGCCAGGGCGAACCGGGTGGACAGGGTATGAAGGTGCTCCTCGCCCTGGATGGCGTTGCGGGCGGCCAACACGGCCCGGAACTCCGCCTCGGCCTGCTCCAGCTGCCCTCGATTATCAAGCAGGCTAGCCAGGGTCTGCCGGCTGGTCAGGGTGTCGGGATGCTCCTCGCCCAGGATCACGTTGCGGGCGGCGAGCACGGCCCGGTACTCGGCCTCGGCCTGCTCCAGCTGCCCCCGATTGTGAAGCAGGTTAGCCAGGGCGAACCGGGTGGACAGGGTGTTGGGATGCTCCTCGCCCAGCGTGGCGTTGCGGGCGGCGAGCACGGCCCGGTACTCGGCCTCGGCCTGCTCCAGCTGCCCCCGATTTTCAAGCAGGCCAGCCAGGACCTGCCGGCTGGTCATGGTGTCGGGGTGTTCCTCGCCTAGGAGACGGGTTTCGGCGGCGAGCACCTCGCGGATATCCCTATCGGACTGGGTGTAACGGCCAATCGCTCTGTAGTAATAGGCGCCGAAGGTTGCTGGCCAGGTGATCCTCTCGATGGCTTCCGAAGGGAGGTCGGTGTTAGGCGGTAGCAGGTGCAGGGCGCTTGAGGCGTGCGGCGTTACGGCCTGCCAGACAGGCCACCAAGCCGGATCGGCTGTGCTGTGGTGATCGATGTCCATGGCGCGCAAGAGCAATTGAGTGACCAGCGGAAGGTAGACATCCAGGCGTTCGGTGACATCAGCGTGTGCTCGGTTGGTGTCGCGTACCACCGGATGCAGCGTTACGTTGTCGGCCACCTCTTCTGCGGCGGTCGCGTCATGGGAGAGGGTTACTAGGCTCAGGCTCGCAAGCGCGGTCAGCGCTTGCCAAAGCCCAGCGGCTGTGAGACCAGGAAACAGCGGGGAGGCGGCCATCGTTGGAACGTGAAGCAGCAGGCCGTAGGGAATAGGCGCGATCTCGAAACAGGACAGCAGGCGCAGCAGCGGCCGCGCCTCGGCGATCCCCCGCCGCTGCAACAAGGTCAGGGACAACTCCCACGTCTGGGTGATGACCTCGTTGCCCCCCGCTTGCGCTGAAGCGTTCGATCGCTCAGACGACGGGAATAGCCGGGCAAAGTCGCGGTTAAGGGTGGCCTGGTACTCGGTGAACGTCACTGGAGCTGAAGGCTCCCGGAACGCGGCCGGGGTCGTGTTGACGGTCGCCAAATAGGAGCCGGCCATCTGTAGCGCAAGTGGCAGCCCACCGAGCCGCTCGGCGAGCGCGTCGGCTTCGACGCGGGATCCGGCCAGCGGACCGGTGAGATCGAGTAGAACCTCGCCGCCGTCGTGTCCGCTCAGCTCCGGCACCCGATGCAGGGACGCCTGCGGCCCCCACGTGCGACGGCTCCCATCGCGGGTGGTAATAAGAATTGCCCCATTTGGTCCGGGTTGCCTCAGCCAGCCCGTCTCGTCGGCGATTTGCCCATTCGGGGCCAGCACAGGCTGCGGATCATCGGCGTTGTCGATCACCAACAGCCACGGCTGCCTGCGCTGGCGCAGCAACCGCCAGACCAGATCGGCGGGATTGGCCTGCGACAGCTGCTCGACAGTCGCCCCGAGCCGGTGGCTGACCGCCTGCATCCCTCCGGCAAAGACTCCGGAGTCCACGGCCGACACCCACCACACCTCCGTACCCTGCGCCGCTACGTGGTGCGCGACCTCCAGCGAAAGGCGCGTCTTGCCAGCTCCCCCTAGGCCGCACAAGACGTGCACCCGCCGACCTTCACTTTGCTCGCTCATAAGCCGGCTTAGCCGCTCGACGAGTGCATCCCTTCCCCGCAGCGGCACCTGCGGGTTACGGCGCCCCCACGGCGGGGCGATCGACGGGAGCGTCTCTGCCGATGCGGCGGCTAAGAAGTAATTGTGCTGGGTGCCGGACCCCTGCACAGCCTGTTGCCCCCGGTCGGAGGCCAGCACAAACTGATCCGGGACGCCGGTATCCGCTCCGTAGAGGGCCTCGGTCGAGGGCTTATCGGCCTGCTGCACCCGAGCCGCCACCGAAGGTGTTGGTCTGGACCCCTTGGCCCTGCACCGCCTGCTGGGCGTTGTCGAATGCGACGGCGTGCTGCTGGATCGAGCCGGTCCTGGTCTGCGACACCCGCGCAGTTGCCTCCTTAACCAGCGACTCCAAGCGCATAGCCACTTCCGGCGCATCCTCCACCAGATCTCCTAGGCGAGCCTGCCAGGCTGCCTCCACCCTCGACCGAGCACTCAACAGCTCCTCACCGGACAGGCCCTCCAGTTCCGTGCGTGAGGCTTCCAGCCGCCGCTCCGCCGCCTCAGCGTGCGTCCGGTCGCTGTTGCCAAACAGTTGTGCGAAGCTGGTTTTGGCCCATCCCCACGCATCCGTGGCCATCGCACCCACTAACGCGCTGGCCGCCGCAGCCAACAACTCCACCGCCATTTTCGCCTCCTGTATTGGATTAACGGGGCCGCAGCGGCGAGCAGGGCTAGGCCCATCACTCTGCCGCGGCTCTTGGCCTCAGAATTGCTGGCCGCCCGGTAGACGCGGACGCCCATCACCGCGGCGACGCCGAGCGGCACCGCCACCGACGGGAAACGGACGAACGACCAGCCGTCGAAGGCGGCGTCTCCGTCGAGGGTCGCCAACTGGTAGAGCAGGAACCCGAGGCCGACGACGCAGAAGAAGAACAGCACCATGGACAGCAGCGCGATGCCCCGACGGAAGTCGTTCCACTGATCCGGCTTCTCCGGCGGCCGCTGCCACCGGCTCGGTCTGCCCGGTTCATTCACGGCTGCACCATCCCACAGCTCAACCACCGGTCGCGACCCCGTGATTACCGAAACGATCACCTGTCGCCAATCAGGCAGAGGAAGAGTAGTAGGCGCCTTGATCGGCGTGCTCCTCCACGGGGGGTCACACGAAAGCGGGAACCTGAGGTGAAGCCAAGATCAGGGCGTTGGCAGGGCGTCAGGGCGTCTCCAGGGCGTCTGACGTGAACCAGCGGCGACCACTGATGACCATCGATAACCAGTCCTGGCCCAGGTCACAGGGCGTCTCGTCCGGTTTGATCGACTACGCCTTGGCCCACGATCAATCCGAAGGCGGAGCGAGCCAGCAAGGCCTTCGCCCGGATTCCCACCGGCAAGCAGCTCCTGATGCGGTGGGAGTTCACGGCGCGGCGCGACCCCGCGGATGTGGACGGGGGACTGGTCTGACCGGGCGCTACCGCCCAAGTCGGAGCGGCCGCCGGCGTCCCGGCTGATGTCGCCCGGAGGAATCGCGCTGCGCTTCTACTTGACGGCCTTGTTCGTGTCGCAGTCGCGCTCGGCCGGGGAGCAGCCGCAAAACACCTTGCCGCTGAACAACCGGGATGCCGACGTGAGCTGGGTCGATCTCGTCGCGACACCTTCCGAGCGGGGTAAGGGCAAGGCCCAGTCGGTGAGCGTGCGGGATCAGAAGCTGCGCCAGGTGCAGGAGACGCTGCGCCGGCTGGCCCATCCGGAGGTGCAGCTCGCCACGCTGGAGAACAGGTCCAAGGCCGTTGGGACCTACGCGAAGGCTTCCTCCTGATGCGGGAGAGCGGCGCGCCGTACGACGAAACTGGCGAGCCCAACACTCGGTACACCGTGCCGGGCGAGCGGAGCGGCTACCTGCTGCGGCTGCCCGCCGGCCTGTTCCTCAACGGATGGATCCATGTGCTTGAGGACAGCGAGCTCTCGCTCCTGCTGATGATCGCCACCCTGCACGGCCGATACGGCCACGACCGCCAAGTCTACCTGGACGGGGAGACACGGCTGCTGCAATTCGGGATAGGCCGGGACACCTACCAGGCACACCACCTGCTGGAACGATTCGGCCCATCGACGTGGAGGTTGACGCAGACCGCCACGGTTTCGGCAACAGCAAGGTCCGAGGCTTCGCCAAGGGCACCCAGGCCAAACCGCACCGCTTCAGGCTGCTCCCCCAAGGCTTCAACGAGCCAGCCGTCGCAACCGTGCGCGCCGCGATTGAGCACAGGCTTGGCCGCAAGCGTAAGGGGAGCGAGAGCGAAGGTGGCTAGTCCGTCATGATCACGTGGCACAGATCCGGCACAACCGAGCGCGAGTAACGACGGATGGAGCCGGAAACCGATGGAAGGCGTTTCGGCAGGTCAGGAGACATGCCGCCGGCAGCGTGGGAGGTCGGGAAGTTGGCGCTCTTACTTCCAGCGGAAGTGCACGAAGAGCCGGCCGAAGTTCTTGGAGTCCTTCTCCACCCGGTGATAGAGCTGCTTGACGTCCTTCTGGTCGAGGAACCGCAGCACCCGCTTCTTGAGCTGGCCCGATCCCTTGCCCGGGATGATCTCCACGAGGGTGGCCTTCTTCGCCACCGCCTCGTCCATGATCCCGCGCAACGCGCGGTCGATGTCCTGGCCCTTGTTGAAGATCTCGTGCAGGTCCAGCTTGAGCTTCATGCCGCAGCCCCCGGCCGGTCAGGTCCCATGTCCGCCATCCTAGGCACGCCGGGCGGGGTGCCCACAGGACGACGACGGGGCGGCCCCGAAGGGCCGCCCCGTGCACGTCACGTCCGCGTTCAGCGCGTGCCGCCCAGACGGGTCTCCACCCGCTCCAGAGCGACCCGGTAGTCGTCGTTGGCCGCGTACATCGCGGCGGCGATCCGCAGGTGCCGCAGCGCGTCCGAGTGCCGGTTCAGCCGCTCCAGGGTCCGGCCCAGCACGTGGTGCGCGTAGTGGTCGCTCGGGTCCCGGTCGACCAGCTCCCGCAGCTGCTCCTCGGCCCGGTTGAGCTGGGCCGACTGGAAGTACGCCCGGGCCAGCAGCTGCCGGACCGCCGCGTTGCCGGGTTCGGCGTCCACGATCGGCTCCAGCAGTCGGGCTGCCCCGCTCGGGTCACCGGTTTCGAAGAACATGGTCGCCCGCCGGTAGTCCGC